>CALPOM020000089.1 GCA_943325205.2 Thermoflexus hugenholtzii JAD2 | reverse complement strand
GCAAGTCCAAGAAAGAAATTAAGGGGAGCGCGTATCCTAACGGACATGATCACCGTGACCGGCACGGAGAATTTATTGATGGCAGCAGTTTTGGCCGAGGGAACAACTGTTCTAGAAAATGCTGCACGCGAGCCAGAAGTCACTGATTTAGCGCACTTGTTAATAGCTATGGGTGCAAACATACAAGGACTTGGGACTGACCATTTGACTGTTATCGGGGTAGAGGCATTACACGGTGCCGAATATGAAATTATTGCTGATCGGATTGAAACCGGTACTTTTTTATGTGCTGTAGCAGCAACTGGTGGCGAAATTACGATAAACAAATGTCGCCCGCAGACCCTAGAAGCGGTTATTGCTAAATTGCGTGAAGCTGGCTTAGAGATGGAAATTAGCTCAGATACCATACGCGCTAAAATGGCCCAAAGACCTAAACCAGTCAGCTTTAGAACCTCGGAGTACCCTGCTTTCCCAACCGACATGCAAGCCCAATTTATGGCATTAAATACGATCGCGAGTGGCAGCTCGAGAGTGACCGAAACTATCTTTGAGAATCGTTTTATGCATGTGCAAGAAATGAATCGCTTGGGAGCCAAAGTTGCAATCGAAGGTAATACCGCGGTCATTGAAGGGGTAGCGCATTTATCAGGGGCCATTTTAATGGCCACGGATTTACGCGCTTCGGCAAGCCTTGTGATTGCTGGTTTGGTTGCAGATGGCGAAACGATCGTAGACCGAATTTATCATTTAGATAGAGGCTATGACCGAATGGAGCGAAAATTAAATGCTTTAGGGGCTGATATAACCCGGATTAAGTAATGCAAGGTGCATAATTCGAGTCTTTCGGGTGATCGATAATTTACATCAAGGCAGATGAAGTTCCATATCACAAGCTTCTTGGAGATTCTTGTAGGATAATAATACGATGTTAACTCTTGCCCTATCAAAAGGAAGAATTTTCGAAGAAACATTGCCGATGCTTGAGAGAGCTGGCATCACTATTTCTGAGGACTTAGAAACTTCCCGTAAATTAATCATTCCTACCTCGCATCCAGAGTTGCGAATTATTATTGTCCGCGCATCGGACGTGCCAACTTATGTCCAGTTTGGGGCTGCTGATTTTGGTGTGGCCGGTAAGGACGTCCTCATCGAGAATGGCTTTGAGGGCCTCTATGTGCCGATCGATCTTCGAATTGCGCAGTGCCGAATGTCTGTCGCTGTAAAAGAGGGCTTCGATTACAACTCAGCAGTTCAAATGGGTGCGCGTCTGCGAGTAGCTTCTAAGTATGTAAAAACTGCCCGCGATCACTTTGCTACTAAAGGCGTCCATGTTGATTTAATTAAGCTTTATGGCTCGATGGAGTTAGCCCCTTTAGTCGGGCTTGCAGATGCAATTGTTGATTTAGTTTCTTCGGGAAATACGCTAAAGGCAAATCAACTAGTAGAAGTTGAAAATATTATGTCTATCAGTGCACACTTAATTGTGAACCAGGCTGCACATAAAAGACGCCGGGCGCAGATGCAGTTTTTTTTAGACGCCTTTGCTGCTGCAGCAACTTTATCGAATTAAATCATGATGCGCCGTCTTAGTACTCATTCAGAGAGTTTTGATCAGGAGCTAAATGACTTATTGAGTTTTTCCGAGGATGATCAAACAGCCATCGAGAAAACTGTTATTAGCATCCTCAAAGAAGTCCGGATTGAGGGTGATGACGCGGTGATTCGGCATACTAATCAGTTTGACCGGTTACAAGCGAGAACCATGGCCGATTTACAAATTACGACTGATCAACTTAATGAAGCGCGCAAGCAATTACCCATAGAGCAGCTTGAAGCCTTAGAAAATGCCGCTATGCGAGTTCGCTCCTACCATGAGCGCCAGATGAGAGAGTCTGGTTGTAAAAGTTGGGAATATACCGAGCCAGATGGCACGGTGTTGGGCCAACAGATTTGTCCCCTAGACCGAGTCGGTATTTATGTTCCTGGAGGAAAGGCCGCATACCCTTCTTCGGTATTGATGAATGCCATACCGGCTAAAGTAGCTGGTGTTGGTGAATTATCCATGGTTGTGCCAACCCCGGATGGACTACATAATCCGCTAGTTTTGGCTGCTGCTGCCATTGCAGGGGTGGATCGGGTATTTACGATTGGCGGTGCTCAAGCGATTGGAGCTTTAGCTTATGGCACAAAAAGTATTCCGGCAGTAGATAAAATTGTGGGTCCTGGTAATGCTTTTGTGGCTTGTGCTAAGCGTCGGGTCTTTGGTACGGTGGGTATTGATATGATTGCTGGTCCGTCAGAAATCTTAGTTCTTTGTGATGGTAAAACGCCACCAGACTGGGTCGCTATGGATTTGTTTTCGCAGGCTGAGCATGATGAGCTTGCCCAGTCGATATTGCTGTGCCCGAATGCCGAATATTTAGATGAGGTAGTGCAAAGTATTGATCGATTAATTGAAAAGATGCCTAGAAAAGATATCATTAGGACTTCTCTCAAGAATCGTGGTGCAATGATACTGGTAGATAGTATGGAGCAAGCTTGTCACATTTCTAATCAAATTGCGCCAGAGCATTTAGAGATTTCGGCAGAGAATCCTCGTCAATGGCTAAATCATATTCGGCATGCCGGCGCGATATTTTTAGGAAAATTTACGAGTGAGTCACTCGGTGATTATTGTGCTGGGCCAAACCATGTATTACCGACCTCAAGAACGGCGCGCTTCTCATCTCCACTCGGAGTGTATGACTTTATCAAGCGTAGCAGTCTCATTGAGGTGAGCGAGCATGGAGCCCAATCGCTTGGGCAAATTGCTAGTGTTTTGGCAAATGGTGAGGGCTTGCAAGCGCACGCTATGGCAGCACAAATGCGTCTAAAGTAGCGTCTAAAGCAATAATTTTGAGGATTGGGTCAGGTCTTTTTTGGTGACTCCCCTCTTAGTTCAGATTCAGCTTGGTGATGCATTCGTTTCAAAGCATGTATCGAGCTTGCCATCGTGTTGATGAACACGAGCAAGCTATATGAAATTATCCAAAACAATCAGCCATCTTTAAGATCAACAGGTAATCTTTAAAACTCGACTTCACCCACTACATGGCAGAAGATAGTATCTTTTTGAGGATGACAATACATTGTGCGCATTGCTCATCCGTGCCGATAGTAATGCGAAGGAAGTTTTCTATTCTTGGAATAGCAAAATGTCTAACCAAAATATTTTCTGCGCGTAATTGGGTGTAAAGATCATGCGCTGCTATTTTTGAATGTTTAGTAAAGACAAAATTAGCTTGTGAATCGAGCGTATCGAATCCTAATTTACTGAGTTCCTGCATAAAAACAGCTCGGGTGTTTTGGATTTTTTCGCAAGATGAACGAAAATAATCCTGATCTTCGATTGCTGCAAGCCCTCCTGCTTGTGCCAGCCTACCTAATGGATAAGAATTGAAACTATTTTTAACGCGCTCTAGGCCTTCAATTAAATGCGGGCTCGCTAAAGCGTATCCAACCCTCAGACCTGCCAAAGCGCGAGATTTTGATAGGCTATGGGTTACGATTAATTGATTAAACTCCTCAAGCAGATGGACGCTGGACTCTGCTCCAAAATCGACATAAGCCTCATCGATGACTACAACGCTGTGAGTATTTTTTTGGAGAAGCCGTTTGATCTCGCGCACGGGTATAGCTTTTCCTGTTGGCGCATTCGGATTGGGGAAAATAATCCCTGCATTTTGGGGGCGAGCTAAATAATCATCAATTTGAATATTAAATTCTTGATCTAAAGGTATCAATTGATAGGGAATTTCGTATAAGTTGCAGTAAACGGGATAAAACGTGTAGGTAATATCTGGAAAAAGAATGGGCGCAGAATGTTTAAATAGACCCAAAAATATATGAGCCAGCACTTCGTCAGAACCGTTCCCGACAAAAACTTGGGAATGCTCTAGCCCGTATGCTTTTGCGATACCGTTTTTGAGTTCGTTCGAATTTGGAGGAGGGTATAGTCTTAGGCTATTATTTGTGGCATTGGCAATTGCTGCGAGCGCTTTTGGGGAAGGTCCATAGGGACTTTCATTCGTATTCAATTTGATTAAATGATCTAATTGTATTTGCTCACCCGGTGTATAAGGGGTTAATGTTTGAACTGTTTTGCTCCAAAAAAGAGACATAATAAGACATCCTTCAGTATAAGAATTAGATAACGAATGATATTATGACGGTATGAGACAAGTTGAAGTTACACGAAACACATCCGAAACCCAAGTTTCCATTACGCTGAACTTGGATGGCTCCGGCCTTGCCAAACTGAACTCAGGCGTACCATTCCTAGACCATATGTTAGACCAAATTGCTAGGCATGGCATGTTTGACTTAACTATTGAAGCGAAGGGGGATACGCATATTGACGATCACCATACCGTTGAGGATATTGGGATTACCTTGGGCCAAGCACTGGCTAAAGCCGTTGGCGACAAGGCTGGACTGAGCAGATATGGGCATTCCTATGTACCCCTAGACGAAACTTTGTCAAGGGTGGTGATAGATTTGTCTGGTAGGCCAGAACTTGAGTTTCATGTACCTTTTACACGCGCTCGCATTGGAACATTTGATGTTGATTTGAGTATTGAATTTTTTCGAGGCTTTGCCAATCATGCTGGCGTGACACTACACATTGATAATTTACGTGGAGTAAATGCGCACCACCAAATGGAGACTGTTTTTAAAGCATTTGGTCGGGCTTTACGAATGGCTGTGGCCATAGATCCAAGAGCGCTAGGTATAGTTCCTTCCACTAAAGGAAGCCTTTAACTCGAAATGCCATAGGAATTGACTTTGTCGAACATTGCAATCGTCGATTATGGAATGGGTAATATTCGCTCCGTAGCCCAAGCTTTGTTGAAAGTTGCCCCAGACGCTCGTGTGGTGATTGCGAATACACCAGCGCAAATTAGAGCTGCCGATCGAATCATTTTGCCAGGACAGGGCGCAATGCCAGACTGTATGGCGCAACTTGCTAGTTCTGGACTTCTCGAAGAAGTGCTTTGCGCGTCAAAAAATAAGCCATTACTCGGTGTTTGTGTCGGGGAGCAAATGCTTTTTGAGCACAGTGCCGAAGCTCATACTCCTAATTTGGTGACGCCCTGCTTAGGGCTTTTTCCAGGGTCTGTAGTCAGGTTTAACCTGCAGCAACATGAATTGCCAAATGGTCAATATTTGAAAGTGCCTCACATGGGGTGGAATCAAGTACGCCAAGAACAAGCCCACGCATTGTGGGACGGCGTGCCTAACGATAGTCATTTTTACTTTGTGCACAGTTATTATGTAGTACCAACTAATAAAAATCATGAATTTGGAACAACGAATTATGGCAGCATCTTTACTTGTGCGATTGCAAAGGATAATATCTTTGCAACGCAATTTCATCCAGAAAAAAGCGCACAGTATGGCTTGCGTATGTATTACAACTTTACCCGGTGGAATCCTTAAATGCTTTTAATACCTGCGATTGATCTAAAAGATGGACATTGTGTTCGACTAGAACAGGGTGATATGAAAAAAGCGACGATTTTCTCTGAAAATCCCGCGGCTATGGCAAGACATTGGATCAGTCAGGGGGCAAGAAGACTCCACCTAGTCGATCTGAACGGTGCAATTGCTGGACGGCCTAAAAATGAGCAGGCGATCAAAGCTATACTCAAAGAAATTGGTGATGAAATACCTGTTCAATTAGGTGGAGGCGTACGCGACTTAGAGACTATTGAGCGCTTATTAGATGATGGACTGGATACCATCATTATTGGCACGGCGGCCGTTAAAAACCCCGGTTTTTTACAAGAAGCCTGCCTAGCTTTTGCAGGACATATTATGGTCGGGCTAGATGCCAAAGATGGCAAAGTAGCAACCGATGGTTGGAGTAAGTTAACTGGGCATGAAGTGATTGATTTAGCAAAAAAATATGAAGATTATGGAGTTGAAGCAATTATTTATACCGACATCGGGCGGGATGGAATGCTTCAGGGTATTAATATTGAGGCAACTTTAAAGTTGGCCCAAGCGGTCTCTATACCGGTGATTGCTAGTGGTGGACTAACGAATTTAAAAGATATTGATGCCTTGTGTGAGATCGAGTCTGAGGGTGTGATCGGTGTGATAGCCGGTCGAGCAATTTATAACGGGAATATTAATTTAATAGAAGCCCAAAAATATGCGGATGCAAAAAATCCGCCAGATGCATAATCCCGAATGCTGGCTAAACGCATTATTCCTTGCTTAGATGTTACTGCTGGTCGGGTTGTAAAAGGAGTTAATTTTGTCGAACTGCGAGACGCAGGCGATCCGGTTGAGATTGCCCGGCGTTATGACGAGCAAGGCGCTGATGAGTTAACTTTTTTGGACATTACAGCAAGCTCTGATGATCGTGATCTGATCTTAAATATGATTGAGCAAGTGGCCGCTCAAGTATTTATTCCCTTAACGGTGGGTGGTGGGGTACGCGAGGTGGCAGATGTACGGCGCTTGTTAAATGCTGGCGCAGACAAGGTTAGTATCAACTCGGCGGCCGTAATGCGACCTGATTTGGTTTCTGAAGCATCGGCTAAATATGGCTCTCAATGTATTGTGGTGGCAATTGATGCGAAACAGACTAGTCTGGGTCATTGGGATGTATTTACGCACGGCGGTCGAAAAAATACTGGAAAAAACGTTCTGGAGTGGGCTAAAGAAGTCGTAGAGCGTGGAGCTGGTGAGATCTTACTCACGAGCATGGACCGAGATGGCACAAAAAATGGCTTTGATATTGAACTGGTCCGAATGATCAGTGATGGTGTTTCAGTTCCGGTAATAGCTTCGGGTGGCGTAGGAACGCTAGAGCATCTTGCGCAAGGAATTTTACACGGACACGCTGACGCTGTTTTAGCAGCGAGTATTTTTCATTATGGTGAATTTACGATAGCGCAGGCTAAAGCATATTTGGTTCAACAGGGCATTGAAATACGCTAACTAGGTAAGCTCTCTCTAGAATAGAATGACACTATGGAAAAAAATTGGCTAGCCCAGATACAGTGGAATACAGATGGCTTAATCCCGGTAATTGTTCAAGAGCGGGGAAGTAAAGATGTGCTGATGATGGCTTGGATGAATTCGGATACGCTTTTAGAGACGATTGCATTAGGACAGGCAATTTACTGGTCACGCTCACGAAAAAAGCGTTGGCATAAAGGTGAAGAATCAGGGCACTTTCAGAATGTTCAAGGAGTATATTTGGACTGTGATGGGGATACTTTGCTCTTGGTTGTAGAGCAGGTTGGTGCAATCGCCTGTCATACTGGGGCGCACTCCTGCTTCTTTCAGGAGCTTGAAAGTACTTCATTGCCTTTCGGTTGGAAAGAGCTAAGCGGGGTTGGGAAATGAGTACGCGCCCAGTCCATCAAATATTAGAGGATCTTGCCCAAACGATTGCTGCCCGAAAGCAGTTGCTAGAAAAAGGTGAGTCAGTACCAGCTTCCTACGTTGCCAAGCTTTTTGCCAAGGGTGATGACGCGATCTTAAAAAAGATTGGCGAGGAGGCTGCAGAGGTGGTGATGGCAGCTAAAGACTGCCGGTATGCCTTATTAGATCAACAGTTTGACCCTAGTAAGCAGGCTTTATTAGTAGGAGAGCTTGCAGATTTATGGTTTCATACGCTTATTTTGCTGGCTCAATTTGATTTGGGGCCAGAAGATGTCTTGCAAGAGTTAAAGCGTCGTGAGGGTGTCAGTGGAGAGGAAGAAAAAGCGAGCCGTACCCAATTTAAATAAGTGTTCGAACAAATAACTGCTCTATTGCAGGAGATAAGAGTATGAATCACGACCCAGATTGCCTATTTTGCAAAATTATTGCGGGGACAATTCCTTCAAAAAAATTGTATGAAGATGATGATTGCTTAGCTTTTAATGACATTCACCCAGCTGCGCCGATTCATTTTTTGATGATTCCCAAAAAACATATTGCGATGTTGGCTGAGGTTACTCTTGAAGATACCGAATTACTGGGTAAAATGATGGTTTTAGCACCTAAAATTGCATTACAAGCTGGCGCGAGATCGGGAAAAGCGGGTGGATTTAAGGTTTTGATAAATAACGGTGCAGATGGTGGTCAAGAGGTTTACCATATGCATATGCATGTTTTAGCGGGACCTAGGCCTTGGAAAAGTGCTGTACCAGCCCCGGGTTAATAAACTTAAACTGAGAAAATTGAAGGAGTTGTTATGGGTGGCATGAGTCCAATTCATTGGGTAATCGTATTAGTTGTGGTTTTGTTAATTTTTGGAACCAAAAAATTACGAAACATTGGTTCAGATATGGGTGCAGCTGTGAAGGGTTTTAAAGACGGCATCAAGCCAGAGGATGCCAAAGCTGCTGAAGCCGCTGATCAAGCCGCTGTGCAGCAGGTAGCTCAACAGCAGGCTACTACTAATGATCCGAAGACCGTAGATGTGGCTTCTAAAGAAGTTCGCTAAATCGCTTGGTCATAGAAGTAGCTTAAAAAGCAATTTTGGGAAAGTATGAAATGGTTAATCGTGCATGATTGATATTGGCGTTACCAAGATTGTCTTAATTTCGGTAGTGGCACTGATTGTTTTGGGCCCTGAGCGTTTGCCTAAGCTGGCCCGAACTGCAGGGAATTTATTTGGTCGGGCCCAACGCTATATGTCTGAGGTTAAAGAAGAGGTTGGCCGGCAAATGGAGCAAGAAGAGTTGCGAAAGATGAAAGAGGCCGCTACAGAGGCCTTTACTAGTGCCAAGAATGATTTTAAGGGATTTGATCAGGCCGTCTCATCAGAAGTATCTAAGGTGAGTGATGACCTGAATGCGTCAACCAAGTCGATAACTGATGAAGATCCAATATGGTCAT
>CALPOM020000088.1 GCA_943325205.2 Thermoflexus hugenholtzii JAD2 | reverse complement strand
TTCATGCGAAGAGTCACACCAATAGCCTCACGCAAATCATCATCATCCTCGATCAGGATCACGGGGTAACTATTGGGGTTTGAACTAAAACTCATTGGACGACTCGAGCAATTTGCAAAGGAGGGTTAGGAACTTGGAATGGTCTAATCATAAGACAATGGCACATAATATAGATGGGCTGAATGCATAAAATACAGTTAACAAAATAAGTACCTGCTTAAGTGTGATTTTTTAAGAGGACTGCACACAAGGAATCGTAATGGTAAAGCGAGCGCCATGCTCATAATTTTCTGCCAATATGGTGCCCCGGTGCGCCTCAATGGCATTTTTGGCAATGGCCAATCCAAGACCAGTGCCGTTGGAATGCCCGGTCGCAAAAGGCTCAAAAAGTGAGTCTAGCATTTCTAAGGGAATGCCTCCACCTTGATCTTCGATAGTGATTTGACAACGCTGCGCTTGGTTTTGCAGGCTTAGGTGAATCGTTTGTAAAGGCTCAGAAACGACTAGAGCATTTTCTAAAATAGCGATTAAGGCATTCACAATGGAGGATTTTTCAGCAGAAATCTGCGGGCTATCACCACCCAATTGCATCTGAAAAAGTACATTTTTCTTTTCACAAAGCGGCCTAAAAGCGGCGTCAGCATCCATAATAAGTTGCGTGATAGCAACAATTTCAGTTTTTCGAGGGCGGTTGGTAATGAACTGCAACATATCTTGGGAGAGTTTTTCTAGACCAATCAGTTGTTTTCGTAAGCGATCCGCAAACTCTTGTTTGGTCGATTCGTCAAGCTCTTGGTCGCACAAATGGGAAGCGTAGATAAGGGCAGTAGAGAGCGGGGTGCGGAACTGATGCGCGATGCTTGCAGCCATTTTGCCCATCGAAGCGAGGCGGTTCTCATGTTGGCTTTTTTGATGCGTTAGGATGTTTTGCGTAATATCTTGGATCTGAATGATACTTCGACCACCCTCATCAATCCGGTGTAATTGGACGGTTTGGGTGGTTATCCCGGGATCGTTAGCCCTATTTGTAGCGCCACCTCTTTTGCTAGATTGTTGCAGTTCCGGGTAGATGACGTATTCCCCACTTGTAATGGAGGCCTGCCAATTGGCTGGAATCGCAAATAATTGACCAGAGTTTAAAAACGGCAAAAATTGCATAGCCGCCGGATTAAATATCTTCACTATTTGATTTTCGAGCAAAATAACCCCTGCGGGCATCGAATTCAGTAATATCGTAATACGCTGATTGGAATCGGATAATTCATTACTCAATAAATTGATTTTGGCTTGTAAATCGGCCTGTTGGGACTCGAGTTTTTTAGACTCCTCATAAAAAAGTTCAAAGGCCTTTTCGAGGGCCTCTTTTGGGTTATTTTGTTGGGTCATTTCTACTGAATCCGTTGTATTAGCGCCCGAAGTTAAAGTATTAGATGAAGAAATTTGCAAAATGTTTTGTGCTTAATAGATAATTTATGTAATATAGGATAACTAATAATTAGTTTGAAGTGCAATTTAATACGATTAATTTTTTGTATTGTATGTTTCAGTATTAAAAATTCATTCTTTTAAGGCGCTAAATTAATATATTTTTGCTCGAAGTAGATCGAATTTGCTTAGGAAAATATTCAATTGAGTGAGTCTGACGCAGCACCATCGATTGATGATAAAAATGCGACGGTCTTAAATATCGCCGCTGATAAAGCGCCTGCTGTTGCCGGCACTCTGAATACTCCTCTTGATTTAGCAGACAAATACCGGGATTTAAAGGAACGCTTTTCCCTTTTGAGTTTTAGACAAAAACTCATGGTCGGGATTGCTTTCGCGTTTTTGGTGGTGACGATTCTCGTCATTACCATTTCTGGCCAGAAAAAAGACGATTATCGGATCCTCTTTTCCAGCGTAAGCCAAAATGATGGCGCAGCGATTATTGCAGCATTACAACAGTTAAATGTGCCCTATAAATTTACTGAGGGTGGGGGAGCCATTATGGTTCCTGAATCAGCAATTTACGAAACGCGCCTCAAGCTTGCTGGTCAGGGGCTCCCGAAATCTGGCAATGTGGGGTTTGAGCTCCTCGAGAATCAAAAATTAGGTACGAGTCAGTTTGTTGAGCAGGTCAACTATCAGCGTGGTTTAGAAGGGGAGCTTGCAAGGAGTATTAGTTCCTTGGCGCAGGTCAAGTCAGCCCGCGTGATGTTAGCTATTCCCAAGCAAACTGCGTTTATGCGCGAGCAGGAGAGGCCAACGGCTTCGGTGGTTGTGACTATGCACCCGGGCCGAGTTTTAGACCAACAGGCAGTTGCTGCCATTACGAATTTAGTCGGATCATCGATACCCAAGATGGGGGCGGGCAACGTCACCATTATTGATTCCGAGGGCAGTTTACTAGCCCCTAATCCGCAAAGAGCGAGTGGTTTAGACTCAACCCAACTGAAGTATGTGGCAGAAGTTGAGTTTGCCTTGTCTAAGCGTGTGATTGACATTTTAGAGCCGGTTGCTGGTAAGGAAAACATCAAAGCAACTGTCACGGTGGATATGGACTTTGCGGAGATGGAGCGCACTGAAGAGACCTTTGGCCGCAACTCGCCCCCTAATCCGTCCTCTATTCGAAGTCAGCAGTCTACCGAAGCGTCCACACCTACAACCCCATCAACGGGTATTCCTGGTGCTGTCACAAATCAACCCCCAGGGCAGGCGCAAGCACCTATTAATAATAATGCTGCGGCAGGTAACAATAATCCCCAAGCGCTTAATGCTCCGCCAGGTGCGACTACAAACAATACTTTACGCAAAGATAATACGGTGAACTACGAGGTAGACCGTTCGATTCAGCGAATTAAAGGTGAGAAGGGCCAGGTCAGGCGAGTTTCTGCGGCGGTTGTGCTGAACTTTAAGGGTGCAGGTGTAGACGCTGCTGGTAAGCCGTTAAAGCCGGTTGCCTTTACTCCAAAAGAAATCGAGCAGATCAATGGCTTAGTTAAAGACGCCATTGGCTTTAGTGACAAGCGGGGTGACAGTGTTAGTGTTGCGAATATTCCATTTAGGCCAGACGTTATCGAGGAGACACCTTTTTATCGTGAGGCTGGCATTATTGAGCTAGCCAAAGAGATTTCTAAAATTGCAATTATTTTGGGCTCTCTTGCTCTAGTCTTCTTTAGCGTTGTCCGTCCGCTTCTCTTTCCGAAAGTGGATGCAGAAGAAGCGCAGAATCTGGAAGATGAGTTTGATGAGAAGGTCAAGGCTGAGATGGCCTCGATGTCGCCGCAAGCCAGGGAGCGTAAAAGGATTGAGCTTGAGCTTGAGAAAGAACGCAAACGTGTGGCTGAAGAAGAAGAGCGTGCGCGCGTCGAATCGCAGAAGAAAGAGGAAGAAGAGTCTAGAAAACGTCTTGAGGATGCCAAGAAGACGGAATACGAGGAACTCGTCAAATACGCTTACGATTATGTGACGAACGATCCACGGGTTGTTTCTCAACTCTTTAAGCAATGGTTAAGTGAAGACGCTGCTAAAGCCAATGCAGCAAAAGACGCTGCAGCTGCCTCCGCGGCAGCCTAACGCAATGAAGGAGAATAGTCATGGCTGATGAAGAAGGCGTAGAAGCCCCAAGACAACTATCGATTGCTGAAGCACTCAAAGAGGGTGTCAAGAATGCCTCTCAAGGGGGCATGACTTCTTATGATGACTTAGATGGCGCCTCCAAAGCTGCGGTGGTTTTATTAGCGGTTGGTGCTGAAGCTGGCGCAGAGGTTTTGCGGCAAATGACTCCGATGGAAGTACAGAAGCTTTCAGGCAAGATGGCGGTGGTACGTTCCTTAAGTCGCGATTTAGTATTAGAGGTTTTACGCGAATTTAAGGAGTCCACTTCGAATAATGCCCAGGTATCGTTTGATACCGATTCGTTCATGCAAAATATGCTGACCAAAGCCATGGGCGCTGAGGGTGCCTCAGACCTGCTGGGACGATTAGAGTCTACTTTAGATATGTCCGGCATTGAGACGCTCAAGCGGATGGAGTCGGACGTCTTATATGAAATGATTAAGGGTGAGCATCCACAGATTATCGCGACTGTGATGGTCTTTTTAGAGGCGCCTCAAGCCGCTTCGGTTGCCAAGTTATTCCCTGATGAATTACGTAATGAACTCATGTTGCGCGTCGCTTTATTAGAAAAAGTTCAGCCTGCGGCTCTGAAAGAGTTGAATGAGGTGATGTCTAGGTCTGTTGGGCCAGACGCGGATTTCCGAAGAAGCTCGGTCGGTGGCGTGGTGCCTACAGCAGAAATTTTGAACTTACTATCTAACGGTCTTGATCAGATGGCGCTAGAAAAGATTCGCGCTTATGACGCTGAGTTAGCCGAAGAAATTATTGAGAAGATGTTTGTCTTTGAGGACTTTATTGAGATTGAGGATCGTTCTTTACAGACCTTGTTATTAGAAGTGGCTCAAGACTCCCTCGTGATTGCCTTGAAGGGCGCTAGTCCAAAACTACGCGAAAAACTATACAGAAATATGGCGAAGCGGGCCGCTGATAGTGTGCGTGAAGATTTAGAAACAAGGCCACCGGTCAAGATTCAGGAAGTAGAAGAGCAGCAAAAAGACATTATTCGGATTGCAAGAGCTTTAGCGGCAGAAGGCAGAATGATGATGGAGCGCGGTAAACAAGCTGATGCTTTCCTGTAAATCATACCTAGGATTATTGTCCCATGCCAGCCTTTGATGACGACTCGGACGAGGATCAA
Source organism: Thermoflexus hugenholtzii JAD2 (assembly GCA_943325205.2). Taxonomy (GTDB): domain Bacteria; phylum Pseudomonadota; class Gammaproteobacteria; order Burkholderiales; family Burkholderiaceae; genus Polynucleobacter. The sequence goes on along the minus strand of CALPOM020000088.1, from coordinate 4,393 downwards.
CTATTAACGAAGTGGCAGCCGCCGTCATTTGACCCCCCTAAGCCTCCCAAAAAGCCAAAGGCTCCTCCGATCCAGTATCCAACGGTCGAAGAAGTCGAGGCAATTCGAAATCAAGCTCGTCAAGATGCCTACGATATGGGACTCTCGGAGGGGTTTAGTAAAGGCCGCAGAGACGGCTTTGAGCTAGGACAAACAGAAGGTTTTCAGGCAGGCTATAAACAGTCTTATGCCGACGGTGCGGCTGAGATCAAAAGATTACACAGCGCTTTAGAAGCCTACTTACAGGCTTTGGACGGTATGACAGAAGCATTTTCAGAGCCGATGGTACAACTCGCTTTTGACATTGCTATGCGCATTTCGGCGAGTGAGACGATGACCCGAATTCCATTTGTGACGGCCATTCAAGAAGCCTTGATGCGCTTGCCGCGTCCGGGGACTACTTTATATCTGCGGATTTGTGAAGAAGAGCAGGTTACCTGGAAAAAAATCATTGATGACCCTGGCTTGCCCTTTCAATGTACCCTCTTAATTGATGCCGACACCAAATTTGGTCATGCCTACGTTGAGGTTGAAGGTGCTCGCATTGATGTGGGTAAAGCGGCCAGAACGGCATTAGTTCGTTCTGCTCTGGGCCTAGATCAATTAGCTAAGCCTGCCATAGAACCTTTAGAGGATTATGGAAATAATCCTTCGAGTTTGTTGTTAGAGGGTGACGAGATTTTCCCAGAGGATATGTCATTGAGCTCAGTGGACCCATCCTTTCAACCCCACGATTTTGCGAAAGTGGGCACTCTCTTAGATGCGCTAGACCAAGAGCAATTGCCGCCTGCTAAAACTTCTGGTCCTGCCCCGGAGCAGTAATGATTACCCAGCCGCAAGAGTTCGCTCAATACTTACAACTACAGGCGCAAAAGCTCAGTCAATATCCCAAGTCGATTCGTGAAGGTCGCCTCAAACGTGTTTCGGGAATTGTTCTGGAGGTTGAAGGCTTACCGATGACGATTGGTGAAGGGGGAGTTATCCTATCTCAGGTCAATGGGAAGACCTATGATGCAGAATGTATTGGCTTTAATGGAGGCATTACCTATTTGATGCCGATTGACGCTTTAGATGGTATTTCCCCGGGCGCTTTGGTATATCCCACGAAAACTCCAATCGATATCGGGTTTGGTTACATCAATACCCAAAGTGTTGAGCCTTTACCAATTGGTGAAAATCTGTTGGGGCGGGTGGTGGATGGGCTGGGTAGGCCGATTGATGGCTTTGGCAATCCTGGTAATCGATTATTTCAGTCGGTCAAGCGCTCTATTAATCCACTGGACCGGTCGCCCATTCATGAGCCGCTAGATACAGGTATTAAAGCGATTAATGGCATGTTGACGGTGGGGCGTGGCCAGCGGGTCGGCATATTTGCCGGCACTGGCGTTGGGAAGAGTGTTTTGCTGGGGATGTTAGCTCGCAATTGCGTTGCCGATGTGATTGTGATTGGTTTAGTTGGCGAACGGGGTCGTGAGGTTCGCGAATTTTGTGAGGAGACTCTAGGGCCCGAATCATTTAAGCGGGCGGTTGTTGTTGCTGCTCCTGCTGACGCATCGCCGCTTGCCAGGGCAAAGGGCGCTTCGTACGCTACGGACGTGGCGACTTGGTTTCGGGATAGTGGCAAGCATGTGGTCTTAATCATTGATTCATTGACACGTTATGCCATGGCTTTACGCGAAATTGGTTTGAGCTTGGGTGAGGTCCCAGTGGCCCGAGGTTATCCCCCCAGTGTCTTTGCCAGAATGCCTGAGCTCGTTGAGCGGGTTGGTAACGGCGCGGATCCCAATACATCAATTACAGCTTTTTATACCGTTCTTTTAGAGGGTGATGATGTCAACGATCCAGTTGCGGATACGGCTCGGGGTATTTTGGATGGGCACTTCTTTTTATCTCGGGGCTTAGCTGATAGTGGACACTACCCAGCTATTGATGTGGAAAAATCGATTTCTAGGGTCATGCCGAAGGTAGTTTCTAGGGACCACTTACTCGCTGCGCGACGCATTAAGCAACTGTACAGTCGATATATGAGTGGGCGTGACCTCGTTTCGATGGGCGCTTATGTACCAGGAAGTGACGGTGATCTCGACGCTGCTTTGAAAGCTTGGCCAAAGATTCAGGGATTTTTACAACAAGAAGTTGATTCCAATTTTGCGATTCCCGATACGATTGAATTTTTAAATGGGGTTATTCGGCAATAAATGAACGCGCTCAAAGTCCTTTTACGTTTAGCGAAGATTCGTGAAGATCAGGCGATGGCACAAGCGCGCCGGGTTGGCACTCAGGCCAATGAGACCATGAAATTTCAGCAGCAAGTCATTGAATATGCAAAGGAATATGAAAGGCAAATTTTGACCGGTGGGCAAACGGGCATTAAAGTTGCTTTTATACAGGATGCCGATGCTTTTCGTGAAAAATTGTTAGCCAGTTCAAGTGCCATGGATAAACAGATAGCAGATTTACGAATTACTTCAAAAATAACCCTTGAAGAGGCGATGCGAGCGAAGATGAAGTCACAAGGCTTAGCCAAATTAGTTGCCAAGGCGGAGTTAATTGAGCAGCAAAAAAGAGATAAAGCCGAGGAAAATCAGTTCGAAGACATATTAGCTGCAAGAACGAGGATCATTTCTGGCACGAAAGATGCTTAGGTAAAGTTATACTTACTGGAGCTTTTATGACATCTGTGAATACGAATGCACAAGTAGCAACACAAAATACTAATATCAATGCGGCTCAGGGGCAATCCCAAGGCGATCAGGACGGTAATTTAGACTTCCTGTTTATGGCTGAGCTAGACATGGCGAGCATGGCCCGTTTAGCTGATGTGGGGGCGCCACCAGTCAATACAGCGACTGCTGAGCCAGATGCTGTTACCACAGATGACGCCCAGACAAGCCAGGATTTAATCTTAACGAACTCTGCATCAGATCCGGCAATTTTTGCCGACTTGAGTCAGTTGGCTGCTCAGATGCTCATTCAAAATAACGCCAATAATGCGAATATTTCCAATAAGGCACAATCCAATCAGGGGACAATTGACTCAATAGCCTCACAAGCGACTTCTGCAGGGATTGCCAATCAGCAGTTATTAAACGCTTTGCATGCTAGTCAAACCCAAGTTCAAGTGCAAAACTCAGAGCCTAATTTAGCAACCGCGAACGTACCGAATATAGTCCCAAGCCAGCCTAATGTGGGGAAAAACTTTGAGCCTACGGACAATCTCTCACAGGTAACTACCCCGCAAGTTAAAAGTGATATTCTCAAATCAGATTTATCGCCTAGTGAGCAAGCTCAAATGGCGAATCTGTTGAATTCAAAGATGAGTGCTTTAAACAGCCCAACCAATAGCAACATTGACGGTGCTAAAGTCAATAATCCAATGATTCAAGCAAATCCGAATATAGTAGCTCAGGCACTCGATCAAAAATCAGTAACACCTCAAGTACCTTTAAATGGTTTGACCAGGGCTGAAGAGGCTACAACCAAGATTTTGTATGTCAATCCGAATTATGATGAAGCAATCAATTCGCCCAAATCATTTATTTCTTCAGTAGGAGCACAAAATACCGCGGATAATTTGATTAGTAATTCGGGTATGCGAAGCATGGTAGAGAGTCGCCTATTTGAAAACACACTGCAGGCTGAAAAGATAGAGCAAAAGATTGGTGATGAAATCATGGTTGATCAGGCAGCGGGATTATTGGCTGGAGCTGGCTTTAGTCAACCGATGCACAGTGGATCATTAAAGTTAGAAGCCACGAATACGAGTTTAGCTGCAGGTCCACTTTACAATGAAGTAATGAGTGCTGCCAAATCAGGTGGTGGCCGAATTGTTTTAGAGGTGAACCCAGACAATATGGGCCCGATTCAGATTGATCTGCAAATTGATCAAAATGGTCAAGCCTTGATGATTGTTAATGGCGCCAGTGACGCTACGCAAGCTAGATTAGAGCAGGGCAGTGGTCAATTGCGACAAGAGTTTGCTCAAATGGGGCTCAATTTATCTTTAGACATGCGCCAAAACTCGGCTAGTAACCTCTTTAATCAGGGCGGTAACGGTAATTCAAACCCATTTAACAACAGTGCGGCACAACAATCTAATACTTCTTTGACAAATTCGAATAAACTGTTGAATATTAATACATTATCATCAAATCGAAGTAATGCAGATCGCGGTTCATCTGGAGTTAATTTGTTTGCATAAAACCTAGGAATGAGGATTACTCATGGCTGAAGAAGTACAAAACGAAGTTGCCCACGACGCGACCGCTGCGGTCGCTGCGGCGGCAGCTGCGGCCGTTCAAACTGACGCTGCAATAGCTGAAGAGGCCGCTAAGAAAAAGAAAAAAATGTTGAT
>CALPOM020000087.1 GCA_943325205.2 Thermoflexus hugenholtzii JAD2 | reverse complement strand
GGATCCGTAAAATGCAACTCCTGGGCTAATAATTGCAAAGGATGATTGTAGGTTCGTAGACTTGGTTCGATATATTCTTGTAAAACAGGATATATTTGATCGTTGAAGATGGGAACCCCTAAAGCACTCATATGCAGGCGTAATTGATGCTTTTTACCAGTTAGCGGTTCTAGTTGATACCTCGCCAAATCTTTATGCTGATCAAGAATCCGGATCAAAGTATGCGCATTGGCTTGACCTAATACTTCTTGCATCTGCATAAATCGCTCAGCGCGCTCGATTCGGCTAGAACGCGTGATCGGAAGTGATAAAGATGGCTGATAAGGTGCAATTGCCTGGTAAATTTTCTTGACTGCCTGCTCTCTAAATAATGCGGCATAGGTATTTCTCAGGCCAACTTGCTTAGTAAATAGAACTAAACCTGCGGTCTCTAGGTCTAATCGATGAACAGCACTCAAATGCTCAATACCTAAACGATTTCGAAGCCGAACTAATAAAGTCTCCTGAATGTAGGGGCCAATGGGGGTAACTGGCAGAAAATGTGGCTTGTCAGCAACCACAATCCGCTCGTCTTCATAGATTACCCTCTCCATAAAGGGAATCTGAGACTCTTCTTGTAGCTCCCGATAATAAAAAATTAAACACCGCGGCGTATAAGGTGAATCCGGCGCAATCGGGATACCGCGCTGATCGAATACCCGACCCTGTAACATTCGCCTCTCCCATCCAAGCCGGGTTCCGCGAGAAAAACGTAATTCTAAAAAATCTAATACCGTCGAATAAGTCCCTTCAGGTAAATAAACCCGACTAGGACTTACTCCGTTTCGAACTTCTAAAGGTTTTAGGAGCATTTCAAAACGCGTATTTAAAAAAACTTCTATTCGCGAGACGCTTTTTTTCGCTCGTGTTCTTTTAAATAACGCTTGCGTAAACGGATACTCTTCGGAGTCACTTCGACTAACTCATCATCGGCAATAAACTCTACCGCATATTCGAGAGACATCTGTATAGGTGTTACTAATCGAACCGCCTCATCAGTTCCCGAAGCACGCACGTTCGTCAATTGCTTACCCTTAATTGGATTGACTACTAAATCGTTATCGCGACTATGTATGCCAATAATCATCCCTTCATACAGTGGATCGCCAGGAGATACAAACATCCGACCACGATCTTGTAACTTCCATAAGGCATAAGCAACAGCTTCGCCATTATCTTGGCTAATTAACACACCATTATGTCGCTCGCCTAAGATACCATCCTTAACAGCATCATAACAATCAAAGGTGTGACTCATCAGACCCGTTCCACGAGTCATCGTTAAAAAATCGCCTTGAAAACCAATCAATCCCCGAGCGGGTATGCGGTACTCTAAACGGGTTCGTCCCTTACCATCACTAACCATGTCCTGCAGCTCACCTTTACGTTTACCCAACTCTTCCATCACCGAACCCTGCGTGGTGTCTTCAACGTCCACTGTTAAGTTCTCATAAGGCTCTTTACGAACACCATCCTCTTCATGAAAAACAACTCGAGGCCTTGATACAGCCAACTCATAACCCTCGCGACGCATATTCTCAATCAAAATGGTTAAATGTAATTCACCGCGACCAGATACCTCAAAAATAGTATCGTCATCTGTATCCTTCACGCGCAATGCCATATTAGCTTTAAGTTCGCGATCTAGACGATCCCGTAATTGACGACTCGTCACAAACTTTCCTTCACGACCAGCTAATGGACTCGTATTCACCATAAAATTCATCGTCAAAGTCGGTTCATCCACTTTGAGCATCGGTAACGGATCTAAATGATCCATGGCGCAAATCGTTGTGCCAATCGCAATATCTTCTATGCCATTAATTAAAACAATATCCCCAGCAATCGCCTCACTGACCTGCTCACGCTCTAAACCCTTGAACTTTAAGCATTGGTTAATCCGCCCCTTGAAGCTTTCACCACCCGGGCCATTAACACACATGACATCCATCCCCGGTTTGATGGTTCCCCGACTCACTCGCCCAACCCCAATCTTTCCTACATAACTGTTGTAGTCAATTGAAGAAATTTGAAATTGCAGTGGCCCAGTAACATCATCATCACGTACCGGAACATACTTGATAATCGTCTCAAATAAAGACCGCATGTCGCCTTCACGGACGTCCGACGTTAAGCCAGAGAAACCATTTAATCCAGAGGCATACACAATCGGAAAATCTAATTGCTCCTCAGTTGCTCCTAACTTGTCAAATAACTCAAAGGTAGAATTCTCGACATACTCAATGCGCGCCCCAGGCCGGTCAACTTTATTCACGACGACAATGGGGCGCAGTCCGAGTGCTAAAGCTTTTTTAGTTACAAATCGAGTCTGCGGCATAGGGCCCTCTACAGCGTCTACTAGAAGTAAAACCCCATCAACCATCGACAATACGCGCTCTACCTCTCCACCGAAATCAGCATGTCCTGGCGTGTCAACAATATTAATGTGCGTCCCCTCATACTCTACAGCACAATTCTTCGCCAAAATCGTGATGCCCCGTTCTTTTTCTAAATCATTTGAATCCATGACTCTCTCAGTCATCGCTTGATTCGATCGGAAAGTACCCGATTGACGGAGTAGTTGATCGACTAAAGTCGTCTTTCCATGGTCAACGTGGGCAATAATGGCAATGTTTCGTATAGCTCTGGTGGTCATCTTAATACTTTCAAATAAACTAGTGAATCGGATTGGTCATATTTTGCAACTCTAAAGTGTCAGAGGTTTGACATGTGTTCCCCCCCTGAGCAAGTAAATTTTCAAGGCGGTCTGTAGCCATTAACCGCTTTGGATGGAGAACGCCATCACGCAACTCAACTAAGCCCATAAACTGCTCTGATGATTTATGCGAATAATAAATTTTAATCGGCTGATCGAACTGTTGCCAGTTACTTATTTCAGCATCTGTTAAGACATCCTTGAATAAAAGCCTCTGTCCCATCTTGCAACGAATAGCTAAATCATGATTAAAGATTAACTCTGGAAGATGGGTAATCAAAGCGTCTACCGGTAAAATTTCTGGAGCAGTCTTGATAGCTAATTCTTCCTGCGCTAGAGCGATATTGATATGCCCTATTTGCGTTCTGCGCAGAGCTGTCATATGAGCTCCACAACCAAGCGCGTCCCCTAAATCGTTAATTAAACTACGAATATAAGTCCCCTTACTACAGCTCACTTCTAAAACAGCTACCGGCCATACAACAGATAGCCAAGTGAGATGATTGATCCGAACATGCCTAGGCTCTAAATCAAACATCTCGCCCTCGCGTGCATATGCATATAAGGGTTTTCCGTCCCGTTTAATCGCGGAATACATTGGTGGAACTTGCAAAATATTACCCATAAACTGCGGTGTCAATTGTTCTAATCTAGCAGCGAAATTCTGTGGATCAAAAGCCTCTTGGGATGTGGCAACTTGCTCAATCGTCTTACCCTCAGCATCACCTGTGTCAGTCTTGACACCAAACATCATGGTAGTAATGTAGGTTTTGTCTGCGTTAAATAAGTCTTGCGAATATTTAGTTGCTTCACCTAAACAAACAGCCAGTAAGCCAGTTGCTAAAGGATCTAAGGTTCCGGTATGCCCAGCCTTGTCAGCATGACAAGCGTGCTTGACTATCGTCACCGCTTTTTGAGAGCTGATACCAGTGGGTTTATCAAATAATACAACCCCATCAGTCCAGCGTGGCAAAGAATTGCGCACGTTTAATCCTCTTTAGGTTTTTCAGGAGCAGTGTCTTGCATCGCCAAATCGATCAGCCTTGACATCTCTAAACCACGCTCAATCGATTGGTCATGAATAAAATGCAGAGTGGGTACAGTATGCGTGCGTAAGCGTTTAAATAATAAAGAATGCAAATAACCGGATTTGTCTTTAAAAATTCTTGCGGCAACTTCTGGAGATGCCCCAAGCACTGAGTAATAAATCTTGGCGTGCGCCAAATCCGGTGTTAATTCAACGGACTGAAGTGTGACTAAGCCCATCGCTGGATCACGAATTTCCTGAGGAATTAATTCCGCTAGATCTCTTTGAATCTGATCTGCAATTCGCAATGTACGATGTTTCGGTGACTTCTTCATCCGAAGCTACAAAGTCCTTGCCACTTCAGTTACCTCAAATACTTCTAACTGATCACCCTCTTTAATATCGTTATAGTTTTTCAGTGATAAGCCACACTCTAAACCAGCTCGAACCTCTTTGGCATCATCTTTAAAGCGTTTGAGTGAATCTAATTCACCCGTCCAAATAACTACGTTATCACGCAGTAAGCGGGCTTTTGAGGTGCGCTTGACCACACCATCCACCACCAAACAACCAGCAATCGAACCGACTTTAGAAACTGTAAAGACTTGCCGAATTTCTACTAAGCCTGTGACTTCTTCTTTCTTATCTGGCGTTAACATACCACTCATTGCCGCCCTAATCTCATCAACAGCGTCATAAATAATGTTGTAGTAACGTATATCTACACCATTGGACTCTGCCAATTTACGCGCCAAGGCATCTGCTCGAGAGTTAAAACCAAGAACTACAGCTTTTGATGCTACGGCAAGGTTAATATCCGTTTCTGAAATACCGCCAACTGCAGCGTGCACAATTTGTACCTTCACCTCTGGTGTAGACAGTTTTACTAACGATTGTGCTAAAGCTTCTTGAGAACCCTGGACGTCAGCTTTAATAATAATTGGCAGATACTTCGTCTCAACACTGCCCTCGCCAACGTTATCAAACATGTTTTCTAACTTCACAGCTTGTTGCTTAGCTAACTTCACGTCACGGAATTTACCCTGACGGAAAAGCGCAATTTCTCGAGCCTTACGTTCATCCGACACAACTAAAACATCTTCGCCAGCGGATGGAACTTCTGATAGCCCTTGAATCTCAACCGGTATGGAAGGACCCGCCTCGCTACAAGGCTTACCATTTTCATCAAGCATTGCCCGAACTCGGCCAAATGATTGGCCTACAAGCAGCATATCGCCCCTTCTTAAAGTACCCGATTGCACTAAAATAGTTGCGACTGGCCCCTTACCTTTATCTAAGCGTGCCTCAATAACGAGGCCTTTAGCAGGCGTAGAAACGGCAGCCTTAAGCTCTAACACCTCAGCTTGTAATAAAACATTTTCTAATAAGGTATCTAAACCATCGCCGGTCTTGGCCGATACTGAAATAAATGGTGAATCACCGCCATACTCTTCTGGCACCACTTGTTCAGCAACTAACTCTTGTTTAACCCTATCTGGATTGGCCTCCGGCTTATCCATTTTATTAATCGCCACCACAATTGGAACGCCAGCGGCTTTGGCATGGGCAATCGCTTCTTTAGTTTGTGGCATCACTCCATCATCAGCCGCCACCACCAAAATAACAATATCTGTAGCTAATGCACCACGGGCACGCATGGCTGTAAATGCCTCATGACCAGGAGTATCTAAAAATGTAATCATCCCTTTTGGAGTTTGCACATGATATGCACCTATGTGCTGGGTAATTCCACCCGCCTCGCCCGAGGCGACTTTAGAAAAACGAATCTTATCCAGTAAGGAAGTCTTACCGTGATCGACGTGACCCATTACGGTCACCACAGGTGAGCGAGGTAACAGTTCAACATCATGGCTAGCCTGATCTCCTAAATCAATCTCTGGATCGTCTAATTTAGCCGCGTGTGCAGTATGCCCCATTTCCTCGACGATAATCATCGCGGTATCTTGATCAAGAACCTGATTAATCGTTACCATTTGCCCCATACCCATGAGTAACTTAATCACTTCGGCAGCTTTAACAGCCATTTTGTGAGAAAGATCGGCCACCGTAATGGTTTCAGGGATGTGTACATCTCGCACCACTGGCTCAGTCGGCGCGACAAAGTTGGTTTCAACATCACTTTGAGATGCGTGTGATTTTTTGCGACCACCACCACTGCGCCAACCTCCACCAATTCCCCCAGTCGAATCTCCGCGGGTTTTTAGTACAGTCTTTTTCTTCACACCTTCTTCTTGCCAGGTGGAAGAGGTACCTGATGTTTTGATTAACTTACCAGGAACTTTACTAACTGCTTTTTTCTTCTCATCAGTAGTTTCAGTTTTAACTGGCTTGTGCAGGGTTCCTTTTTTATCATCCGCCGGCGGCGTTACTGGCACAGGCGCTTTTAACACCTTTGCTGGTGTACTCATCATTTCGCGAATGGCTAAAGCTTCGGCCTCTGCTAAAGCGCGACGTGTGCGGACCGATTTTAAATCCTCTTCAGTCGTATCTTTTTCGACTGGCACAGCAGGAACCACAGGTTGACTGAGCTTTGGCGCATTTGGCACTAAACTATCTGCGGAATCCTGTTTAATCGAAGTTTCATCACCCACCTTAGCCGTTGCAAGCTTCTCTTGCTCCAATGATTCTTGGACCTGTTTTTGCTTTAACTTACGCGCTTCATTAGCGGCTTGAAGCTCTGCTTCTTGAAGAGCGAGTAGTTGGGCTTGGCGGTTTGCCTCGGCCTCTCTCTTGGCTAATTCTTCATCACCTAAAACAAAAGCAACTGGCTCCGCCAACTTGACTGGTAGTTCATTAGCAACCTCAGCAACATCGGGATTTTTAGAAATGACGCGTTTCTTGCGAACTTCAATTTGAACCGTTCGTGTTCTACCTGCAGAGTCTGATTGTCGAATTTCGCTAGTTTCACGTTTAGTTAATGTAATCTTTTTCCGACCCCCTGGATCAACAGTCGTGCCATGTGCTTTTTGCAAATAATCTAATAAACTTTTTTTATCCTGCTCAGTTAATTCTTCGTCTTCTGCAGTTTTACTAATCCCTGCAGATCTTAATTGCTCAAGCAAATTATCCGAAGAACGTTTTAGTTCTTCAGCCAGTTTTTTTACAGTGGTGGTCGCCATGCGATCCCTTCATCTTCAGTTAAACCAGTGAGCACGAGCCGTCATAATGAGAAGCTTCGCACGCTCCTCATCCATTTGGGTCATCTCAACTAGTTCATCAACAGCCAACTCGGCCAAATCATCTCTGGATGTAATATTATTACTAGCTAACTGCGCAACTAAATCTGCAGTCATGCCATCTACCGACTCTAACGTTTGCGATACTTCCTCGGCATCTTCTTCCTTGGCGATCTCCATCGTTAACAATGAATCACGTGCCCTTGTTCGTAATTCATTCACAGTATCCTCATCAAAGGCATCAATTTCTAACATCTCACTCAATGGAACGTAAGCTACTTCTTCTAAACTTCCAAAACCCTCCTCAATCAAAATGTCAGCAACTTCAGCGTCTACATCCAACTTAGCAATAAAAAGTTCACGAATTTTCTGGGACTCGTCTTCTGTTTTTTTGGCCGACTCTTCTGGGGTCATAATATTGATCTGCCAAGTAGTCAATTCACTAGCTAAGCGCACATTCTGACCACTTCGACCAATGGCAATGGCTAGGTTTTCTTCGTCAACCACCACATCCATTGCATGCCTTTCCTCGTCAACCACAATCGAAGATACTTGCGCGGGCGCTAAGGCACCAATCACAAATTGCGCTGGATCTTCAGACCATAAAACAATATCTACCGCCTCACCTGCTACCTCGTTTCGAACTGCAGTGACGCGTGTACCGCGCACACCAACGCAAGTACCAATTGGATCTACACGCTTGTCATGTGTAACAACAGCAATTTTGGCCCGCACCCCTGGGTCCCGAGCAGCCCCTTTGAGTTCGAGTAAACCTTGCTCGATTTCAGGTACTTCATTTTCAAATAACTTCAGCAAAAACTCTGGACAAGTTCTAGACAACTCAACCTGTGGACCACGCGCTTCTCGATCGACTTTTAAAATATAAGCCCGCACTCTATCGCCACTTCGCAAGTTTTCTTTGGGGATCATTTGATCACGTCTTAGTAAAGCCTCAACTCGACCAGATTCAATGATTAAACCATTCTTATCAGCTCGCTTGACTGTGCCATTCATGACCTTTTCACCACGCTCTAAAAAGTCATTCAGAATCTGTTCACGCTCAGCGTCTCGAATCCGTTGCAAAATTACCTGCTTGGCAGCCTGCGCACCAATTCTTCCAAAGGCAACGGATTCAATCACGTCCTCCATGAACTCGCCAACCTCAATATCAGCAATATCCTCTTGAGCCTCAAATAGTAAAATTTCTTTATCCGCCTCTTGTAAGCCAGCTTCATTTGGAACTACTAGCCAACGTCGATAAGTTTCATACTCCCCGGTATGCGTATCAATCGATACCCGAATATCCACGTCCATGTTGTAGCGCTTTTTTGTTGCCGATGCTAAAGCTAATTCAAGCGCATCAAAAACTACCGCACGATCAACATTCTTCTCGTGCGCAAGGGCATCTACTAAAAGGAGAACTTCTTTACTCATGATTTTTTTCCTTTAAAATCTAATACTGGTACTAAGCGAGCTTTATCAACATCCGCCAATGTAAATTCAAGCATTGCTGATTCACCAGGTTTTGGTTCTATCAGCAAACCCCAAACAGCATCCCGGGATTCTACAGAGCCTTTTACTAAGCCTTGTAAAACACCCGTAAAATTTTTACGATTGCCCATGGCAACACGTAACTTTAAATTGATTTCGAGCCCATTAAAACGTATAAAATCATTAGCAGTTTTAATCACCCGGTCCACTCCTGGAGAAGAAACCTCCAAACGATCAAAAGGCACATTTTCGACCGGCAACGTATAAGTTAATTGATGGCTTACCTTCTCACAATCTCCAACCGTAATTAGCTCATCAGGATTTGAGTTTTCTATCGTGACCCGCAATAGGCCACGCCCCTCCCGCTCAATATCAACAAGTGAGTATCCTAAATTTTCCACAACCTCTGCAATAATAATGGCCTGATTCACGTTGCTAATCCCGTTGCTAATCCCGTTGCTAATCCCGTTGCTAATCCATCACTCAATTCATATCAAACTAAAAATTTTCAAATTAGCAAAACCAATTCATCCAAAAAAAAATGGGCAAGTGCCCATTTCCAACCTGATAACTGCTGTTTTAGACCGCTATTTATTACTGCTGTCTAGTTCTACTTAACTACTAAATTTCAGTACTAAATTATGTAGACTGAATTATATACTAACTTAACACATCCCGCCAGGTTTCTTG
>CALPOM020000086.1 GCA_943325205.2 Thermoflexus hugenholtzii JAD2 | reverse complement strand
CGAATGAGTTCATTGATAGCATTTTCGCCAGTGCCGCGGATCGCTCCTAAACCATAAGCAATTTTCATGGCAAAAGATTGGCTATCTTCTGAATCAATTCTCAGGGGCACAAAGCGATATTGCCCCGTATTAATATCAGGGGGTAAAATTTCAACTTGGTTCGCAGCCGTATCTTCAAATAATACTTTTACCTTATCGGTATCATCCAGCGCTAAAGACAAATTTGCCGCCATAAACTCAGCAATATAATGCGCCTTTAACCAAGCAGTTTGATAAGCGAGAACGGCATATGCGGCAGCATGGGATTTGTTAAAACCATAGCCTGCAAAAGCCTCCATGAGTTTGAAAATTTCATCGGCTTTTTCTGGCGTCAAACCATTCTGCACTGCACCAGCGATAAATATTTTGCTCTGTTCAGCCATTTCTTCTGGCTTTTTCTTACCCATCGCCCGGCGTAATAAATCAGCCCCACCTAGTGAGTACCCTCCTACCATTTGCGCCATCTGCATGACCTGCTCTTGATACACCATAATGCCGTATGTTTCCTCTAATACCGGAATCACGCGCGGATCAGGATATTCAACTACTTGACGTAAATGCTTACGCGCAACATAGGTTGGAATAAGCTCCATCGGACCCGGTCGATAAAGCGCAACTAAAGCAATAATATCTTCGAACCGATCCGGCTTGGCATCCTTTAACATACCTTGCATACCGCGACTTTCTAATTGAAAAATGGCGACGGTATTGGCCTCTTTTAAAATTTGAAAAGCCTTTGGATCGTCTAGAGCAATATCTCCAATCGACCAATTATTTTTATCCGGATAAAGTGCCCGAATATATTTTTCAGCTAAGTCAATAATTGTTAGGGTAGTTAAACCAAGAAAATCGAACTTTACTAATCCGACTGACTCCACATCATCTTTATCAAACTGACTAATAACACCAGAACTCAGATCATCCTTGCCAGCTTGCGTATAAAGTGGGCAGAAATCAGTTAATTTACCAGGTGCAATGAGCACACCACCGGCATGCATTCCAACATTTCGGGTTATTCCCTCTAACTGTTGAGCTAATTCAATTAACTGTCTAGCTTCCTCATTTTGATGATACAAATGATGCAGTTCAGGGGTATTCTCAATCGCCTGCGCAATGGTTATTTGGACGCCAGGACGAGCGTCAATTAATTTCGAAATGCTATCAACAAAACCATAGGGCTGCTCTATTACTCGACCCACATCCTTAATCGCTCCTTTAGCTGCCATTGTTCCAAATGTCGCAATCTGACTTACAGATTCACTGCCATATTTATCCTTCACATATTGAATCACACGATCGCGACCTAATTGACAAAAATCGATATCAAAGTCAGGCATTGAGACGCGCTCAGGATTCAAAAACCGCTCAAATAGTAGGTTATATTTCAAGGGATCTAAATCCGTTATACCTAAAGCATAAGCGACTAAAGAGCCGGCTCCAGAACCCCTGCCAGGACCAACAGGTACACCATTATTTTTAGCCCATGAAATAAAATCAGCCACAATTAAAAAATATCCCGGAAAACCCATTTGTATAATTGTCTGAATTTCAAAATCAAGGCGCGCAACATATTTTTCGGTTTGAGCTTGTCGCTCATCTATATTCGGGTATAAATAGGCTAGACGCTTCATCAATCCGGCTTTTGCTTCTAGTCCTAAAAAATTCTCTAAACTTTCACCATCTGGGGTTGGAAAATCAGGTAATTGTGGTTTACCCAATACCAGCATCAAATTACAACGCTTAGCAATTTCTACGGAGTTCTTTAAAGCACTTGGTATGTCAGCAAATAAGGCGCACATTTGCTCGGGAGATTTGAAATACTGCTCAGGTGTGAACCGAATAACCCGTCGAGGATTTCCTAAGCGCTCGCCATCAGCAACGCATACCCTCGCCTCGTGCGCCCGATAATCATCTGGCTTTAAAAATTGAATGGGGTGCGTAGCAACTAAGGGTAAATCTAACTGCACTGCTAATTGCGCCACCTGCGAAATATACAGTTCTTCGCTTTCTTGACCAGTACGCTGGACTTCAATATAAAAGTTATTTGGGAAAATACTTGCCCACTCTTTTGCGTATTGCGTTGCTAAACTCAAATTTCCAGATAAGAGGGTAGTGCCAATATCGCCTTGCATTGCTCCGGATAATAAGATCAATCCCTCGGATAGTAAAAATGGCTCCTGCCGGGCAAGACTTGATGTGCTACCTTGTGAAAACCATTCTGGACGAATTTCAGGCTTACCCAATCGTTGATTTTCTAGAGTGGCTTTTGAAATGAGTTCGCACAGATTTAAATATCCCCGCGTATTTTTCACGAGTAGTAGCGCTCGAAAAGGCTTCGTGGCATCCTTTGGATTATTGATCCAAACATCAGCGCCAGCTATAGGCTTAACCCCTTGTTGACGAGCACTAGAGTAAAACTTGACAAGTCCAAATAAGTTATTGAAGTCGGTCAGTGCTAATGCACCCATCTGAAAATGATTGGCTTGGGAAATCGCATCGTCTAGACGAACGATCCCATCCACAATAGAATATTCAGAATGCAGACGTAAATGGATGAAATTCGGAATTGGCATACCTTGATTTTAACGATGTCTAAGAGCAATTACCGTGGTCGCTTCGCCCCCACGCCCAGTGGGCTTTTGCACGCTGGATCGCTCGCAACAGCACTAGCTAGTTGGTTAGATGCCAAAGCAGCCCGTGGCATATGGCTTATCCGGATCGAGGACCTTGATTTACCCCGTGTTGTAACCGGTGCAGATCAAGCTATCTTGCAACAATTAGCCGTGTTTGGAATGACGAGTGATGAACCAGTCGTTTTTCAATCCCAACGACAAAATAGCTATAAAGAGCAACTTGAAAAACTCCATTTACAGGGCCTGACCTATCCTTGTAACTGCTCTAGAAAAGAGATTACCCGCCACATACAACGACAAAATGGTTCCCATTTACCCACCCAAGGATTGATTTATCCTGGTACCTGTCGAACAATTACCCCATGGATTGATCCAACCGAACTGAATCATTGCCGACTAGCAATCCGAGTCCGCCTTCCAAGAGATGATCAGCACCAATTACTCAGACAAACTGTTGGCGACTTTGTTGTGCGCCGCGCAGACCAAATCATTAGCTACCAATTAGCTGTAGTCACGGATGATGCGCAACAAGGTATTACGCATGTGGTTCGGGGAGCTGATCTACTGGATAATGTGGCGCGGCAGGTGTGGCTCCAACAAGTTCTACATTTACCCTTAGTCAGCTATCTTCATATCCCACTAGTACTCAGTCCACAATCAGAAAAATTAAGTAAACAAACGATGGCTCCAGCAGTTTGGCCCCCAAATCCATTAGCTACTTTGCAATTTTTATACTCAGCAGCAAGTCATCTTGGCATCCAAATCCCTAACCGCAATATACAAACAGTTCCTGAGTGGTTGCAAAGCGCTATATTAGCTTGGCCTGATCGCCAACCATCTTGCGCAATTACTTTTTAATACCGCCTAACAGAGCTCCCAAGCCTTTCGGGGAAATAGATCGCTTACTTGGTGAACTAACCGCAAAGGCAACCTTATCTGAAGTGGTTTTAGTACTGGCTTGATAGGGCATATAAAAAAATGGGTCACTCGAGTTAACATTCGAGATATCTGGCAAGGGAATACGCACCAATGTTTTTTTTGTCAATTTTTCAATATCAACTAAAAATTTCATTTCTGACTCGTCGACCAACGCAATAGCATCGCCCTTAGCACCTGCTCTTCCAGTGCGACCAATACGATGGATGTAATCCTCAGCGTTATAAGGTAATTCATAATTAATCACACAGGGCATGCTAGGAATATCCAAGCCTCGAGCAGCAACATCCGTTGCAACTAAAGCATCTATTTCACCTTTTTTAAAGCTATCTAGAATACTCATCCGCTCAAGTTGGCTTTTATCCCCATGTATGGCAGCAGCTTTAATTCCAACATTTTCCAGTGCACGTGACAAACGCGCACAACCAATGCGACTATTTGAAAAAATAATGCACTGCTCAGACAAGCCCTGCCGCTTACGCGTCAGTAATACATTTTGTAAAGCCTTTAACTTATCATGCGTACTCACTAGATGAATAATCTGTGTAACCGTATCCGCGCTAGCATTTTGACGAGAAACTTCGATGGTTAAAGGATTTTTTAGGTAGCTTTGTGCTAATTTTTTAATTTCAGCTGAAAAAGTTGCTGAGAAAAGCACGGTTTGTCGCGACGTTGGTATTAACGACATAATTCGTTGTAGATCTGGCAAAAAGCCCATATCTAACATACGATCTGCTTCATCTAATACTAAGACCTGAACTTGCGATAAATTGGCCGTTTTTTGGGATATGTGATCGAGTAATCGTCCAGGAGTTGCAATCAAGAGCTCAACGCCAGCCCGCAACTGTGCAGTCTGAGAGGATATATCTACTCCGCCAAAAACAACCGCTGTTCGAATATCCGTATATTTCGAATATTTAAAGGCATTCTCAGCAACCTGATCACTTAATTCACGGGTTGGCGTTAAAACAAGTGCCCGAATTGGATGCCTAGCAGGTGAGGAACTTGTACTTGCAAGTGGTAGAATTTTTTCTAAAATAGGCAATATAAAAGCTGCTGTCTTACCAGTTCCGGTTTGCGCCGCCCCCATCAAATCTCGACCGGCTAAAACATGCGGAATTGCCTTTTCTTGAATTGGGGTAGGTAATGTATATCCTTGTTCTAAAACAGCCTTCAATATCTGATTTGATAGGCCAAATTGCGAGAAGTCTGACGGCACCTCGGCTAATGGCTTAGCTTCTAGTTCCACTTCTGCTCCCGCTGGTATTTCCGTTGGTGTTTCCGATTTTAACTCCGTCTGTGTTTCTAATTGTTGATCCAATGCTTGCCGCTCCTCTGTATCCGCCTGTTTAATGGGATTTTGTCCTAAAGGCATCGCGGAGTTGATCTCTGAAAGAAGTGGGTCGATATCAAATGATTTATTGTTCACAACCTCATATTATGAGGCCTAAACTCATTTAGTGCCTAAACTGGCGATACCAGCCTTGGCAATCTGGGCATCATTTTCAGACTTCACGCCCGAAACTCCAATCGCGCCGATTGTATGGCCATCTACGACAATATTGACACCACCCTCTAAAACTCCATGAAGCACTGGGGTTGCCCCTAAAAAAGCAGTCCTACCTTGATTAATAATATCCTCATAAATCTTTGTCTCGCGGCGCCCTAGAGCGGCTGCTCTGGCTTTCTCCTGAGCAATGTATGCTGTAACAGGAGCAGCGCCATCACGACGTAACATCCCTAACAAATGCCCTCCGTCGTCTACAACGCAAATTGTCACAGCCCAGATATTTTCTCTGGCAAAGGCCTCGGCCGACTGCAATATAGCGCTTACATCAGCTTGTGTTAAATAAGTTCGGTTTGCTGGCATTATTTTCCTTTAGCTTCTTTAAGATGATTGACGATTCTGAGCACCTTTCCGTGAATAATCCGTTTGCAATAGGCTTGCTTTTAGTAGGCTTTCAAGTGAACCGTTTAAAACTGACTACTATTTTAACAACTTAATATAACAATAAAAAAATGGCGTATCTATCCCCTTGAATTTTATATAGATACGCCGTAAACGCGATCGGCTTTACATCAAACTGTTTAATGTGTTGCTGCGAATAATTTGCGCACTAGCCTTTAATAAACCAAAATACTTAGCATGAATATCTTTATCTACAGCTAAGGCCTTGGTTAACCCGTCGGCAATCACGCAACTAGGTGCCTTAACCACGTACGTCCATAAATCATCGATTGATTGACCCGATATAGGATTCACTAAATGACTTATATGACAATTACCAATGTTTTTCTTACAAAAAGAAGTTGAGGAGACTGCTAATGCCTCATCCTGAATTTTTCCTAAGGGACTGTAGGTTGATTGATCTCTTACATCACGTAAAGAAATTGGCTCTTGCTCTGGACCGAGACTGCGAATGTCGCCACCCGCATTAATCAATGCTCTTTCAATGCCAAACCGGCTCAGAACTTGAATCCCACGATCAATTGCATACCCCTTTGCAATCCCACCCAAATCTAGCATTACAGGGCCAATCAAACGAATTTGAGCTTGATTTTCAATGAGGATCGAAGCTAAACATGACCGCTGCATATACAAATACTCCTCCTCACTCATTTGCCCAGGCAATAATCCCCAAGCCATTAAGTGATTACCAATACCACAGTCAAAAGATCCTCCAGTTTGTATAAATAAATCTTTTGCAATTTGCAAAACCTCTAAGGTCCAAGGATGTACTTCAATATTTATATATTTTTTGGCTAGGGAAATTTGATTAATGCGCGAAACATCACTATCCATGTCATGAAATGACATTAAAGACTGAACCTGCTTCATCTCACTAAAAACGATTGAAATAATGTATTGATAAAACTTCTCCCTGTCCTTTGTTAACTGCTCTTCTTGACCGATATCCTTAATTTTCACGACTACGAAAGTTCCCATGAGGGGCTGACAACGAATCATAGTTGTCTCCTTTTCAAAATAGCATCATGCATTACCATGAGGCGCTTCACGCCGTCCGTTAGATGCTTTGATGATAAAGTGGCGCCTGCTATATTTTCAATATCAACCCGTAACTGAATAGGATCCTTCATTGACTTGCCAATAAACTGCTGACGCCATGATTTATCTTTTACTTCGCCACCATATGACTCGTTATATTGCATGATTTCAACACCACGAATCCGACCATTCTGATCAATCCCCACTGCATATTTAATCATTTCATGCTTGCCGACTACCTCATCGACAATAAACCATGATCCATCGCCAACGCGCCATACCTCTTTGGGATTAAAGGGGTGCCTCACGCCTGATATTTTTCTCATCTGATAAATCAATTCTGGATTTAATTCAACAGGGTGTCTGACCATATAGGATTTCGGAAATAATACCTCCTTAGCTTGCTCAATCGATAAATATGTTTTTGCTACAACCACATTACAGATGATTGGCGTTAATGCTACAACTGGTAATACCGCCAAGGTAGTTTTAATATTCATTAAAAAGGTACCCCTACCTTTACTAAATACTCATTTCGGCCGTGTCCATCCCAAACTTTCCCATCGGAACACTCCGCATCACCAGGCTCCCAACAACTCCCTCCAATTTGAGTCCGCATCGCTGCGGTTAACCACCAATTTTTACTTGCGTAATGAATATTGGGGCCAATGAAATGGGCTTTTTGCGTTTGTCTATTAAAGTGATAACCATCAAAATCGTTATGAAATCGATACTCTAAACCCAAGTTCCAACTAGGTGCTACCCGATAAGTAAAACCACCAACAAAGTCAAAGACTGTCTCTTTAATTGGTTCATCATCAAATTTCAAACGTTCGATTTCATACACAAAATTTCCAACTACCTGTAATCGATCGTCGATAAAATTTGATTGCAATATGACGCGTGCTTCAATGGCATCTTTTAATTTACCAATTGTCGGCTCTAAATACAACCCAACGCCAACAGCTTCTGTAACTGGATTTGTGATCCTCCAAATACCCTCTAGAGATACCCCATCAATTCCTTTTTTGGAATAACTATCACTTAATCCAGCACTTCCTGGCACACCATATCCAGCCGTACAAGGATTCACACCCTGATCACATGCGTCTGGGTTCGTAAAATTTTTAGCAGCATTAATTGAATAACTATTGAGATACCCGGCAATTTGAATGTTATTACTTAGTCCATATGCCAGTTCCGACCTACCATACCAGTAATCATAAGTTCCACTTGCCTGTCCTCTCGTTAATTGCAAGCGCTGCTCAATCTCCCATGTTCCTTTTGGTTGTAGATCTAAGCTGTAAATCCAACCGAAATTACCTTCGCCAGCATGCGTTATTTGCACTGATAAAATTGCGCCACTCAGCGCAATAAGAAACTGCTTTAATTTACTGAGTATTTTTTGGGGTGGTGATTTTTTGACCGCCTTCAGATCTTCTTTTAAAAGAGGCTGTTGGGTTTTACTGACTCTGGCTTCACTGATTCTGGACTCAATGACTCTGGTTCTGCTGACCTTGGTGCTACTGACTTCACAATACATCATCTTTTTTCCTTAAATTGAATGAACAAACTATATCTTAATGATAATCATTCTCAATAAAGGATTTACAACCTAAATTGCTTGGGGTCATTTAACCCTTTTACTGCCTCGGTTACTTAAATAAACATCTCAACTAGGCCGTAAGCCATCATTAATAGAGATCCCAAAATTAAGCAAGGAACCATATTGTTCGGTCTTCTTAACATCCACCAAATACAAATTAAACATACCCCGATCCGGTATCCCAAAGGTACATTACTCAGTAAACCAATCGGCAAGATAATTAACTTGAAGGTCAAGGCCCCAACTAATGAGTAGGTAACGGCGGAGAGCCATCTAAAGATTTCACTATTTTGGTCAACGTGTCCAGATAATAAGATGCCTAAACCACGCCAAAAATAGGTAGCAATCACTACAAAACCTAAAGCCGACCACCAACCAAGACTTTCAAACAGTGCCTCCATCATTGTGAGACCTGTTTTCTTTTTCTCCGAACATAATCGATTACATAGACACAAGTCCCAAATACAATACCCGTAATTAATAATGCGTGATCTGGATATATTGGATATAAGATTGTTCCAACAATACCGCCAACTAAAATACTAATACGATTAATTACTAAAGCGACTTCAGTAAAGGAAAGAAGAAAAAAAAGTGGGTTGACAAACACCAAAGCATAGGTAACCCAAGGAGGTACTGCATCCGCAACAAGATACCCTAGAAAAGTGGAAGGTACTGAAATCAGCCAGCAAACTAAGCCAATTCCAATGTAATACCCATAACGATGCTCTGGAAGAATTTTCGGAAAATCCCGCATACAGGTAGTCCAAGTACTCATGGCTAACATGTGAACCATTAATAATCGAGGTGGCTCATGCGCAGTTTTTGGAATTTGAGGAAATAAAGTCAGGGTCATTGTTAAAAATCGTGTGGAAGTTAACGCCACAGCAATCGCAATTGCACTGGCTGCAGAACCCATAGTCATCATCTCAATAAATACTACCTGACCTGGAAGGGCGTACATAAAAAAAGAAATCGCTGTTGTATGCCAAATGCTTAAACCAGAGCCCTGCCCCATCGCACCAAATCCCAACATCCCTCCAAATAAGACAGGACCTGGTCCAAGAAGTCCTACTTTGGCACCAATTTTGATGGAGTTGATTAATGCTTGATGACGAATTTTTACGCTATTTTGATTCATCTAGCTATTGTATTCAACTTGGGATACTCCAAAGCCCAATTAATATGCTCTATTACTAAATCGGTGGTGCTTAATTTGCGGTTTTCTAACAGGATTATT
>CALPOM020000085.1 GCA_943325205.2 Thermoflexus hugenholtzii JAD2 | reverse complement strand
GAATAATTCGGGTGTTTCGAAAACGCAAAAAATACTTGATGTACAACCAGAAGATTTTGATTACACCTTCGGTGCGAACACGAAGGGGGCCTTTTTTGTTGCCCAGGCCATTGGCCGCAGGATGTTATTCAGAGCGAAGGCTGCCCAAGCTAGTAATCAAGTATTGCCGCAACAACGTATTATCCAAGTAGCCTCGATTACTGGGTTAAAAGCAATTGCGCAAATTTCGGTGTATTGCATGAGTAAGGCTGCGGTTGTGCAAATGACTAAGGCGATGGCACTTGAATGGGGGCGATATGGCATTAATGTTAATGCAATTTGTCCTGGATATATTGAGACAGAGATGACTGCTGCGCACTGGCAGACTGAAGCTGGTCAAAAATTAATACAAAAACTTCCGCGTAAGCGGGTTGGTCAGACGCAAGATTTGGAGGGGCTACTGATGTTACTAGCCAGTGATCAGTCTAGCTTTATGAATGGCTCAATTTTAGTTGCTGATGATGGTTTTTTGGTTCAATAGGGATGAATTGTTAAACTAGAGGTTGAAAAAATAGCGGTGAAAGAATACAGAGCAAATTAAGGGGAAAAAATGAATAAAGTTTTTGGTTCCGCCAAAGAGGCATTAGCGGGTGTTTTAAAAGACAATGTCATGATTGGCGTTGGTGGTTTTGGTTTGTGTGGTATTCCGGAGGCCTTGATTCAGGGGGTTAAAGACCACGGCGCGAAAAATTTGACAGTTGTATCGAATAACTGTGGCATTGACGGTTGGGGATTAGGGATTATTTTAGAGAACAAGCAACTTAAAAAAGTGATTTGTTCTTATATTGGCGGCAATGCTGAGTTTGAGCGGCAGTTCATTGCCAAAGAAATAGAGGTTGAACTAACGCCTCAGGGGACTTTGGCTGAGAAGTTGCGTTCTGGGGGGTGCGGTATTCCGGCGTTTTATACCAAGACAGGTGTTGGCACCCTGATTGAAGAGGGTAAAGAGACGAAGACATTTGATGGGCAGACTTATTTGCTTGAGCAGACTTTGACTCCAGACTTAGGCTTAGTGAAGGCTTGGAAGGCGGACCGTTCTGGTAATTTAGTGTATCGCTTGACAGCCAGAAACTTTAATCCAATGGTGGCGATGGCGGCAAAGTTAACCGTGGTTGAGGTTGAAGAGATTGTGGAGAATGGTCAATTAGATCCTGATCAGATTCACACGCCGGGTATTTTTGTGCACAGGATTGTTTTAAATCCTAATCCGGAAAAAAGGATTGAGCAACGAACAGTTCGACCAGGTTAATGCCCTAGCAGAATGGCATGTGCAGAATGAATCGCAATAGAAAAATGCAATAGAAGATATTTGTTATTTACATCATTTGAAATAAAGGGATTGATATGGCTTGGACAAGAGACGAGATGGCAGTTAGAGCAGCCCAAGAATTAGAAGACGGTTTTTATGTCAACCTAGGTATTGGCTTACCGACCATGGTGGCGAACCACGTTCCGTCGGGGATGGAAGTATGGTTGCAGTCGGAGAATGGTTTGATGGGTATTGGGCAATTTCCGACGGAGAGTGAGATTGATGCTGACATGATTAATGCGGGTAAGCAAACGGTCACGACTTTGCCTGGATCATCGATTTTTTCCTCAGCTGATTCTTTTGGGATGATTCGTGGTGGAAAAATTAATTTAGCGATCTTAGGTGCAATGCAAGTCAGTCAGATGGGTGACTTGGCAAACTATATGATTCCCGGCAAGATGGTAAAGGGCATGGGTGGAGCGATGGACTTAGTTGCGGGTGTAAAACGAGTCATTGTTTTAATGGATCATGTTGCCAAGAAAAAAGATGGCTCGATAGATTTAAAGATTCTCAAGGAGTGTTCTTTGCCACTCACAGGAGTGCGTGTTGTTAATCGAATCATTACTGATCTTGGGGTACTAGACGTTACTGAGCACGGTTTAAAGTTAGTTGAGTTAGCACCTGGTGTTACTGCGCAGGACGTCATCACACATACTGGGGCGCCAATTGAGATTGCTATTTG
The DNA here is from genome assembly GCA_943325205.2 of Thermoflexus hugenholtzii JAD2. Lineage (GTDB taxonomy): Bacteria > Pseudomonadota > Gammaproteobacteria > Burkholderiales > Burkholderiaceae > Polynucleobacter. Next base: position 7,547 of record CALPOM020000085.1, on the reverse strand, counting down.
AGTCAAATTGACCCCGGGGGGGTAATAGCCCCCAAGGTGCTAGACCACCACCATGGTGGGGTCTTATCCTCTTTGCACGAACATAAGCATGGCGATTCGCTACATGCACACTTTAAAGACCGAACCAGTCAAACTGTCCTCACCGTTGCTTTAGTCCTCACTTTAGTTTTTGCTGTGGTAGAAGTACTTGCGGGCTTTTATGCGAACTCTTTAGCGTTGATTTCAGATGCCGGTCATATGTTAACTGACGCCGCTGGATTATTTTTAGCGGTTCTCGCGCAAGTGATTTCTAAAAGACCACCATCTGCCAAGCTTTCCTTTGGCTTTGGCCGGGCTGAGGCTTTGGCAGCATTTGTTAATGGTATTGGGATGGTCGTTTTAATTGCTTGGATTAGTTTTGAAGCAATCTCACGACTAATTACGCCCCACGATGTCCGCGGTGAAACAGTCACAATCGTGGCCTTGCTTGGTTTAGCTTTAAACATCTTCGTTGCTTGGATGTTGTCCCGTCAGAACCATAGCATGAACACCCGAGCAGCTTTATTGCATGTTCTGGGTGATTTATTAGGTTCCTTAGCCGCAGTGATTGCGGGAGTCGTTATTTATTGGACTGGATGGATGCAGATTGACCCGCTTCTTTCATTACTTGTTTGTCTGATTTTGATCCGCTCGACAGTTTCGATCTTAAAAGAGTCTTACCATTTTTTAATGAAGGGTGTACCCCACCACATTGACTATATTAAGGTGGGTCAGGACTTACGGGCTATTCCTGGGGTGTTAGGTATTCATGACTTACACATTTGGGAGATGAGTCCTGGTTTTCCCGCTTTAATTGGTCACGTTGAGGTGAGCGATTTATTGACTTGGCCGCAAACCATAGGGACTATTCGGCAAATTTTATTAGAACGACATGCTATTGATCATGTTACCTTACAGCCTGAGCTACCGATTCAATCATTCACGTAATCGTCACCTTAATTTTTTCGTATTTTTAACATTTTCAATGAGGTAATCGTTGTGGTTAAACAATCGTTCTTGCAAAAAATTCAAACATGGATACTTTCCTTTTGGCGTGCTAGGCAGGCGAGTAATGACTTGGTAGTCCAAGAGCAGGAGGCGCGCTCAAGTCAGGTAATGGTGTTGCCGAATCAGGCTAACCTACAAAGTCCCCAATTGAGTCAAGAATCAGATCAGGGTGTTTTAGAATTTGTACAATGCGCCAGTTTCGCAGGCTTACACCGAATGGCTTACCGGTCATGGGGTGATCCGACTAATCCAAAAGTGCTTTTATGTGTACATGGATTAACGCGTAGGGGATCAGATTTTGATGTTCTAGCAAAGTGCATGTCTAAGGATTTTCGGGTCGTATGTCCTGACGTTGTGGGGCGAGGTGATTCCGATTATTTATCGAATCCGATGTTGTATGGTGTACCGCAATATGTCAGTGATATGGTGACTTTGATTGCACGTTTAAATCCTCGCGAATTACATTGGTTTGGCACCTCGATGGGTGGCTTAATTGGGATGGTTTTGGCGGGCTTAAAAAATCAACCCATTGAGCGCTTGCTGTTAAATGATGTTGGGCCTCGCATTGAAGTATCTTTCCTTGGACGCTTATTGACTTATTTGGGTAAGCCAGTCGACTTTGCTACACAGGAAGAGGCGATTACTTATGCTAACAGCCTAACAGTGACTTTTGGCAAGCATAGCCAAGAGCAGTTAAGAGCATTAAATAGCCCACAGGTGATTTGCAAAGATGGCCGTTGGGTCATGCATTATGATCCACAAATAGCCATTCCTTTTGCCGCGCAAAATCCACTGACAATTACTGCAGGCGAACAGGCATTATGGCAAAGTTTTGAGCAGATTCGGATTAAAACTCTGGTTGTTCGTGGGGTTGAATCGGATTTGTTGTCGGCCAGTACCGTGACGCAGATGTGTGAGCGAAACCCCTATGTATCCAGTATTGAGGTGCCTGAGGCGGGTCATGCTCCGGCATTTATATTGCCTAGTCAAATTCAAATTGCGCAAGAGTTTTTTAGAACTTCCTAAAGGATTTACAAAAAAGATTTGTTTTGGGTATGATTATTTAGATGGCAAAACAACCGATTTCATCCGAGGCAACTAGTTCCTCGGCAGCATTGCAAATAGATCCAGATAATTGGTTTGGGGAGTCGACCCCAGAGCACCTCAGTGGCATGCTTCGCATTGCTCAAATGCTAGAGTTAGATGAAGTTACTCAGATTGCGATTCGTCATTTAGATCTAGAAGAGAGTTCTAGCAAGTTAACGAATCGCTTAGGCGCTGAAGTTACACAGTTGATATTAGGATTTAAGGCTCTCGAATTAACTAGAGAGAAGGCTGCGCATGGGCAGGTGGAGTCAATTCGTAAGATGCTATTGGCTTTCTCGCAAGATTTGCGGGTGGTTTTTATTTATTTAGCCTCCCGTTTACAAACACTGCGGTGGGTTACCCAAAAAGAAATTGTTCCAGAAATTGCATGGGCGCAAGAGATTTTAGAGATAGACGCGGCCCTAGCCAATCGTTTAGGTATTTGGCAGATGAAGTGGGAGTTAGAAGATTTAGCTTTTCGGATTGTTAATGCGGCAGAATATCAAGAGATTGCAAGCTTATTAGATAACAAGCGGAGCCAGAGACAGTCATTTATTACTGAGATGGTGAGTATTTTGGAGGCCCAGTTAGTTGCCTCTGGGGTTCTTGGAAGTGTCTATGGCAGGCCCAAGCATATTTACAGCATTTGGCGCAAGATGGCGGGTAAATCTTTAAGTTTTGCTAACTTATATGATGTCAGTGCTTTACGTGTTTTGGTAGCTGATGTGAAAGATTGTTATGCTGTTTTAGGGCTGGTGCACCATATTTGGCGGCCTGTGCCGCGCGAGTTCGACGATTATATTGCTAGGCCCAAGCCAAACGGATATCAGTCATTACACACGGTTGTAATGAACGCCGACGATATCCCGTTAGAGATTCAGATTCGAACTCAAGAGATGCATCAGCAAGCCGAATATGGAGTGGCGGCGCATTGGCGTTATAAAGAAGCGGCGCCAAGTACAGCTTCGAGTGCGGCTAAGCAATATGAAGAGCGCATTGCCTGGGCTAGGCAGTTGATCGCTTGGAAGGAAGATGCTTGGGAGCAATTAAAGAGTCAAAAAATTGATGAGCAAGTGTACGTGATGACGCCGCTTGGCCGAGTGGTTGCCTTAGAAAAGGATTCCACGCCACTCGATTTTGCTTACGCGGTACATACGAATTTAGGGCATCGTTGTCGGGGAGCGCGCGTGAATGGTGCGATGGTTACGTTAGACACGCGTCTGCAAAATGGTCAGACTGTTGAGGTGATTGCGGTTAAAGAGGGGGGGCCATCAAGAGACTGGCTAATGCCTGAGAAATCCTATTTGGTCTCGCATCGGGCGCGCTCAAAAGTTAGGGCTTGGTTTAATGCGCAGGATGCCGAATTGGAGCCAATTAAAGAACTTAGGCCAATAAAAGAGGATATCAAAGAAGATTTACCAGAGCCCTCTTTTTTACTCAAGCCAAGTAAGCGAAAGACAGATGCGGGCGATATTTTGGTGGTGGGGGTCGATTCCTTAATGACACAACTCTCCAAATGTTGTCGACCGGTACCTCCCGATGAGATTAGTGGATTTATTACTCGTGGCAGGGGGGTATCGATTCATCGGCGGGACTGCTCAACGCTCAAGCAGTTAGCGCAGCGAGCCGGTGAGCGCATTATTCGCACGAACTGGGGGCAGTCAAGTGACTCCAAGGCATTATTTTCCGCAGAAATTCAACTTGAAGCACTCGACAGGCAGGGGTTATTGCGAGATATATCAGAAGTTTTTGCGAAGTTAAAGATCAACGTGATTGGCGTTAAAACGCTTAGCTCAAAAGGGCTTGCTAGTATGCAGTTTTCTGTTGAGGTGCCGCATATTTCCCAAATTAAATTAGCTTTGACAGCATTAGAGGATGTGAAAGGGGTGACAGGTGCGCGTCGCAAGTGATAGAATATCAATCTTAGGCTCGTAGCTCAGTTGGTTAGAGCACTACCTTGACATGGTAGGGGTCGCTGATTCGAATTCAGTCGAGCCTACCAAAACACACGATGCGAGGACTTTAAACAGTCCTTGCATTTTTTATTGGGCTTTGGCCAATGTAAAGTCGTTCCTCATGGGGTTTGTAAATATCAGTTCAAAAAATGTGTAATATATTACACATTTTTGTTATAATATTTTCATGAACTTACGTGAAATTGGACTAAAAGTCTCTGATCGCAGAATTGCTTTAGGCTTATCACAGGATAGGTTGGCGAAGCTTTGCGGATTATCAAGATCGACCATCCATCATCTTGAGGCGGGCACTTTAAATGATTTAGGTGCTACTAAACTATTTTCGCTACTATCTTTACTAGGTTTGAGTGTGACTACACAAGAGCATAAAAATAGGCATGATGCCCTAGCGATGGCTAGTCAAACTGCAAGTGTAAGTTACAAGTCGAATTTAAAAAGTGCTGATTTATCGCACTCTCTAGCATTTGGTGATTTGCCAGAAAAAATGTATCCATATGTCGCCTCTTTTTTGGATGAAGCGCCGTTAGAGCTAATTGTCTCTGCGGTTGAGGAGGCTTCACAATTGAATCAAGTGCAACCCAAAGCCATATGGAAAAATATCTATTTGTGGGCTTCTGAAATGCATTCACCTAGACCTGCATGGAATTAAACGATGGCAAAAATAGTTAAACGCAATTTGCCCAATGGAGTTTGGCAACAATTACTACCGCATGCGTTAAGAATCTTAGACGATATTAAAGCACATGGTACAAACGAGTTATTTTGGACTTTAGGTGGTGGAACTGTCTTAATGTTTCGATATGCGCATCGTCTAAGCAAAGATATTGATATTTTTGTTCCAGACCCTCAATATCTTGGCTTTGTTACACCTAGGCTGAGTGATGTTGCTGCTGAGGTTGCATCTCAATATGTAGAGGATCAGAGTTCTTATGTGAAGTTGATTCGACGAGAAAGGGAGATTGATTTTGTTGCAGCTCCAAATTTAACGGAATATCCTTATGAATTTTGGGAGATTAACGGACAAGAAATAAGGGTCGAGACAGCAGTTGAAATCGTGGCTAAAAAACTATGGTATCGAGGTGATCGAGCGACAGCACGAGATTTATTTGACCTCTCCTTGGTCATCGAAAGGGAATCCAAACAACTTCTTACAGCTACGACATTACTCCGAAAAAACGCAAAGATTTTTATTGAGCAAATTCATTCAAGGCAAAAAGTATTAAAACTTCAGTTTGATGAAATAGATGTATTAGATTACAGACCCTCTTATGAAGAAGCGGTTAGGTGCTCAACACTTTTCTTAGAGAAACTTCTCTAATTTTAAAAAGATTAAGTGATAACCGATGAGTTCTATGATTTGCATGAGGTCAACGACTACTTCACAACACGATAAAACTCCTTACAATAGGCACTTAGTATCGTGTTAGGTCGTGTATGAAAGTGTTTTAAAACCTTGACATGGTAGGGGTCGCTGATTCGAATTTAGTCGAGCCTACCAATTTTTTGCAAGTATTTTTTCTGAATTAAATATCTTGCTTCCCAAAGCGATATAAAGCCCGAAAAAGGCGATGGTCAGTTTTGATATTTAAGTAGCAAAATAGAGTCAGTTCCATTTGATGTCGTCTTCTCCACTCTCATCGGTAGATGGGGTGAACATCACTTATGATCTTATTCTCGGTTTATTATGTTATCGTTTTTGTGCAAAAACAACCAAATATTAAGTATTTTTATCATTTTTTATTGTTTTTATGCATAATGAATACATGGTAAAAGAAAATTTCATAGGTGGAGCATGGTTGGCAGCCAATTACGGCATAGAGCCGGTTATGCCACTTCAAACACTTAGTCGCATTGGAAGCCGACGCACAACACAAGTTTTAGATGGAATTACGACAGAGATTTATGTTGAAAGCATGCGTCCCACTAGGACTTTGCGTGGACATTTGACTTTTCATCTCAAGCACGAGGCTCCTCACCTTGAGCTCCTATCTATGCTGTTCAGAAAAATTGATTCAATCGATTTGGAGAGCTGGTTGGCAGATGAACCATCCGGTCAGTATGCTAAGCGAGCTGGTTTTCTTTATGAGTTCCTGACTGGTAAAGAACTTGCGATTAGCGCAGAAATTACTGGTGCTTATATTGATGTCCTCGATGGGTCAAAATTAGTGGTTGCTACACCAGAACATTCAATCCCTAATCGACGTTGGCGGGTGCGCGACAACTTACCTGGAACGCCTAATTTTTGCCCCATTATCCGAAAAAACAAAGATTCAATTCAAGCCATGAGTTTGGATGTCTCAGAGTTAATTAACGACTTGGCAATCGAATTTGGTGATGAGTTATTAATGCGCTCGGAGGTCTGGATGACCCTGCGAGAGAGTAAGTCGAGTTTTGCAATTGAGGGTGAAGCTGATCAATTGGATCGTATTCAACGATTTGCTAATGTACTATCTCGCCGCACTGGCCAAGGATCATTTCCATTGAATCAGGCAGCACTTTCCGAATTGCAATCTGAAATTCTCGGAAAACGTACAACATTAGAGCAATTTGGTATTCGCCAATCCCCGGTATTCGTTGGGGAAGTTGCAAGATATCAAGATATTGTTCATTACATCGCACCACCAGCTGCAGATGTCCATGCAATGCTTGAAGGTGTGGTCACCTTTTTGGAGCGTACAAAAGGACAGTCCCCAGTAATGCGCAGTGCTGTTGCTGCCTTTGGGTTTATTTATATCCATCCGTTAGCTGATGGCAATGGACGAGTTCATCGTTTTCTAATTAACGATATTTTAAGACGCGATGATGCTGTCAAAGCTCCAATGATCCTTCCGATATCATCTCTAATTTCCAGCGATCCTGCTGAGCGTCATATGTATGATCGCATCCTTGATGAAGTTTCACGACCATTGATGCAATCATTGGCTGGTCTTTATGAGTTTGAAGCCACCTACACCACCTATGCAGATGGCATTCGTTCAAATTTTGTATTTCATGGCGATGACAATGCCAGGCATACATGGCGACTGCTCGATCTGACCAAGCAGGTGATTTACTTAGCGCATCTGTTGGCTCGAACAATCCGCGAGGATATGCGAGAGGAATCACTTTATATACGCAGCCACGCACAAGCCAGAAAGGCAATTAAAGAAATTGTTGAAATGCCGGATATGCAAATTGATAGAGTCATTCGATCTATAGAGTCTAACCAGGGCAAACTCACCAATATATTGAGTAAGGAAATCCCAATCCTTCAAGAAACTTTTATTTGGGATGCGATTGTAAAAGCAATTGAAAATGCTTTTCGAGATGGGCCTGAAATGAATGTTGTAAGTAAGTACGCAAGCAGAAATCGAACGTAGTTCTATTCATCTAATTTATTGAGCTTTGAAGTGTTTGATGGTAATTTTCACATTTAGTAAACAAATCGTGTGTGGAGTTAGGTGATGAATCTAATATTTT
>CALPOM020000084.1 GCA_943325205.2 Thermoflexus hugenholtzii JAD2 | reverse complement strand
GTGAAAATTCTTTATACCGTTACCCACGGTAATGCCATTAGTTGTTACTTTAAGGACCCAGACGAAAATATTTGTGAAGTGTACTGGCCAACCGGACTAAAAGCACGACAAGGATTCTTAATTGGGCTTGATTTTAATCATAGTGAAGAAGCTTTAATACGTCAGGTGACTGACTTAGTGAATGAGCACGGTGAAAAAGGGGTTATTGATTTTAAATTATTAGCCGAGCAAAATATTTAGACAAGCCTACTGACGTAGGTAATTTAAATACCTAGGAAAATAGGTACAGTTCTCTTCTCTTCGATTTTGATATGTAATGCTACTTGTTTAATCGGTATTGTTTCAGTTTAGAGGTTGTATGAATGTCTAACATTGCTGGTTATATTCTACAAAATGCTCAAGCACACCCGAGTGCAATCGCAATGATTGATCATTCCTTGACGCGCTATCAAAAATCTCGATCTAGGCATCTCGATCAATATGGTTATTCATTAAAGGAAGTGAGTTATCAAACTTTTACAAATCGATTCAGTCGATTAGCCGCTGGTATTCGAGCTCTAGATGGGATTTGTCCAAAAGATCGAATCGTCATTTGTATGGAAAACCGCCCAGAGTATTTAGACATATTATTAGCTTGTTGGTGTGCTGGACTTTGCGTGGTTCCTGTGAATGCGAAGTTACATGTCAAAGAAATACTCCACATTGTTTCCGACAGTGCGGCTCGACTTGTACTCGTAGATGAGGCTTATGCAGAAGAGTTGGGTCAATTATTTATTGAAGCCCATTTACATGTTTACGTCTTGATTGTTGGATCACCAGACTATGCAAATTTATATGATGCGCAGCCAATGCCATGTGTTGACGTTCAGGCAGATGATTTGGCTTGGATTTTTTATACATCGGGTACTACTGGCCGTCCGAAAGGGGCGATGCTTAGCCACCATAACTTGCTGATGATGTCTTTGATCTATTGCGCAGATATTGAGCAGGTTAGTCCTGGCGATGTTCAGTTTCATGCTGCTCCACTTTCTCATGGAGCGGGTCTTTATAGTATTCCTCATTTATTAGGTGGTGGGACTCAGGTAATCTTTGACGGCTTTGATCCGCAGAAAATGTTAGATGCTTTAGACTGTTATCAGAATGTTACGTTTTTTGCTGCTCCTACGATGGTGATGCGCTTAGTTCATTTTGTCCAGCCTGGGCAGCAATTTTCAGGATTACGCACCATTATTTATGGTGGTGGACCGATGTACGTGAATGATTTATTGTGTGCATTAGATTGTTTTGGCCCAAAACTGTATCAACTTTATGGTCAAGGCGAAAGTCCAATGACGATTACCGGACTATCAAAAATTGATCATCAGGGCAATCGTGATCCAACGCATCTTGCCCGGCTTGCAAGTTGTGGGCCTGTTAGAACTGCGGTACAGGTAAGGGTAGTGGATGAAGATGGACTTGATTTGCCTATAGGTCAAATTGGCGAAATTATTACACGAAATCAAACTGTGATGCAGGGTTATTGGAATAACTCTGAAGCCACAATGCAAGCAATACGGGATGGCTGGCTTTGGACTGGTGATGTTGGTTATTTAGAGGAGTCGGGTTATTTATGCTTGCGAGATCGATCGAAGGATTTAATTATTAGTGGTGGCTCGAATATTTATCCGCGTGAAATTGAGGAGGTATTATTACGTCATGCAAGCGTACTCGAATGTTCTGTCATCGGTCAATTGCATCCAGAATGGGGTGAAGAGGTAGTTGCATTCATTGTTCTAAAGCCTGGTTTTGATCTGAATATTGATGCGTTAGATGAAATTTGTCTGGCTAATGTTGCCCGTTTCAAACGCCCCAAGGTTTATCGATTGGTCGATTCCTTACCTAAAAATAATTACGGAAAAGTTTTAAAAACTGCTCTTCGAAAAATTCTACAACAGGATAAAAATCATGCGTGAAGTATATATTGCTGGGGTAGGGTCGACTCCATTTGGAAAACATTCCGATACAAGCATTGAAAATTTAGCGGTCACTGCAGTAGTACAAGCCCTATTAGAGTCCACTGTCGAAAGAGATGAGGTTGGGGCGCTGTATTTAGGAAACTTTATCAGCGGCCCGCTCAATGGTAAAGAAATTCTTGCAGGACTAGTTGCGGATCGAATTGGCCTTCCTCCAATACCTTGTACGAAAGTTGAGGGTGCTTGTGCATCGGGTGGTATTGCTTTTAGACATGCATATCTTGCTGTCGCTAGTGGTCAAACAGATATTGCTATTGCGGTCGGGGTTGAAACGATGACGCATGCCTCCACTAAGCAAACGACTGTAGCGCTTAATTGTGCCATGGATAACGAGAATGATGGTCCTAGCGGGTTAACTTTTCCTGGGCTTTTTGGCCTTGCATGGCGAAGCCATGAGGAACGATATGGGACAAGCCGTTCGCATGTTTCTGCGGTAGTACGCAAAAATAAAAGTAATGGCTTAAAAAATCCTTTAGCTCAGATGGGAGCGATACTTAGTGAGCAAGAAATTGCGGCTAGTCTTCCTATTTGTGATCCGATTTTATTATTTGATTGCTGTCCAACCTCGGATGGTGCAGCGGCAGTAGTCTTAGTCTCGAAGGAGGTTGGCAAGCGAATTGCGCAACATTTGAAGCATCCACTCGTTGAGGTTTTAGCTTCGGTACAAACTCGGGGCTCACCAAATATAGGCGGCCATCAGGACCTTGTTTCATTTAATGCCAATGTTACTGCAGCTGCCCAAGCTTATGAAAAAGCCCGCGTTAACCCTCAAAATATTGACTTAGTAGAGTTACATGACTGTTTTTCAATTGCTGAAATTATTGATAGTGAAGATTTGGGTTTGGTACCTAGAGGCCAAGGTGGATATTGGGCGATAGAGGGTAGGACTGCTTTAGATGGCGATATTGCTATTAATCCGAGTGGCGGTTTATTAGCAAAGGGGCATCCCGTAGGAGCGACTGGTATTGGTCAAATTTATGAAGTGACGCTGCAATTACGACATCAGCATTCAAATCAGGTTCAGCAAGCCCGCCTTGGCATGACACATAACCTAGGCGGTGCGGGTGTAGCCTGTACGGTAACTATTTTAAGAGGCAATATGTGATGCTAATCTATCAGTGTGAGAAATGTCAGCAGCAATATGCCAAAGTTGTATCTGTATGCGCAAAGTGTCTTTGCCTAAAATTGAAAGAAACTGAGGTATCGGATGAAGGCAAGTTGGTAACTTGGACAACGATACGAAGAGCACCCGCTGGATTTTCAGTCAATGCACCTTACGACGTCGTTGTTGTAGATTTAATATGTGGGTTGCGTGTTACTGGAAGACTTACCCAGGAAAGTATTTCACCTTCGATGTTTGCACGCGTTCAGAGAATTGCAACAGAGGAAGGAAGCCCCATTTTTTCCGTGATGACTTAATTTTTTATTCGAGCAAATTATTTATATGGAGCGATCTTCGCAGCATTTAATTGATAAGCACTAACGCCCATATCGTTATTCAATCTAGACTCAGTCAGAATACCTTCGACCCAGACTGGATCCATACTTCTGACCTTTAAGCCGCCAGCCGGTGGTATTACAAGAATGATTTGATTAGCTGGAGGGGGAGGGGTATGAATACAGGCGCCAAAGTAGGGTACGATCAGAAATTCACGCGTTTTGGATCGATCCGCATCTAAGGGGACGACATAACCAGCGATGCGAATTGGTTTACCAATGTATTTTTTGGAGATCGGCGCTTCATCCCATTGTTTTCTTAATTTGGAATATAGTGAATCTGTTTTGGGATCACTGTCCTCCATAGATTCAAACTGTTTCATTTTCGTGAAATCTTTTTCTATTTGTTTAGCCCAATCTGATGGCATGAGTTCTTCCCAAAATATTTCTTTATAGGTTTGAGCAGGGGAGTTTTGTGCCAAAAAACCAGACAGAAATATAGAAAGACCTAAAACGATTAATTTTTTCATATGCTTGGTGGATTTAATCCCTCGTGTAATGCAAGGCGATAAGCTTTAATAGCTGGGAGAGTTGAACATAAAAGAGCGGTGGCAAGTATTGAAAGGATGGCTAAAACATCATTTTGAGACGGTAAACCACTTTGGATCAGAATACCCCATTCTTTCATAAACCATTCGGAAAATCCAAGGAGCGTAATTTGCAGGAAGACCCAGCCAAAAACTATTCCTGAAAGACTAATCATGAAAGTTTCCCAAATAATAAAGAAGAAAATTTGACTTGGCCTTGCACCAATCGCTCTGAGCGTGGCAATTTCGCGGCCACGTGCTTCGAGGGAGACCATCAGTGCGGATATGATACCAAAGATGCTAGTTAAAACAACGCCCAGTGAAACAAGAATTAAGGCGTTTTCAGCGATCTCCATCGTTTGCCACAATTCATCAAGAGCCACGCCAGGCATGATTGCCATCAGTGAGAAGGATTTTAGAGCATCTATTTGGCGGCGAACTGAAAAAACAGCAGAACGCTGCTGTAGACCAATTAAGAAAGCGGTGTATTGCGCTGAGTCTAATTGCGCGAATTGGAGATTTTTTGATCCGTCGTGTAAATTGTTAAAGCTTTGAATTGAGATAAAAACACTATTATCAATAGGCGTACCTGTGGCGGCTAGGATACCGGTAATAACAAAGGGGCTATCTGCATGATCTTGAGCCGGCCCTTTACCCGTTCCGTGGGACAGTGTAATACGGTCCGCAATACGATGCTTATATTGTTTAGCGACATTCGCACCAAGGACCAGCTCATGGTCCTTTTGATCACTAAATGCTTGACCTGAAGTAAAGGTCAGGGATCGATTTTGAGCCTTAATAAAATCAAAGAAATAGGAATTAGTTCCAACCACAGGGTAACTGCGGTAAGTATCTCCGAGTTGGATAGGAACTATCCATTTAACCTGATTGATCTTCTGTATCTCTGGGATTGATTTTCCTGAAATTAAACTCGTAGGTCGACCAATATGGAAGACGCTATAAAGAATTAATTCAGTTGGACTGCCTTTCGAGCCGACGATTAAATCAACGCCGCTGATGGCATTGGTAAAGCTTGTTTTGGTATCATCTCGTATTTTCAGTACCGCTAATAAAAGTGCGACTGAAATAGCTGTTGAAAAAACAATAATCAACAGCGCACCTTTGCGAGAGATAGCACTTTGCAGGGCGAGCCAAATCCAATACCGCATCAATGCCTCAAACCATTGGGTAAATTGATTCTTTGGTCAAAGTGAGGCGCTAATCGTTCATCGTGGCTCACTAATAAGAGGGTAATATTTTGCGATTGGCCAAGTTCTAAAAAGAGTTTGAGAAATTGCGCTTGGTTTTCCCAATCGAGTGCAGAGCTTGGTTCATCTGCTATGACAATTTTTGGGTTACCTATAAAAGCGCGTGCAGCAGCGACCCGTTGTTGTTGACCGACTGATAATTGATAAACTGGTTGACGTAAAAGCTGGCTAGGGAGTGAGAGGCGCTCCATCAAATACACAGCAGCGTCTTGCGTTGATTCAAATAGTTCAAGAGCAGCTTTTTTACGACTTTGAAATAGGTTGAGAGGCAGGATAATATTGTCAAGGGTACTCAGGTAGGGAATTAGATTGAATTGCTGAAAAATAAAACCCATCTCTTGCCCACGAATCTTGTCTTTTTGAGATCTGGACAATTGATGAAAAGCATGGCCATTAAACCAAATTTCTCCTTGCGCAGTATCTAACACTCCAGCTAATAAATTGAGTAAGGTACTTTTACCGCTACCGCTAGCACCGGCGATATAGGTTTTTTGATGACGCTCAATCTCTAGGTTGAATTGATTGAACAGAGGCTTACATGTTGGCCATGCAAAAGTTAAGTTCTTTACCTCGATAATGTTTTTTAGAGTATTCAAATGGAATTCTTAAAAACGTAGGATTGGAGAGTTTCGTTTTACCACGATAGCGCGCTGTCCTGCTTGATTGACATAGATCACTTGAATTTCTTGAACTCTTTTGTATTCTTTTAAAAATGATAGATGCAATTCTTGGAGTGCTTCTGGTTTTTCGCAGATAAAACTAAATGTATAAAGGAGATCACTATGTTTACTACTAGTTTGGCGTTCAAAACCAGTTTTACTTTCAGTACAACTGGCATTTTTACTCACTGTAAACCATAAATGAAGCGATGCTAAGCTTTTTTCTAAGGTCGATAGCGCTGATTTTTCTGCAGAGGTCTTAGGCGAGTGCTCAAACCCAAGAAGTGCTTCCATGGGGAGTTCTAATGTTCCATTGAGGATATTTTTTTCAAGAGTGAGTTCTAGACTCCCTTTGCCGTGTTGATGGGCATGTGATTGTTTCTTTGGTGTACTAGTGGACTGCGAGAAAGATATCGAAGGAATTATTCCAGAAAGCACGAATAGTAGTACCCAAGGTGCAAAGAAAACCCCAGAGTGAGATTTCAACTGATTGACGAACAGATTTTTCATTTAGATAGGCATAGCATAAGAATGGCGCTAAAGATGACCTTATTATAAAGAGCTGGTGTGTTTATTCCAAGCCATTTCATTCTGGTGATGGGGAGTTAAGACGCTTGGTCAGTTTTAGGAAAAAATAGAATAATTGAAGATAAGTAGTTTTTTTATTTTGGGAGGGGAAGTGCGGTTTTATACCGAACTTGTTTGAGTGCAAAACTCGAACGGATCTTTTCGATGCCAGGAATTGGTGTGAGTTGTTCTAGGATGAATTTTTCTAAAGCACCGATATCGGATATTGCCACGCGAATTAGATAATCACTATCGCCAGTCATGAGATAGCACTCCATGACTTCGTCATGCTCAGAAATACATTTTTCAAATTCTGCTAAGGCAGCTTTAGACTGTTCTTTCAGGCTAATGGAGATAAAGACATTTAGATCAAGTCCCAACAACTTGGGATCTGCCAGTGCCACATAATTTCTAATGATGCCGCGATCTCTGAGGGATTTGACGCGCATTAAACAGGGTGATGGAGACAGATGAACGCGTTTAGCTAGCTCGACATTGCTCATCGAGCTGTCTTTTTGAAGTTCGTTAAGAATTCTGATATCTGTGGAATCAAGCGGCATAAAATTCCTTAAAATTTAATTTATTCAGTATTTTATATTGTTTTAATCAATTTTAGACCAATAATTAGCATCAAATTTTGTCAAAAAATCTTTATGATGGAACTGAGTTGTCTTGCTATTTCAATGACTATCTACCCTTCAATCTGTTCACCACGAATAAAAATGAATACTCCAATTAATTCAAAACCATCAGATATCCAAGATCTTGATCCTGACCCCTTAGAAACTGCGGAATGGACAGAAGCTTTTTTAGGATTTTTAGCAACGGGTGATCATGAGCGCGCAAAGTTTATATTGCATCAGCTAACGACGATTGCCAATCGGCATCAAATTAATTGGGTACCAGATTTAGTAACGCCGTATGTCAACTCAATACCAGTTAATCAACAACCACATTTTCCTGGTGATTTAGCTATCGAAGAAAAACTCGCATCGCTGATGCGTTGGAATGCTTTAGCGATGGTTGCAAAAGCCAATGGTGAGTATGGAGAATTAGGTGGTCATATTGCTAGTTATGCCAGTGCGGCAGATTTATTTGAGGTCGGATTTAATCATTTTTTTCGCGGTAGGCAAACTGTTGGAGACAAGACGGTATTCGAAGACCTGGTTTTTTTCCAAGCGCATAGTGCGCCGGGGATCTATGCCCGCGCTTTTTTAGAAGGTCGACTGAATACGGGAGATTTAAGCCACTATCGACAAGAAATTACGGCAAAAAGTAATGGTAGTCGGGGCTTGTCCAGTTATCCTCATCCCTTTTTGATGCCAGATTTTTGGCAGTTCCCAACCGGTTCTATGGGTATTGGTCCGATTAGTTCGATCTATCACGCGCGTTTTATGCGTTATTTAACAGATCGTCAGCTTTTAGACTGTTCTCATAGAAAAGTATGGGGAGTCTTTGGGGATGGCGAAATGGACGAACCAGAGAGCATGAGTGCTCTGACATTAGCATCTCGAGAAAAGTTAGATAATTTAATTTGGGTTGTGAACTGTAACTTACAGCGCCTAGACGGCCCAGTTCGCGGTAATGGTCAGATTATTAACGAACTCGAAAAACTATTTCGTGGTTCTGGTTGGAATGTCATTAAGCTTCTGTGGGGCAGTGATTGGGATGGCTTATTTGCGCGGGATACAACTGGCGCCCTAGACCGAGCATTTGCTCAAACAGTGGATGGTCAAATGCAAACTTTTGCCGCCAAAGACGGGCGTTTTAATCGAGAAAATTTCTTTGGACAAAACCCAGAGTTGGCCAACTTGGTGCAAGGCATGACCGATGAACAGATTGATCAGCTCAAGAGAGGCGGCCATGATATTGTCAAAATTTATGCGGCTTATGAACAAGCAATTCGCCATCCAGGTCAGCCGACAGTTATTTTGGCACATACGAAGAAGGGCTATGGCATGGGCCAAACTGGTCAGGGAAAAATGACTACACATAGTCAAAAAAAGTTAGATAGCGCCGCTTTAATTGCCTATCGTAATCGGTTTAATTTGCCTTTAACCGATGAACAGGCTATCAATTTAGAGTTCTTTAAGCTTCCTGAAAACAGCCTAGAGTTTCAGTATTTAACTGAAAGACGGATCAAACTAGGAGGTACTTTACCCAAACGTTTTACGGATAGTCAATCAATTCGAGTCCCTGAATTATCTGGCTATGCACAATTTGCTATTAGTCCAGATGGTCGTGAGATGTCAACGACGATGGCATTTGTTCGGATGTTAGGCAATCTGCTAAAGGATCCAGTTTTAGGCCCTCGGGTAGTTCCCATTGTGGCTGATGAAGCAAGGACTTTTGGGATGGCTAACCTTTTTAAACAAGTTGGAATCTATTCGAGCGTTGGTCAACACTATGAGCCAGAGGACATTGATTCTGTCTTAAGTTATCGAGAGGCTTTAGATGGACAGATTTTAGAGGAGGGTATTAGTGAGGCAGGCGCTATTGCCAGTTGGACTGCGGCTGCCACGAGCTATAGTGTGCATGGCCTGGCCATGATCCCTTTTTATATCTATTACTCCATGTTTGGTTTTCAACGCGTTGGTGATGCCATTTGGGCTGCAGCAGATCAAATGGCAAGAGGATTTTTATTAGGAGCCACCTCGGGTAGAACGACTTTAAGTGGTGAAGGCTTGCAGCATCAAGATGGGAGTAGTCATTTAGTCGCTGCCACCATACCCAATTGCAAAGCGTATGATCCAGCATTTGTCGCAGAATTAGCCGTCATTATTGATCATGGCATGCGGCAGATGTTAGAAGAACAAAAAGATTATTTTTATTATATTACTCTAGTGAATGAAAATTATGCGCAACCAAATCTCCCTCTGGGATGTGAACAGGATATTATTCGCGGTTGTTATGTACTCAAAAAAGTAGTAGTGCATGCCAGTAAACGACAAGTTACTTTAATGGGCTCTGGCGCGATTTTGAATGAAGTAATTCGAGCGGCTGATTTACTTTTTGAGCATGGTATTCCTGCCACGATCTTCAGTGTGACTAGTTGGAGTGAATTAGCTAGAGATGGCAAATTAGTCGAAAAAAATCAAATGATGCAAAAGATTGATTCAAAGACAGGTTTAGATGGGGCTTTTATCACCCAGCAGCTTCTCCAAAGTGCGGGTTTGATTATTGCGGCAACCGACTATGTGCATGCTGTACCAGAGAGTATCCGAGCATATATTCCTGAAGGGCGAAAGTATATTACGCTGGGTAC
>CALPOM020000083.1 GCA_943325205.2 Thermoflexus hugenholtzii JAD2 | reverse complement strand
TAGTAATTTCCCTAAGATTAGGCATCTTAGGCCTTGGTGGATTCCTCCCCGGGCTACCAGGAATTACCTTAGCCCACTTGTTGGGCTGTTTTCTTTTATGGCTTGGCAGTGTTGGTCACCATTAGTCTCGGTTATCCCTATCAAGAACTGTCCTTTAAATCGATAAATATTTTAGTGAGTTAGTTATCTTTTGATTGACTACTTTCGGCCAATAAGAGACTTTGAATTAGTTGAGGATTACGCTCTTATGAGGCGTAGGTTGAATGTTCGAATCGTGCTGGACAGACCAAGACATCAAAGAAAACCTGTTTAACGCTCGATTGATTTTCGTAGCCAATAAGACAGGCTGTCAACCATAACGACTAGTCCAATCATTGATATCAATATAGTACTGGCTTCTTCCATTTGAAAAAGACTCATGTGGAAAGCTAGCATTTGTCCTAACCCACCACCACCAACAACACCTAATATTGCTGCAGCACGAATATTATTTTCCCAACGGTAAAGGGTGTATGAGATCAATTGAGGAAGTACGGTTGGAAGCGTTGCATATAAGAATATTCTTAATTCGCTAACGCCTATAAATCTTAAAGATTCACTTGAATGAGTATTGGTATTTTCAATAGATTCTGCAAACAATCTTCCAAGAACGCCAGTAGTATGCAAACCTAATGCCAAGGTACCAGCAAAAGGTCCAAGACCAACAGAAATTAATAAAAGAGCAGCCCATACCAACTCCGGTATGGATCTAAGAGCATTCAACAACCATCTAGCTGGGCTTCTTAAAATAGCTTGGTCATTAGGGCTAGTCTTACTTGCAGGAAGAGCTAGCAGGATACCAAGCACTGCAGCAACTAATGTACCAACAGCTGACATGGCAATTGTCTCTAGTGAAGCAACAAGAATTTTTGATAAAAATATCGAACTCAAATTTGGAGATAAAAGTTCATTAAAGAACTTAGCCATCAATTGAAAGCTTCTCATTGAGAAAAGTCTTGATAACTGAAGATCCAGCGACCAAAAGCTAAGTATGGTGATACCAAGAATCCCAAGTATTAGGAAGTAATTGTTTAACCTTGATGGAATTTCTTTTCTCAACATCTTAGACAATCTGTTTGCGTAGTAAATCGCTAAACGAATCAGATAGAGCCACAAGGATCATAAATATAATCAGAATTGTTGCAACTTCAGATCCATTGAACATGCGCATAGAGTTATCCATTTGCTGGCCTAGTCCACCGGCACCCACAAATCCTAATACTGCAGATGATCGGATCGCACACTCCCAGCGGTAGACCGTATAGCTTGTTAATTCAGTAAGGTTTTGAGGTAAGACCGCGTAGAAAAAAGTTTGTAGCCTACCAGCACCATTGCGAAGTAAGTTTTCACTCGAATCAGTGTTGCCGCTTTCAAGAATCTCTCCATAGATCTTACCCAGCATACCTGCATAAGTCAAAGCAATGGCAAGAACTCCTGCTGCAGGACCCAAGCCAACGACACGAACAAATACAAGCGCCCAGATTAATTCAGGAATACTGCGCATAAAGATCAAAATCAAACGGATGGTCTGCCTCAGTGCAAAAGGCAATAAATTCATATTTCCGGAGAGGCTGGAGATTGATAAAACTCTTGTACTAATCAGAGTCATCGGAATGGCAAGAATTAATGCTAGAAATATACCCACTGTTGCAATAGCAATTGTCTTCCAGGCCTCCATAGCAATCATCTTCAAAAATGAGGGATCTAAGCTTGGTGGAAAAAAGTCCCCTAAAAACTTGAGTGTAATTTTTAAGTTTTGTTCTTCGAATAACAGCCAGGGCTTAAATTCAGTTGCAATTAGTGCTGGTATTAAAAGAATGATACCTAATACCGCAAACCTGATACGAGCAAACCACGCGGGATCTCTTAATTGTGGTGCAATCATGCAAGACATTATTGAGGTCTGCAGATATTTGAAGTCTTTACTACTTCTAGATTCTCGTCAATATTCACTCGCGAAGTAGTAAAATTATTCAGTTCACATTCATGGTCTGCATACAACTCATGTAACAAATTTTTTGTAACAAGCTCTGCTGCAAGATCAAACTCTAAGGAACCATCTTTAAGGCCAATCACTCTTGGAAATTGGCCAGTTGCTACTTCGACCTGGTGGAGCGTAACAATTAAAGTTGTTCCTCTTTTGTTAGCTTCGGCAATTAAAGTACTAATGGCTTGTTTAGATCTTTTAGGATCAAGTGCTGATAGTGGTTCGTCAACTAACCACAATTTGGCACTACTCATCAAAACTCTAGCTAATCCGACTCTTTGGCGTTCGCCACCAGAAAGGTGATCGACCCTTTTCCAAACTTTCTCTTTGAGATCAAATAAGTCAAGGGCTGACATTGCATCCTTGGTATGTTGTGGGCAAATCAGGTTTAAAAGACTTTGAGCAAGAGTCATGCTCGTTAAACGACTAGAACTAAGCGTAGTTACAACTCTTTGCCTTGGAGGTAGGGGAGGTATCTGCGGCGCATAAAATAATTTAGAGCGTAATTCTTGCAGCTGACTAACTGATAAACTCCAAGGATTAGTACCATCAAGATCTAATTTACCAGAAATTGGTTTCAGTGCTGCAGCTAATACTTGTAAGAGAGTTGTTTTACCTGAGCCAGATGGACCAATGATTGCAAGATGTTCACCGGATTGAATATTAAGGGAGATATCTTTCAGTCTAAAAGAATTCCCCCTCTGATTTGATGGAGGTTTGGCAACAATTTTTCTTAAATCTAAATTCACTTACTTGATTAAACCTGCACTCTTGCCAGCTGTCTCAAGACCTTTGTAATTCTCGGGCTTTGTAAGTATGTATTTAGTAGCGCGATTTAAGGTAAGGATTTCCTTACCTTCAGGCGTATTCATATTTAAAGCTATTAAAGACTTTGTAATCTTGTCACGTAATACGGTTGGCATATCAGCATGGACTGACCAGTTGTAATTGAAAAAAGGAGGCGTTGTATAGAAAACATCTACTTTGCTAGTATCTACTTTATTTTCAGATACAAACTTATTCCACACGGTGATATCAAGTGCTGCTGCATCTACTCGACCACTTACAACAGAGGCGATTGTTGCATCGTGAGCGCCAGAATAGGCGATACGTTTAAAGTCTAGTTCAGGATTGAGGCCAGCTTCTAAAAGATAGGTGCGTGGCATTAGATGTCCTGAGGTACTTGACTGTGATCCAAAGCTTATTTGCTTATCTTTTAAATCCGTCAACTTAGTTATTCCTGAATTCTTTTGGGTAATGAAGACTGAGCGAAACTTTGTATCTTCTTCGCGTTGCGCAATAGGTATGATTTTTCCACCTGATCTGATTTGGGCTTGAACATAAGTAAAGCCACCAAACCAAACCAAATCAACTTGCTTGTTCACCAATGCTTCTACTGCAGCCGGATAGTCAGTCACAGGAGTAAATTCAACTTTCATCCCAAGGCTTTTCTCTAAATACTGACTCAGTGGACCAAATTTTCTAATTTGTTCTGTTGCAGCTTCTTCAGGAATCGTTGTTACACGCAGTACTTGCTGAGCTTGAGTAGCAAAAGTTATCGCAACAAGAGCAAAAGCAAAAAAAGATTTGATAAAAGCGTGTTGTTGCATTTTTAGACCTTATTAATATTTTGGTAAAAGTTTTAACGAAACAGCGAAAAAACCAAAAGTGAAGTAATGATAATATTTTACAAGATATTGAATATTCAAACATTTGGTGCTGATGTTCTTAATGCCAAAGCTTGAAACTATCCAAACGCGCTTAATTTGAAGAAGCTTTAATTTTCTCACTACTCAAAATTAATCGAAAGACCATGAAAGCAATTCACAATTTTTTTGTTTTTGGCGCTAGCTCAATCTGCATTGGTATTTGCTGCAGGCCAGTCTTTTAATCAAGACCAATTTAATACCTTAATCAAAGAAGGTAAGCCTATCATGGTTCATATCAATGTGCCGTGATGCTCTACCTGCAGTGCTCAAATTGGCTTTTGCACAGATTACGGTTATACAAATTAAGAAGTCTTAGTTAAAACGACATAGAATTGAGATCCTTAGCACTAGTCAATTCCGCCCGGGGCCACCAAAATCAAATAATATCCCGCTTTGTGCGGGGCATTTTCTTTTCAGCCTATCTAAAAGTAGTTGATGACTTTTCTACCTTGTTGTTAGCATTTTTTGCCTAGTGTAAGAGTTCTAATCCTTCGAGTGGAGATAATGGATTAATTGCACAGTTCCCTACTATCAAAGTGGTAATGTTCGGGATCAGCGTCTAATTACGTAACGGTTGATACCCTTGTGAAGACTTGTCTTTTTTAAAGGAGAGTTTGTAAAAGTTTATTTTCCTAATCAAAGTAATTTATCAATTCCAAAGAGCGTCAGCACACCCATCACTGCGAAGATGCCGGCAGCGATTGAGTGGACTAATTTCATGGAGATTTTTTTTGAAAACTTATTACCAACAAATACTGCTGGTATATCAGCAATCAACATACCCAATGTTGTTCCCACAACAACAGTAAGAGGAGCCGTATAGTGAGCCGCTAAAGCAATAGTGGCCAATTGAGTCTTGTCACCCATCTCAGCCAAGAAGAAGGTAATAAAGGTTGCTCCGAACACACCCAAGTGATTGGCCACATGGGTGTGTTCCTCTTCAATCTTATCAGGAATTAATGTCCAAACTGCCATACCAATAAAAGATGCGCCTAGAACCCAGCGAAGCATTTCAGGGTTCACTATAGAAGTAATCCAAGCACCTAAAGCACCCGCTAAGCCGTGATTGATGATGGTTGCCACAAGGATGCCAAGAATAATGGGGATAGGTTTTTTAAAGCGAGCGGCAAGGATAAAGGCCAGCAATTGGGTTTTATCACCCATTTCAGCAAGTGCCACAACTCCAGTAGAGATTAGAAGGGAATGCATGTGGCTAAGTCCTCTAGGCTGTGACATAAACAAATGACTACAAACCACCCACAGCCTAAGTAAGTGTATGTAGTCAAAAGTCTTGCCAAGTATTAAACCGCTTACACCATAAGCCTGAGCTTAAGTATGTTGATGTAAGCCATCTTTTTTAGAAAAGAGCGGCTACTCCCTAGTGACGAGTAAATTATATCAACATTTGTAAGAATTTTTTATGAATGTTGAGTTTATCTTTTTAAGCGAAAGTATTAGAAATCGGCTGGGAACTTCTGATTCCCCGGTCGATTCCAAACTGGGATACCAAGAATCAGAAGCCCTGCTTCGCGCTAGGCATTTCCTTTTCAGTTTATCTACAAGTAGTTAATGACTTTTCTACCATGTTGTTAGCGTTATTTGTCGGTGCTCAGAGCTCTAATCCTTCGAATGAGGGAGGAGGACCCTATCCAACCATTTGACTATGGGGGTGGTTGTGTTCAGTATCAGCGTTAAGTTAGGTAACGGTTGATATCTACGTCATTCAATGTCCTTTAAAAGGACGTTTCATGATAAGGGGTTATCTTTGCGTTAGATAATTGTTTACTTAAGAGACGCCTATTGAGGATCGGCACTTGTAATGTCGTTTTAAACGACACTGTCAATAATCTCTAGTACTATTTGGCTAATGGAATTAGCCAACCAAATCTTTTTTATCGCTTTTGCCTTAATTGGTTTAGGATTATTCTTAAGCGCCCTCTATCAATATCGAGCTAATAAGACAAGTGGATTTAGCATTTATTGGCCTTTAAGTGTAGGGATTTTTTCTCTGTCCTCTTTGAGCTTTGGTATTGCCTTGTGGACGCATAAGTTTTTTCTCACAATAGCAAATACATCATTTATTGTTTCGGTTTTTCTTCTCATATTTTTATACCGTTCTTGGAATCAACGACCATTCACCAAGAATCAAGCTTTGCTTTTATGGCTCATGCCAGTCCTTATTTTCTTTTTTTATGACTACTTGAGAGTAACAGCAGATACCTTTAAGCATCGTGTGGCATTAATAACAATTACTCAAGAGTTATTTTTGATATGGCAAATTTGGGAGTTGAGAAAGTATTATCAAGTCGACCGAACTATAGTTGTGAGATGGTTGATTTTTTTAACAGCATTTACTTTACTAGGAGAAACTTGTAGAACACTTTGGGTGTTGATTGGAAGTACTCAAACCAATTTCTTTTTATATGCCCAAGATGCACTAGCTTTAACTCTTTTATGGATTGGATATGGCAGTACGATATTAGTCTATGTGGCGCTAGGCAGTTTTTATTTAGAAAAACAAATTAGAAAAGAAAATCAAATTGCCAATGCCTTAAAGGTTACTAAAGAAGAGAATGAAAAAATTACTGAGCTTTTAAAAGAAAAGGAGCGCCTCATCTATGGTCTGATGAAGGCCAACAAAACTGCGGCTACTGGTGCTTTATCGGCATCAATTGCCCACGAACTCAATCAACCTCTTGGAGCGTCTAATCTCAATATTCAGTTTTTAAAAATGAAATTAGAAAAAGGCGCTCTGAATCCAGAGTTGGGAAAAGAAATTTTAGACTCCCTAGAAGATGACAACAAGAGGGCGACTACGATTGTTAAATCACTAAGGTCAATATTTACAGAGGGAGAAACCAATGCCGAAGAAATTCCATTGGGTGATTTAATATCTAAAGTTTTAGACATTGTTAAACCAGAACTTAAATCTAAGAATATCCAAATTCAACTTCGAGTTGATGATGATTTAGTAATTAAGGTCAATCCAACAGAAATTGAACAAGTGATATTGAACTTGGTGAATAACGCCGCACAGGCTTTAGCAAACTCAGGAAAGCGCCAACGCTTAATTACTATTGAAGCTATTAGAGCTGGAGAATCAGTCCACTTAACTGTTTCAGACAATGGCACTGGAGTTCCCCATGAATTCAAACCTCACCTCTTTGAGTTATTGAGCTCCACTAGACAAGCAGGCATGGGGCTAGGGCTATGGCTTTGTAAGCACATTGTCACTAGAAATGGTGGATTGATCCATTATGAGGAAGCTCATGGTGAAGGCGCTAAGTTTGTTGTGGAATTCCCCGCTAATTAGCTTAGAGTTAATGGACTTAATACAATTCAGATTACGACTATTAGCACAAATACTATTTAAGTTATTTATATAATCTATTGATATTACTTCTCTCAAGAAGACAGGTCAGAGAATATTTGATGAGTATAAATCGCTAAGATATTGCTCAAATCATCCACTATTAAAATGAATCGCTACTCATCGGTTTTTTGCAAAGGCATAACACCGATGGTCATTGAGCTTGGTTGCAACAACTGTTCTGGTACCACGACTCTTTCCCCTATAACAATAGCTACGTTTCTTATAAACATTACCGCCATGTCTGCATCATATAGGCCCTTTTTAATTTCCTTGGTCGTTTCTAGCAGATCTGTATCTGAAAGATCGGACTTTTTAAAACACTTAGAAAAAATTTATGTTTTGAAGATGCGTTTTTTGACCATGTACTTACTATAGAACTAATTGGGATAGATTTCAACCGCATAATTAGCGTTGATTTATATGTCCTTTTAAAGGACAAAGACAGTTTTAGTGAGCCAGTATCTTAAAAAGAGGATGGTTCGTTTGCATTTCTATGTCCTTAAAAGCTTAGGTTATATCTGGGAAGTATTCAAGCACCTTATCAGACTCAGGAAAGCGCATAGACTATTTGGTAAAACTTCTATTAAGAATAGGTTCTTTAGTTAGTAATTGGATATCTTTGTGGCGAGAATCTCGTTGAATCTTACTCCAAATATGCTCAATAGCAGTTTCATCCCCTTCTATGACTTGAGCAAACTGCTTGTTTTATAGATCAATAAACCAGTGATGTTAAGTTCTTGATTATTAAGAAAGGAGTGCGTTAATAATCTCAAGTTACCTATAAAAGAAACCTCCCCGAAAGCATTGCTGGTATTTGGTAAAGAAATTAATAGGCTACCGTTATTCATAACCCAACTAAACCATTTAAGAATTTTTTTAGCAATAAGACGCCCCAGTAATTTCCCTAGGATTAGGCACCCCCGAAACACCAAAAAAAATCACATTTAATTGAAGTTTTGTATAGAATTTATCTATGACAAATCTAAACCAGCTTCCTACAGATCTACCCATTCCTCAAGATGATGGTTCAACCAATCATTTGAAGGGATTAAAACTACCCAATTTATCTTTAAATGCCAGCAATGGTAAGGCCATTAATTTGGCGGACATTAAAGGTAAATTGGTTGTCTACTGTTACCCAATGACAGGGCAACCCAATGTGGCGCTACCAGAGGGTTGGGATCAAATTCCTGGCGCGCGGGGTTGTACGCCACAAAGCTGTTCATTTAGAGATCACTATCAGGAGCTTCAAGAATTGGGCGCAGAGGTTTTAGCCTTGAGTGTTCAACCTACGGAATATCAAAAAGAGATGGTAGATAGACTTCATTTGCCATTTCAAGTTGTTAGTGATGTCAACTATCAATTTCAAAAGGCATTAAATTTGCCAACCTTTGTTGCGGCTGGAATGAAACTATTAAAGCGAGTAACGCTCATTGCGAACAATGGAGTAATCGAGGCGGTTCACTACCCCATCTTCCCGAGTGATAGTGATCCAAGTTGGGTAATTGATTATTTGAAGAGTCATAAGGGTTAGAATCCTAGGCTTTGGTAGATTTGCTCCATGCCTCCAAGAGTATCCATAGCCCACTTGTTCGGCTATTTTTAATAGAAGTTGTTGATGGTGCTCCCACTTTAATCCAGCGCTTCTTGTTGGCTCTCAGAGTTCTAATACTTCGAGTGCGATGGGCTATCCTTTTTGACAGTTTGTGTTCAGCGTAGTCTTAATCGACACTGAACGGATCTCTGTGTGATGAAGTGTCCTTTAAAAGGATAGTTTGCTAATTAAATATTCAGTAAAAAACAGAATAATAATCAATTAACTTCTGATTTATTGAGAATATAACTAACTCTATATTGGAGTTGTAAAAAGTTATAAATAATTTTTACGATTATAAAAATTGTTGGATAAGACTCAAACAGCTTAATGAAGTTTAATTGAAATGCTTATTAAGGAAAGTTAGAATGCAAAATTTTTTTGTTACATCCTTTTTAGTTTTAAAGGGTTCAGCGATAGCTAAAGATAAATTGGCTTATGTTAAAGCCAGTTATAGGAGGTGGCAATGAAGCCTATTAAACCCTACGCCTATATTCGATTTTTGAAATACTTGGATAACCTAGATCGTATTAATCCCAGCAAAAAAATAAACATAATCGAAGAGCAACTTCTCAATAAAATTACTTTAGCCGCTTCGCAAGGTGAAGGTCTATTGGTCGGTGATTTAATCTCCTTAAGTAAGCTTGGTTCACAAGCCACACTTCATGGGCGTATTAAGAATTTAGTCGCGATGGGCTATGTAAAGCTAAATGAAGATAAGTCCGATGGCCGTAAGAAGTTTGTTACGCCGACAGCTAAAGCTTTAAAGCAATATGAGCATATATCTGTTTGCCTAGAGAGGGCTATGAGAAGTAGTTAGGCAAAATCTGACATCCTAGGCCTTGGCTGATTCTGTCCCTAGCCGCCAAAATTAAATAATACCCTGCTTTATATGTGGCAAATTTTATGTTGTCTATAGATTGATGTTGGAGTGTTTGGATGAACTGTAAAGCTTGTAAATTTTTCTATATAACCTGGGACAAGAAGTTTCCCTATGGCTGTAAGCTGTATGAAATTAAATCAAAGACTACTCCAGACGCACAAGTTTTGGTAAATACCAATATAGCTTGCCTAGGCTATCAACCTAAAATTAATAATAGTACCTAG
>CALPOM020000082.1 GCA_943325205.2 Thermoflexus hugenholtzii JAD2 | reverse complement strand
GTTGCCATACCGGCAGTTCTGGGCTACAACGCTTTATCAAAAGCGAATCGCGAATTACTAGGAAGTCAGCGTCGCTTTGCTGATGATTTATATACACTGCTGATACAGCATAAAAAATCCTAATCGATCATGGCCTTTTCAAAACCATCTGAAGAAAACGATGACGGCCTCATGGCTGAAATCAATATGACTCCATTTGTCGATGTGATGCTTGTTCTTCTGATTATTTTTATTGTCACTTTGCCTGTTATGCAACAGTCTGTCAAAATTGAACTCCCGAAAGCTCTTAGCGCAGCAAGTAGTAGTAAACCCGATTCGATCCAAGTGAGTGTCGATCAACATGGGAAAATTTTCTGGAATACCTCTGAAGTCTCTTTAAATGAATTCTCTAAAAAAGCCAAGATTGCAGCAGATTTAAACCCCATGCCAGATGTAAATCTTCGCGCCGATAAACGGGTTGCTTATGAGTATGTTGCGCAAGTCTTAACTGCCAGTAAACGAAACGGCCTTACCAAAATAGGCTTTGTCACCGAGTCGCCTTAAGACAACTTCATTCCACCGATCTGACCTCGATACTATTCTAGTCAAGTCACTTAATCTAATTTAATCGCTGCAGACTTCACTACACCGCGCCACATTCTTAATTCAGCACCCAACATTTTTTGCATCTCTTGCGGACTAGTTTGATAGGGCTGCGCCCCTTCCTTGACTAAGCGCCCCTTTAAAGGCTCTTTATTAGAAGCTATTTGAATCTCTTGATTTAACCTTTTAATAATTTCTGGGGAAGTGTTAGCAGGCGCTACGATCCCCCACCAAGTGCTAATGTTGTAGCCCGCAATACCAGCCTCTGCAATTGTTGGTATTTTTGGGAATAATGGGGAGCGCTTCTCACTAGTCATCGCAATCAGGGTAACGCGTCCCGACTCCACATACTGCAACATCGTGGGCATCGTCGCAAAGAATACTTGCACACGACCTGCCAATAAATCAAGAGTCGCCGGACCACTTCCCTTGTAGGGTATATGCGTCATTGGAATATTTGATTTTTGTTTAAATAACTCGCCCGCTAAATGATTAATACTGCCCAGACCAGCTGAGCAGTAATTCAAGCCATCAGGCGAGGTCTTTGCCAGATCAATTAATTCTTTTAACTGAGTAATTCCTAACTTATTATTAACCACCAACATTAAAGGCCCTCGCCCAAGCATCGCAATCGGAGCAAAATCCTTTTCCACATCATAGCTAGGAGTTACCTCAGTTGCTGCATGTGTTACAAAGGTTGAAGTCACAAAGAGCAATTGATAACCATCTGGCTCTGCCTTTGCAATTGTCTGGGCTCCAATCGATCCGCCCCCTCCTCCACGGTTATCAACAATCAATGCTTGCCCCATCTGCTCAGTAAGAATCTTAGCCAAATCCCGCGCAATACTATCAGTGCCCCCACCTGGAGCAAAGGGGACGACTAGGTTGATCGGCCTGACTGGATAGGATTGAGCTGGTAAACAAAAATACGCAAAGGAAAGAATCGTTAGTAAGGTCGCAACTCTACAAATGCATGTCAAATGCCTCTTCAAGGATAAGCTAATCGGTCTTGGCTTTGGAATTAAATTGGGCGGAGATATAAGAGGAATATATGTTATTAAATTAGTCATTTTGTGCAATATATAAAGGATTTTTAATCTAAATCGATCTCGAGTTGTTTACTTGTAATCTCTCGTCATCATACATACGTTTAGGGCAATAACCGTAATAACTGCCCCTGGCGTTCATCGGTCAACATATAAATAAAACCGTCTGGGCCTTCTCGAACATCCCGAATCCGTTGATTTAAATTGGGTAATAATTTTTCTTCAAAAATAACTTGTTTATTTTTGATGTTTAACCGGACTAAATAGCGAAATTTGAGAGAGCCAACTAACAAATTCCCCTGCCAAGACTTACCATAACGATCACTGTTAATAAATGCCATACCAGAGGGGGCAATCGACGGTGTCCAGTAATGCACAGGTTGTTCAAGCCCTGGCTTAGAAACTATTCCCTCGCCAATCAAACCACCACCGTAGTTTTCACCATACGTAATTACCGGCCAACCGTAGTTTTTACCAGCTAAAGGCTGATTAATTTCATCGCCCCCCTGCGGGCCATGCTCATGCGTCCAAAGTAAACCATCTAGCCCAAGCGTAGCGCCTTGAATATTGCGGTGCCCATAACTCCAAATTTCGGGTAATGCTCCTGGACGATTAAGCAGTGGATTATCCGCTGGAATCTTGCCATCCTCTCGAATTCGGATAATTTTTCCGTGATGATTATCTAAAGTCTGTGCATCAGCCTTTTGAAAGAACCGATCCCCTAGGGTTAAAAATAAATTCTTATTGTAATCTTGGACAATCCTACAACCAAAGTGATACTTACTCCTTACTTTGGGTCGCTGAGAGAATAAAATGTGAACATCTTCTAAGCGATCTTCACGAGTTGCTAACCGAGCTGAAGCCAGAGCCGTTGAGTTCCCTTCTAATCCGGGCTCAGAATAGCAAAAAAATATTCGGCGATTGCTCTTAAAGTCCTTATCTAGGATTAAGTCTAATAAGCCACCCTGTCCACCAGACTCAATCTCTGGCAAACCCCGAATCGGATCTTGAAGACGACCATTCGACTCAATAATCCTGAGGCGACCAGACCTTTCTGTAACTAAAAAGCGTCCTTCATTCAAAAAAGCAACCGCCCAAGGATGTAGCAAACCTTTTGCAACAATCTCAGTACTTGGCTTAACCTGAGCCAACAAATGACTAGCCCAAGAAAATACCCCAATGATGATTAGATGTTTTATCAAATGTTTTTTCGTATTTTTTAAATCATACATTCAAATAGAATTTTTGATGGAACTCAGCATTCAATGAGGAAACATTAGCCCAAGGGCTAATTGTAAAAAAACGTTTTACACACATATACTGATTCTCTGAATAAGTAATTGAAAATAATGCCAAAATTTCAGAAATTACGTGAGGCAAAACAGATTGGCAATGCCATTAGAAAGGCAAGAATTGCTAAAGGTGAAGCATTGACAAACATATCTGGGGTTTTTAAAATTTCAATCATGGAATTAAATGCTATTGAAGACGGTAATTTGTATTTTTTTCAAAATGATTATGCAGTTTTTATGAAAAAAGCTCTTGAAATCTCCGAATTTCTTGGGCTAGATCTAAAAAATCCATTGCAATCACCTTTAGGATCTAAATCCCCAACTAAAGGTGCTACACAACAAATCCCCCAGTTTTTAAAGATGAATACGCCACCCGATTCCCTTTAACCCGATATCCTTTAATTAATCTACTTTATAGGCTTTTTATGAAATCTAATCTTCGAACAAATGTATTTGGCTGCTTGGTCGTCGCCCTGTGTATGCTCTCACCAATCCACGGAATATGTGCCGGTGGGGGTGGAGTTGTTACTGATGCAGGAGCAATGGAAGGTAAGCACTATGATCCAAAAGGAAAATACCCATCTTCATTT
The DNA here is from genome assembly GCA_943325205.2 of Thermoflexus hugenholtzii JAD2. Lineage (GTDB taxonomy): Bacteria > Pseudomonadota > Gammaproteobacteria > Burkholderiales > Burkholderiaceae > Polynucleobacter. The sequence continues at coordinate 6,384 of CALPOM020000082.1, read as the reverse complement.
ACAGTTGATCTGCAAAATGGCTTACGAAAAACGCTGCCATTTGACGATCAGCGTGATTTTGAAGAGGCTAAAAAAGGCTTTATTGCAGCGCCTTCCTATAAACAAATTAAAGCCGATGCTGGGCATGTTGCTTGGGATATGGGAAGTTATGATTATCTTTTACAAGGCAAGACTTTTGATAGTATTCATCCATCGCTACAACGCCAAGCAATCTTAAATATGGCCTATGGCCTTTATGAGGTAGTCCCTGGAAAGATCTACCAAGTGCGCGGTTTTGATCTAGCTAATATCAGTTTTGTAAAAAGTAATACCGGCTGGATTGTTTTTGATCCACTTACCGCAAAGGAAACTGCACGCGCAGCGCTCGAATTAATTAATCAAAAACTGGGAAAAAGACCGGTAGTTGCGGTCGTTTATTCGCATTCACACGGCGATCATTTTGGCGGTGTTCGCGGTGTTGTTGATGAAAAAGATGTTAAAAGTGGTAAGGTAAAAATCATTGCGCCAGTTGGCTTTATGGAGCATGCAATTTCTGAAAATGTTTATGCTGGTAACGCCATGACTAGACGTATGTTTTTTCAATATGGCGTTTTGTTGCCTAGAAGCCCATTTGGCCATGTCGATCAATCGATTGGTAAGAATACGGCAGCAGGTAACCTGGGACTCATTGAACCGAATAAATACATTTACAAGGATTTCGAAACTCTCGTTGTTGATGGTGTAAAAATGGAGTTCCAAAATACCCCAGGTACCGAAGCCCCAGCAGAAATGAATACCTACTTCCCAGATTTAAAAGCTTTTTGGGCGGCTGAAAATATCACTGGCACGATTCATAATATTTATACCTTACGAGGAGCTCTCATCCGGGATGCGCTGGCATGGTCAAAGCATATTAATACCGCCTTATACCGTTATGGTAGTAAAGCTGAGGTTATGTTTGCTTCCCATAGCTGGCCAAGATTTGGTAATGCGCGTATCCAAGAAGTGATGCGGACACAGCGAGATACCTACGCCTACCTTAATAATGAAGTACTCCATAATGCCAATAAAGGTGTGACTATTAACGAAATTCATAATCTGTATAAGTTACCAAAAAGCTTACAGTCACAATGGTCTGCACATAGCTATCACGGCTCTGAGGAACATAATAGTCGGGCTGTAATTAATCGCTACTTAGGTTATTGGGATGCCAATCCTGCAACTTTAATTCCGTTGTCTCCAAAAGACTCCGCCCCCCTATATATTGAAATGATGGGTGGCTCTGAGAAGATTCTTGCAAAAGGTAAGCAATTGTACGAGCAAGGGAAATATCGGGAGGCAATGGAAATAGTGAATAAACTAGTCTATGGCGAACCGAATAATACAACTGCAAAAGATTTATTAGCCGATATATTTGAGCAAATTGGCTACCAAAAGGAAAGCCCAAGTGTTCGTAATAGTTTTTTAGGGGCAGCTTACGAACTTCGCAATGGCATACCTGGTGGAGCCTCACCAAAGTCAAGCGGCCCAGATATGATTAAAGCCATGACAACAGAACTCTGGTTGAATTCTTTAGCAATTAGTATGGATAGTAAAAAAGCTGATGGCATGCGGTTTGTGATTAATCTCATTACTCCAGATAATAATGAGAAATTTGTTGTTGAAATGAGTAATTCAGCTTTAACAAATATCAAAGGTCAACTTGCTAAAAAACCAGATTTAACAGTCACCATTAAACGCGTAGACTTAGAAAAAGTAATGGCAGGTAAGGCCACTTTTGATACCCTCTTAGCAAGCGGGTTAGCAAAATTTGAGGGTGATCGCAAGCCTTTTGATCAGTTAAGAAGTACCTTAACTGTCTTTACCCCAGACTTCGAATTAATGCCAGGAACTAAGCCCGCCAAAACCACTCCACCACCTTCTATAGATCCAATGCAAGTCCTGGATCATATCGAATCCACAGGAGGCTAAGGTACTTTTTGTAAGGAACTATCTATTTAGTCCTTTGAATGAATTGTTTCGAATACTACATTGAATTAGCCACCTCAAACAAAAAGTTTAACCTACAGCCCTTACCCATAATGGTAAGGGTAATTGAGGACCGCAATCCAGCGAAGAAGACCGAATACCCATCAGACGGGAGATGGGTTGACTTACTCATGAAAGTTTAATTAACAATGTTAGAAATAAGTGCATAATTTCTAACATGAGTACTTCAAACAAGATACGCTCTACCATTACAAATTTGCCTAATGGATCAGTCTTCTCTAGTACGGATTTCCTTTTAGTAGGGACGCGCGCGTCTATAGATCAGGCACTCTATCGATGGTACTTACACGTGAAATTATTCGTATTGCTAGGGGCTTGTATACAGTTGCTGGTGAAGTAGATACGAATGCTGTAGCTCTCGCCATTGAGAAAAAAACTGGCGAACGCGTTGGTAAAGCGCTAATCAATCCATCCACTTCCACCGTGATGATTCCAACCTCTGGACTATCTCTGACCGTGGTCACGGGTAGTCATCAAATACAGTTTCGCCGCATGAGTCAACGAAAGATCCAGCTTTCTCAAACAGCCAAAGGTCTAGTGTTGCTTGATTTGTGGAACCGTGGCATGAAGGATCTCACGACCATAGAAATTAAGCGCGCCACAGGCAATTGGCCACAGAGTGAGGTTGACCGCTATGCTACGCTAATCCCTGAATGGCTTCGTAGCTCGATGAAGCAAAGTAATGAACAACGAAAATCCATCAAACTTGGATTGTCTGGTGCTTATGATTGGTGTAGCACACAAATGAAAGATCATGTTCTCATTACGAAGGTGCTTGAAAAACACAAGTTTGAAGATCTAGTTCGTGTGTGTTTTTACTATGGAGTTTCCAGAGTCAAAAGAGTGTTTAGGAAAAGTGGTTTTGATTCCATGACAAATGCTAATTTAAAGCGAATGCTGAAGAACATCACTAAAGGTCTTCGTTTAATAAAAGGTAATCCATATGCTCAAGCTTGAATTAATGCCCAAGGCCACACAAGAGATCTTTGACCGCCTCAAAGATGACCATCGACTGGATTTTTTCTCCCTGGTGGGAGGAACCGCTCTGGCGCTTCAAATTGGGCATCGAATCAGTGAAGATTTAGATTTCAATATTTTGGTCAAGTCCTACCCAAAAAAACTATAGATGCGGTATTAAATGACTTGGCGGCTAGCAGAGTATCTATTGAAAGTCTGATAACTCCGGCGCAAAAAACACAATTTAAAATCAATACCTCTGACAATTTAGACAACTATGTTCAAGACTATTTGATTGCTGGTGCAAAAGTAACATTTCATGCCCGTAACGAGAGGGATAGGCCAAAACAGCAGATTGATTTCTTGAAATCAACTCCAAAACTGCATATTTCTAAATAAGGCTTCACCATCCTAGGAATGGATGGACTTTTTGTCATGAAAAGTATCTTTGTATATGATCGCATCAAGTCACGTGACATTTAAGACTTAATGGTATTAACTAGGGATCAGGGCTATTCGCTTGAGAAAGTTTTTGACGTAATAAAGGCTTGCCAACCTCTAAGTGATAAAGATCCCGAGCTTTTTAAAGGCGCAGTAACTGGAATTATTCCCTTGGACAAAAATGACGAGGGATTTTCTAGCATCCATTTAAATCTCAAAATAGAAGATGTTTACAAATACTTCAGAAAACTAATAAATGAATACGAGGTTAACTTAGTTAAGTTATTAAAATTAAATCATTGAAAAAATGATCAATCCTTAATACTCTGCTTGACATGCTGTCAACTATCTTTTTTTATGGTGCCCGAGGCCGGAATCGAACCGGCATGCCTGTTTTATAGGCGGCAGATTTTAAGTCTGCTGTGTCTACCGATTTCACCACTCGGGCACGACCTGAATTTCATATTTTATCATGGTTTACTTTGCTCCTAGTAGATCGTTGAGCGAACTTTCACAGGCAAGCTCAGATACCCAATCCTATTTGGTATTTATCTACATCGATAACCCACTATTTTTTAGAAAAAATTTTTGCCACCCAGGGAAAACCTAAAGCTTTCAAAACAAAGGGTTTTCCCCATATGTGATTTTTCTCAAAAAACACATAAAATCAAGCATAGTATTAAATCTGAGCCGTTTTAAATCCGTAATTTATTTGGAGATGATAATGTCTGAAACTAAAAAGCAAGCCCCCCGTCGTAAGTTTTTGCAAAAAGCAGCAGTCGGAGGAGCTGGGGCCGCAGCCCTAAGCTTCCCAATGATTTCCCAATCACAAAGTACGCAAACACTACGTTTCCAATCAACTTGGCCAGCTAAGGATATTTTCCATGAGTACGCTCTGGATTTTGCTAAGAAAGTCAATGACATGACTGGTGGTGAACTCAAGATCGAAGTACTTCCCGCTGGTGCTGTTGTGCCTGCTTTTGGTCTCCTTGACGCTGTCTCCAAAGGAACACTAGATGGTGGACATGGTGTTGTGGTCTATCACTATGGTAAAAATCCTGCCTTAGCATTATGGGGATCTGGTCCATCTTTTGGTATGGATGCCAATATGCTTTTGTCATGGCATAAATACGGTGGCGGTAAAGAGCTGCTTGAAGAACTTTACAAAACAGTTGGCGCTAATGTCAAATCCTATGTCTACGGCCCAATGCCTTCCCAGCCACTTGGCTGGTTTAAAAAGCCAATTACTAAAGTTGAAGATATGAAAGGGCTGAAGTACCGGACTGTTGGTATATCTATTGATATGTTTACTGCCATGGGCGTTTCTGTGAATGCTCTACCCGGTGGCGAAATTATTCCTGCAATGGATCGTGGCCTTCTCGATGCGGCAGAATTTAATAACGCATCTTCAGATCGTCTCCTAGGCTTTCCAGATGTAGCTAAAGTTTGCATGCTCCAAAGCTTCCACCAAAATGCTGAGCAGTTTGAAATTCTATTCAATGGTGCAGTCTATAACGGCATGGCTCCAAAACTGCGAAGTATTCTTGACTACGCAGTAGAGGCATCTTCAGCTGATATGTCCTGGAAAGCAGTTGATCGCTATTCCAAAGATTATTCCGAAATGCAAACTAAGCAAAATGTTAAGTTCTATAAAACGCCTGACTCCATTCTCAGAAACCAATTAAAGGTCTTTGATGAAGTGGTTGCGAAGAAGTCTGCTGAAAATCCATTGTTTAAGAAAATTGTTGACTCGCAACGGGTTTTTGCTCAGCGCGCTGTCAAGTGGGATTTAGATACGAATACTACGCGTCGCATGGCTTATGACCACTACTTTGGAGCAGCTGCTAAAAAAGCTTAATTTTTTGAATGTAGTTTGTGTAGTGATCGAAAAGTATTTTGATAAAGAAGTACTTTTTGATTGAATAGGTGTTTAATAGGATGGTTTTAAAGCCGTCCTATTTTTTTAGTAATTTAGTAAATTGTGTACAATTTCACGTATAAGTGGGTTAAAAAGTACTTTACCAATGCTTCCTTGGTAATTTCCTCCTTATGTTTGTCGGTCGCCATTGCTTACTAGGACAACTCATGCAAAAAATATTCCTAACTGTTGATAGAATCTCTACCTTTGTGGGGCAATGCTTTGCTTGGTTAATCTGCGGATTAACAGCCCTGATTGGCTTTGAAGTGTTCTCTCGATATGTACTCAACAATCCCCATCCTTGGGCTTTTGATGCCCAAATTATGATGTACGGTACGATGTTTATGATGGCTGGGGCCTACACCCTTTCGAAGAATGGCCATGTTCGTGGTGATATCCTTTACGGATTTTTACAACCGAGAACTCAAGCTATTTTTGACCTCGTACTCTATATCGTTTTCTTCATCCCTGGCGTATTTGCACTGGCCTACGCAGGCTATGGCTACGCTGCCGACTCCTGGCGAATCCTTGAGCACTCCTCAATTACTGCAGATGGCCCTCCTCTATATCCATTCAAAACGATCATTCCGTTAGCTGGCGTATTTCTTTTTTTACAAGGCCTAGTAGAAATTTTTCGCTGTGTAGTATGTATTCGAGAAGGTCAGTGGCCAACCCGTGAACAAGACGTCGAAGAAGTCGATATCGATGCTCTCAAAGCAATGGTCGGTAAAGATAAGGAGTCTATCCGTGCGTAAAGAACTTTTATTTGGCTTCGGAATTATGGCCTTAGTGGTCTTAGCCACAATTATTTTCATGCCTTGGGGACGGATCGAAAGTGGCCATATGGGCCTACTTATGCTATCCCTCGTAGTGGTTGCAATTATGCTGGGGTTTCCTACAGCCTTTACCCTCATGGGTATGGGGATGATTTTTACTTTCATCTCCTACAATTTCCAAAACCCTGCCCTCGCTTTAGACAATACCCTGGCGCTCATGGTGCAAAGAGCTTATGCCGTGATGAGTAACGATGTTCTGATCTC
>CALPOM020000081.1 GCA_943325205.2 Thermoflexus hugenholtzii JAD2 | reverse complement strand
GCATCAAAACAAGCACTCAGAGTAATAACCGCAGGAATTGATTTACCTATTTTTTGACCATTATCCAAAGTCGCAATAACCCAAACATCTTGACTAGTTGCTAAACGAATCCGCGTAGCAAAACGAAAGTACTGAGTCGGTGAGGTCATCTTTAAGCGCATTAGAAGGGGATTAGGATTTTCTGGAGCCACCATATCAATACTTTGAATTTTTTGTCTTGATGGGGCTTTTATGGCAAATCGAAATGGGATTGAATTACCTGTCTCGACTAGTGAAGGTAAATCTAATTCAACGCCTTCAGGATTCAACTTAAAAGACTTTAACGCTAACTCAGAATATGCTTCATTTTTATTTTGGGCGAATAACACCCCAGCCCAAGTCATTGAAAAGGCGCCAATGGACCATTTCAAAAATCGTCTCTTCACTATCCCTTTTTTTGAAGCAAAGTATTTCAATGGCTCTAATCCTTATCAAAGAGTTTGTAATACATCCACAACATTTTTTATTTGCTCAACGGACAACATAGTTCTTGGCACAACCGGTTGCTCAATCCCCTTAAGACTACCATATGGAGGCATCAACGTTCCAGAAGATATTTGTCTGGCATCCGTAACCCACTGCAATAAAATTTCTCGCGAATAACGTCGTCCAACGCCAATGAGAGAAGGACCAAAATTACCCTGCTTTTGCGTTAGTTGAGAGGAATTACTTGATCGTAACTGATGACAAGTTCCACAATTTCCCAGATTACCGTCATTTATAATTCTCCACCCCTGCTCTAGGGTATCTGGAGTTTGACCATAAGCTAGATTTGTAAAAATCAAAAACATAATACTACTCGCGTATCGAGGGGCAATCCTTCGGAAAAAACTGTCACAAATGGGCATCACGTAACATTCAAAATAGATATCAATCTATTTTGCCTTAAAACGACGCAGCCAACAAATTTATATTACTTTTGCCAGGGCTCAGGTAATTGAACAAGACCTTTAACAGCTCTTGGTAATATGACAAAATAACCGCTTTCACGACCTTTAATCCAAGCAGTAAAAATTTCAAAAGAAGACTGATCACTCGTTGATAAAAGCGCTTGAGCACTCACCATATCATTCATTTGCCCTAATAGTTCTTGAATTTTCGTTAAAGGTTTTAAATACGCAGATACTTTTTTAGCCGGATAAAAGCTATTAAAAAAATCCATTGCGTAACGTAGCTTTTTTAACTCTAATCGCAACTCATGAAATTGCTCTGAAGTATGCCTAGATATCATTAATTTTTTATGTAATTGACGGTGTCGTCGCTGTAAAATTTTAGTGGCAAAGTCTTTAGGCTTCATCTGTAGTAAATCTTTTTCTACAACACCAGTTTGCTGCATTAAATCACTCGGAACAGTTTTGTATTTCATCACATCTAAATTCAAGAGCGCCTCGGTATACGAAATAACTTGAACAGAATATGATCGATTACCAATGTATTGAATAACTTGGTCATGCGCAAAAGATCTTTGCGTCTTGACAAACTCTTGTAAGTTATTTAGCGCCGGCGAACTAGATAAATCACGAACCATCAAGGGAAGTAACTCAGCGACAAAAACATCCCAATTTCTCGCATCATCTAGTTGTTTGGCGATCCCCCTCCAAACCATATTCCAATGACTTACAAAATCTAGGGGAAGTACTTTCGCGAATAGTTTCAGTGAAACTCTGATTCTTCGAATGGCAACGCGTACTTGATGAATATATTCATCGTCCTGATCTAGCAATAGGCCAACATCATTGACTTGTAAATGCGTCAAGCATTCTAAATTAATGTGGACAAAAGTTTGTTGCAAACTAGCTTCTGGAACTTGCGTAATGGCTGCTGGCTTGATGGGCTCTAATTTTCTATCCAGATATAGGTCATAACCACGCTGCGCCTTGGAAGCGGCGCTGGGATGAAGTCGGGCCCGACGACTTAAGACGCGAGCTAATCCAAATAGCGCGCTGGGCTTGCCTTCTAGTAACTCAAGCTCAACTTCACAAATAGGCTCTTGAAAAATACTTCCAGCACGCTTAGTAACGATTAAACCTTGGTCAATAGCCACTTCTATTTTAGCGCCACGAAAAGTTGCTATACAAGTCCTACGAAAAAAATCAGTTGTAAAAATAGGGTTTAATTGCGGGGTTAACTGACTTAAAAAATTCAATGTCGCAACATCGTCAATTAAAGTTTGAAAATCAAATTGCCCAGGTATAGACGGTCCTTCCCACTCCGATCGCTGACTTAGTCCGCCAAAATTATTGGGATGTAACTTATTTTGATCTAATTTAACGGTTAAAAGAGTCTTACGGAGAATAACTCTCTGCCGAACGGCAATGGCATTTTTCATTAAGGCCAGTTCCGGAGTGTCGTAATAAATGTTGTATAGCTTTTTTCGCCGGCTAAGGTTGGCTAGTAAAGGATGTTTAAGTAAATGAACCAAATCATCCGCCGTTACGGTCAATTTCAGTTCAGTCTCGGTAGCCAAAATATTTAAATCCCTCTTTTTTGTGTATTTAATAGCTTGATAGCTTATCAGTAATAAAAAGCCTAATTTCGCAGAGTATCATTAATCAACTGCACCGTCCAATTAATATGTCATATTCATGACTTGTCATAAATAATGAATCGATTCATTATTAATAATGGCGCCTCTAATCAATTCAAGTTCCTGAATGTAAATCGCTTCATTGGAATTTACACCGCCAACTTAAAAATTTTGTGATTATTTATGAATGGCCCGAATGATTTGCTGTGGAGTAACTGGAATAGCGTTCATCAGCACGCCTAACGGACTAAGGGCATCATTAATGGCATTTAAAACGGCTCCAGAAGCTCCAGCAACACCGGCCTCGCCAGCTCCCTTAGCACCCAGTTCAGAGGTCTTCGTTGGCGTACTCGTATGGGCAATATGAATATCAGGCATCTCGCTGGCCATTGGCACCAAATAATCCATTAAACTTCCATTGATTAACTGCCCCTCAGGACTGTAGATACACTGTTCGTATAACGCAGCACCAATCCCTTGAATCACCCCACCCCGAACTTGCTCGTTAACTAATAAAGGATTAATGATGCGTCCACAATCTTCTACTACCCAATGATTTAGTAATTGAATCTTCCCCGTATGAAGATCAACCTCAACGTGGGATGCCTGTATACCATTGGTGCAAATACCGTCATAAGTTCTTTGCGAGTAATTATTTGTAGCACTCAGTTGTGGCGTAAAGCCATGTGGTATTTTTTCAGTATGAAAATACGCTATTTTTGCTAAGTCAAGAAGCGAAATGGCTATTATCTGGGTTTTCTTTTGGATCACCTTACCTTGAAAAATATCCAGGTCCAACTTGGAATGACTCAATAAAATAGCAGCAAATTCAAGAATATTACTTTTCAAGCATTTGGCTGCTTGCAATACCGCCTCTCCACCTACCCCAGTTCCTCGCGAAGCCCAATTATCCCCACCAAACGGCGCCGCATCCGTGTCGCCTAAGACAACTCGAACTTGGGCAAATGCTACACCAAGAGTATCTGCAACAATTTGACCAAGAACCGTCGAAGCACCCTGCCCAAATTCGTTAATACTTGCTGTACAAAAAATACTACCTGTTGACATTAACCGAACCGTTCCATAATCAGCTGATGAAATACTCACCCCTCCTCTACCATAGGTCGCTGAGGAAGGATTCGTCATTTCTAAAAAACTAGCTAATCCGATACCACGGTAAATACCTTTTTTACGAAGCGCTTGCTGCTCCTTGCGCAAATCGTCATAATGCATCATTGCTAGAAGACTATCCAAAGCCTCATGCTGCGATAAGTTTTCAAGAGTGGCGCCAGTAACTAAGGCACGAGGGTACTCAGAGGGACTGACGTAGTTCATCTTGCGAAATTGTGCTGGATCAATTCCCACTCTCCTAGCAGCCAAGTCAACTAGACCTTCTGTAACGAGACATGCGATTGGATGGCCTACTGATCGGTACTGCCCATACATACTTTTATTCTGAAAAACAACCTGTGTTTTGGCTCGGTAAATATCATTCCCATAAGCCGCCCCCATAATACTGATTAAATGTCTGGCCTCATTAATACCACCCCGAGGATAACTCGCAAAGGGTCCCATACCTTGCAAATCATCAATCTGTATACCAAGAATACGGCCCGTTTTAGAAACAGCCATCTTCGCATGAATGCGATGACCACGCGCATGATAATCCGATAAAAAAGACTCTAACCGGTCGGCAGTAAATTTAATAGGTCTGCGTAATAAGATCGCAAGGGCAATGGTTGCCATCTCATCACCAAAGACATGAATCTTTAATCCAAAACTTCCACCAACATCTGGGGCAATTACCCGGATTTGGGTCACTGGTATGCCAAATAAGTCAGCGATCATCGATTGCATCATATGCGGGGCTTGCGTTGATTGCCAAATATTTAGTTGTGGTTGCGCACTGTGATAATCAGCTAAAATAGTTCTAGGTTCAAGTGTTACATGGGTATGACGCTGGGTATAAAAAGTTTCTTCAATAACCTCATCAGCATTCGTAAAGACGCCATCAACATCACCAAACTCCATGGAGCGCTGCCAACAAATATTGCTTGTTAATTGCGCATGAATTTTGGTAGTTTGAGGATCTGTGGCCGCCTCTTCATCGACTATTGGCACTAACTCTTCCCACTGAATATCTACTAACTCTGCCGCGTCCTCAGCAATAGCTCTAGTACTTGCCACAATGGCAAGTACGGCTTGTCCATGCCAAAATACACGGTCAATGGCTAAGGCATCTTGCAAAGCTGATTGCATGCCTTCTAAGTGCGCAAGATGTCCTTTAAATGACTTACATAGTTGGGCAATCTCGCGGCCATCGGCGATATGAATAACGCCAGCTACAGCCTGCGCCTTTAAAGTATCTATCTGAATAATTTGCGCATGGGCATGCGGACTCCTTACAAAAGCCACATGCGCCATTCGGGGCAAAGTAATATCATCGACATACTGCCCTTGGCCCTGTATTAACCGTTTTATTTCTGTTCGGGGTATCGACTTACCAATCATCTTGAACCCTTCTGATGGAGGCGATCATAAGCCAACTCTACCGCATCAACGATGGCTTGATAACCCGTGCAGCGACAGTAATTACCCGATATCTGCTCTCGGATTTGCACCCGCGTGGGCTTGACTGGGAGATCTAATAATTCTCCAGCAGTAAGAACCATTGCTGGCGTACAAAAGCCACACTGCGCGGCATTACAATCCACAAAGGCACCCATTAAATCATCTAATCGACCGCTTTGCGCAGCACCTTCAATAGTCTCGATACATGTACCGTCTGCTTGAGCCGCCAAGATGAGACAACCACGTACTAAAGCACCATCTACTAGCACGGTACAAGCTCCACAAATACCATGCTCACACCCCAAATGCGCTCCCGTAAATCCAAGCTCTTGCCGCAAAAAGTCAACTAAATGCTGCCTAGCAGGAACCTGTGCGTGCACTTTTTCACCATTGACCACACACGTAATCGCAATCTGAGACTGTGGCTCATTCATCAGCATACTCACCGGTTATTTTTAATAAAGATTTTTTTAATAGGTGCTTCATTAAATGTAGCTTAGTTGGCACGTCATGGTACAGGTCGGCAAGCACCGTGATATCCTCTTCTAATAAATGGAGTGCTTGATCAATTAACGGTGGCCTGAGCACTTGACCGACTAAAGACTCAGTAACTCGGTTGAGTAATCTTGGCCGATCTGCCACCGCAAAAAAAACAATTTGCAAAGCCTGACAAACGTTGCCCTGAAATGATCCGTGCATGCCAATTCCAACCGTTGCATAGTCACCTGCCCTGCGTGATATTTCCTCAAACACATAACGTTGATTCGCAAGCGGATGAGGAAAATTGATCCCTAATAAAATCTCATTGGGTTTTAAATCTGTAGCGTAAAGGCCTTGAAAAAAATCGTTCGCGGCCACTAATCGAGTACCTGTTGACGATCCAATTTTCATGACTCCAGACTGTGCAAGCGTCATCGCAGGCATTTCTGCAGCACTATCTGCCATCGCGATGCTGCCCCCAAAAGTACCCCGAGCCCTAATTGCACGATGCGCCACATGACCAACACTCATCGACAATAAGGGAGCATAAGCCCTAACCAACGCGCTAGATTCCACTTGTGAGTGTCGAACCATAGCCCCAATCTGTAGTATTTTTTGACTATCATCATTTTGGATTTCTTTTAAAAAATTAAGCTGACTCATATCAATTATTACTTGCGGACTTGCTAAACGCATATTGAGAAGTGGCATTAAACTTTGCCCGCCGGCCAATAGTTTGGCATCTTCAGCATAGCGATCTAATAGTGAAAAAGCTTCTTCCAGAGAATTGGGGCGTGAATATAAAAAAGCAGGTGATTTCATTGTCCAAATGATATCAAATAGAAGTCTTATACTAGCTAGGAAATAGTCGTTCTTAAAAAATTTTTAGATTCGGAGCATTACATGTCAGATAATTATTATTACTATGAGCCACAAAGCGGACATGGACTACCACATGATCCATTCAAGGCAATTGTTGGGCCTCGTCCGATTGGTTGGATTGCAAGCTCTAGTAAAGAAGGTGTTCTTAATTTAGCACCCTATAGTTTTTTTAATGCCTTTAATGCATCGCCACCAATCATCGGGTTTTGTAGCACCACCCAAAAAGATACTGTCAGCAACCTCATGCAAAACGGACAATTTACTTGGAATTTAGTCACCAAGGAATTAGCTCAAGCCATGAATCAAACCTGTGCTGAAGTTGCCCCAGAAATCAATGAATTTAACCTTGCTGGCTTGACAGCGACCCCCTCACTCAAGGTCAAAGTTCCAAGAGTTGGAGAGGCGAAAGTAGCATTTGAATGTTTAGTTACCCAAATTATTCAACTACAAACAAGTGCGAGTCAATCTATTGATTCTTGGCTGACACTAGGCGAAGTCATTGGCGTACATATATCAAAAGATCTCCTTGAAGATGGCATCTTTAATACCGCAAAGGCAGGTATCATTTTAAGAGGTGGCGGCCCGGCTGATTATTTCAACATTGGTCCAGAGCAATTATTTAGAATGTCCAGGCCCAAATAAAAAAACCAGACGAAATTATCGTCTGGTTTTTTTGACTAGTGAGGATTTAGTTTAACTGCTGAATCCCACAAAGTAGCCAACCTGTTTGACCATTAATTGGCTTGACCCAATTCCACACTTCTTGGAAGTCTGCAGCCGGCCCATCTTTTTCTTCACGGATGGAGCCAGAGAATCGAACACTAGCTAAGTATTCTTGATTTTCTTCTTCAACAGCAATTAAATCAGCCGCCAAGGTGAGAACTTGAGTGAAGCTAGTAGCTGTTTGGCGCCCCAACATATCTTGACGAAGATGATTGAATAACTCGGGTGTGGTGTATTCCTTGAGTACATCGATATTTTGACTATCAGACGCTTCTTGTAATTGCAAAAATAAACTCTTTGCATTGTGTAAGAAGGACTCTTGGTCGGCCCAAGAACCTGGCATCAATTGCGCTTGAATAGGGCTTGAGGTAGGAGGTAGGCCACCAACTTGACTGCCAATACCTAAGGATGATGGATTACTGGCTGTAGTATGGCTCTCAATTGCCGTATTTTGAATAGCGTGCTGCGGGGGTGCAGATTGCGTTTGCCAAGCTGACTGGTTCGTAGAAGAGCTCATGCCCGCTGGAGCAGGCGTCATACCTAGCCCACCACCTTGTGCTTTATTCGCAAACCGTTTGTAAAGCCACAATCCTACCAGTGCAAGAAGGCCAAACATTAATAAACCACTTACCATCGACGCAATACCGTCACCAAGTCCACCTAAGCCCATATGGGAAAAGAGATAACTCAAACCGATACCGGCTGCAATACCGCCTAAGATACCACCCATTCCACCAAAGCGACTCGGTTGTGCAGCTGGGGCAGCCGGAGCTGCAGCTGGCGCAGCAGGTTTTGCAGCACCAGCGCTATTGACTGGAGCCGCATCTGGTTTAGCCGGCAAGCTACTTTGATTTTTAGTGACGGTATTAGACTGTTTGCCAACACTGTTGCCACTACCCATTTTTTTAGCTTCGGTAGGAATGCTTGTAAACATTACCAAAGCAATTAAACCAACAAAACTAGCAAGTACTTTTGTCAAAAGTTTAGATCTCATGTTTTAGTTCTCTCCGTTATAAAAACATATCTTATTAGATACTAAATTTTGCCTTTTGTCATTACGAACATTAATTAACCTAATTTTATTGTGGATATTAGCTAATACTCTGTTTACCCCAGAGATTATTTAATCCTTTTGAGATTTTTTCCACTGACGAATCAACAACTTGGCTTGCCGATAACTTGTTGCAATTTGCCAGCTGATGAGATGGTGAAATTTACTGTCACCTACAATCACTACTTCTCCAAAGTTTTTAAACCAAATAGCGGCTAATTCAGTATCTGTATAGTTACCTAAGTTCAAGCGCACCCGATTCTTTAATGGCGAGTTGTAGTTGTAATTACAGCCCACTAAATAAATTAAATCTATTACCGTTTTTCTAGTCAAAATACTGACGAGATATTCCATATAAACTCCTTCATATTTATACAGATATATTAGAGTTTTTAATCCGATAATGCGTTGCGAATTGCTGTACGAAAAATCTGATTTAGTGCAAACCAAACCAATGATCTTATTAATTTTTTAGATTTAAATCATCTGAACTGTTAAAACCATCCTTGTCTAACCATTCCTGTCTAATTTCAGATAGTCTCCAAGTCAAATCCCTTATCGACCAGCTTTAAATTGTTTACTAGCAACGTGGCCTAAGCTTGTATCAAATCACCCCCAAAGACTTACACCACTTTGGAGCAAGTAAAACAATCCTAGATAAAACTTAATAATTGCTCTAATTTGCACCAATACGGGGCAAATCGGGGGGTGTTTTGGTGCAAGCTTGTCCATAATGATGCATCAATAAAGATAGTGAGGAAACTATGGAGCAGGTAAAAATTGGTACCGATGTTTTATTTATTTTATTAGGGGCTATCCTGGTATTGTTCATGCATGCGGGATTTGCTTTTCTAGAACTTGGGACTGTTAGAAAGAAAAATCAAGTCAATGCCCTCGTTAAAATCCTAGTTGATTTTGCTGTTTCAACGATTGCCTACTTTTTTATTGGCTACAGCATTGCTTACGGCGTCGACTTTTTCTCAAGCGCAAGCACTTTGTCAGAAAAAAACGGCTTTGAATTGGTTAAATTCTTCTTTTTGCTGACCTTTGCAGCAGCTGTCCCTGCTATCGTCTCTGGGGGTATTGCCGAACGAGCTAAGATTCACCCTCAATTAATCGCTAGTTTCATACTTGTCGGCTTTATCTATCCCTTCTTCGAAGGCATTGCATGGAATCAGCATTATGGTATCCAAGCTTGGATACTTGCAAAAACCGGCCATGAATTTCATGATTTTGCAGGCTCGATTGTGGTACATGCAGTCGGGGGTTGGATTGCTCTTCCAGCCATCCTATTGCTAGGCGCTAGGCAAGGACGTTACTTAAAAAATGGCGGTATTGCCTCTCATCCACCTTCCAATATCCCATTCTTGGCCTTGGGTGCATGGATCTTGGCAGTGGGCTGGTTCGGCTTTAATGTCATGAGTGCACAAACGATCGATAAGATCAGTGGCTTAGTTGCTATTAACTCATTAATGGCAATGGTAGGAGGTACCCTCTCAGCTTGGTTAATTGGTAGAAACGATCCCGGTTTTACCTACAATGGACCATTAGCTGGTCTAGTTGCGGTATGTGCTGGCTCCGACATCATGCACCCTCTGGGCTCATTAGCTGTGGGGCTAATTGCTGGAGGACTATTCGTATATATGTTTATCCTCGTTCAAAATCGTTGGAAAATTGATGACGTTCTTGGTGTCTGGCCCCTACACGGTCTTTGCGGCCTTTGGGGTGGATTGGCCGCAGGAATCTTTGGAACACCAGAGTTTGGTGGTATGGGCGGAGTCAATTTCACAGCACAATTGATCGGCAGCAGCCTAGGAGTTCTAATTGCAGTCATTGGAAGCACG
>CALPOM020000080.1 GCA_943325205.2 Thermoflexus hugenholtzii JAD2 | reverse complement strand
GCATCAGCAATATCATTTAACATCTGCAAACCCTTTTCTGTTGTCGCATGTTGCGGAGATCCATACCAGCCAGTTGCAGCAATCGTGCGAATATCTCTTAAAACTGGCTGAAAACTATGCGTTCGACGTAATTTATCCCATTTCCGACCATGCTGATGATCGGAAGAGTAATCGATACGGTCCAAATGAACCAAATCAGGACGATGCGCTAAAACTGCTAGCGCCTCAATTTCACCACCATGTGTCAGACCACCGCAATCATGACCATATAACTCAGCAGCAACATAACAAGCCTGCACAATCAACACAGTCATGCCATGTTCACGGTGCAGTTTCTCAGCAGCAATAGCGAGTGAAGGAATATTCCCCTCATGCCAATTTAATATCATCAGATATTTTGCACCGTGCTTGGCAGTCGAAACACACGTCTCTACAACAACGCTCATATAGGTTTCAGGGCTCAGAGTAATTGTTCCCTCAAATGGCATATGCATCGGGGTAACGCCTAAAGGTCCCCCAGGTAAAACAATGCCATCCATACGCTCTGCTACTGCGTGGCCTATGACGTTCGATGCAAATATGTCTGTGCCAGTTGGCAAATGTGGTCCATGTTGTTCAACACTTCCAGCGGGCAGAATAACAAAGGGATTCTTTTTAAACTGCTCCGCTATTTCAGGCTGGGTTAACTCCCAAAAATAACGGCTAGGTAAATTTGACATCAGATAGGACTCCAAAAAAATTAATCAAGACTTCTTTACTGAGGCAATATAAGACTTCGAATAACTATCTCTTATACTGTGCCATGACTTCCGCTAGCGTCACCGCCTGCCCTTTTCTCTCAATGGATTTGAGAGCAGCATTGACAACTGCTAATGATGTAATTGCATTATCTGCCGATAACTCAGGTGATTTTCCAGAAACACAACTGTCAGCAAACATTTCTAATTC
This sequence comes from Thermoflexus hugenholtzii JAD2, assembly GCA_943325205.2. Lineage (GTDB taxonomy): Bacteria > Pseudomonadota > Gammaproteobacteria > Burkholderiales > Burkholderiaceae > Polynucleobacter. Next base: position 9,299 of record CALPOM020000080.1, on the reverse strand, counting down.
TGCTCGGAACATATCACTTTCAGGAACGACTAACTCTTCCCTTTTGCCATAACCATCTTTACCTCTCTGGATATACAAAGTTGAACTCTGGTGCAATAAATGCGGAGTATCCCAAGTACCAAAATCAATCTCATAATGCATCAGACCTTTTGAGCCAAAGACACGCACTGAAAAAATACCAGGGGATGTCCAACATGAACCTACATATCCTAATTTGCCATCTGCAAAACGAATAGTTGTCATGGATTGATCATCTACCTCAGCACCAACTGGTGACAGTTTAGAAGCTATCGAATTAACCTCTAACATGGCGCCGCCTAAATAATGGACAACGTCAAAGTGGTGGATCGCTAATTGTGATAAGGGGCCTCCAGGCGCCCTGTCTTTATACCAACGCCAAGTCTGAGGCGTTAACTCCAGAGCGCGCTCATTAGAAAAGTTGGCTTCTATAAATGCAACCGTACCTAACTCACCCGCATCAATTCGCTGCTTAATCATGCGAATCCCCGCCATCAGACGCGCACTATGACCAACAGTGACTGTCACGCCATATTTTTTCTCCAAGGCGGCAATCTCTAAGCCATCTTCTAAATTATGCGCAATCGGCTTTTCAGTGTAAACATGTTTTTTAGCTGCAGCGACCTTTTCAGCAATCGCACGATGCTGTTCATTAGGAACTGTAATAATGACGCCGCTAATCGTCGGATCAGCAAGCATCTCTTCTAAACTTCCGACAGGACGAACGCCCATCTCTTTCTCAAATGCCGATCTTTTTTCTTCAGACCTACTATATCCGCTGACGATATCTATTTTGGTGGATTGCTTGGATGCTTTGGTTAATACTTTCGCCCAACGTCCTAAACCAACAATACCAACTCGTACCTGCTTTTGTTCTGATGCCATTTAATGCTCTCCTTTTATTAATTTTTTTAAATTACACTACTAATTCACTAAAGTATTCATGTTGTTTCGTATTTAAAGTCGACACCCTCCATTCAATCGGCTCGTCTTTAATATTTAAAGCTATTCGTCTGATAATTAAAACTGCAGACTCTGGCTTAACTCCCAGAAAATCAGCGAAACGCTTACTAGCATGACTAGCTCTTAAACGCTCACTGGTTCTAATAACAACTTGACCATGCTGCATCTGATATAACTGATAAATACTCCCTTCGCGGTGAATAAATTCTTCTTTAGATAGTTTTTTAAAGCGTTTTTTATCTAAAGTAATTTGATCAACCATGACGCAACGACCATCTAATTGCAGTAAGTTCACAATACGCCAGACCGGCGAGCCGTCTTTAATTGCTAACTTACTCGCTTCCTCAGCACTTGCATAGCCACTATCAAATGTTTCAAGAACAACTTGAGGATGGAACTTTTTCTTGGCATCGTGGCGCACAACATGAAAAAAATAATAGAGTAATCTTTTTAAATTATGCTCAACAATAAAAGTTCCAATCCCCTGCCGCCGAATAACCACACCTTCGGCTACTAGTTCATCTACTGCTTTTCTTAAAGTGCCAACAGATACTTGGAACTCTTTTGATAATACTTTTTCAGCAGGTAATGCCTTTCCCATCAAAAAACGCCCGCGAACGACATCCTCGGTAATTTTTAGTTTTACCTCTTCATACGCATTGAGCGATCGCATTGCCAATTCCTAAGACTCTTTACGCTGACTCATATAAGCGCGTTAGTACAAATTCACGATGACCAAGAATTTCTGCTGCAGTTAGTTCCCCATTAGCAGTTCTTAGCAAGCAATCTAATAACTTATCGCCAGCAGAATCCATGGTTTCCTCACGCCGTAATAATCCAGATACATCGACATCAATGTGTTCCGACATCGTTCGAACAGTCTTTGGATTAGCGCATAACTTAATTACAGGCAAAATTGGATTACCAATAACATTTCCCTGACCGGTAGGGAAAAAGTGCGCAGCAAAACCGGATGCGGCGCACAGTGTAACCATCTCCGCAGCCGCAGAGGAGGAGTCCATAAAATGTAAACCACTCATTTTAGGCTCTTCTGCTTTATCCAAAACGCCATCTACCATACATTTTTTTCCAATCTTCTGGATATTTCCTAAGGCTTTTTCTTCAATCGTAGTTAAACCACCAGCGATGTTTCCTTTAGTCGGTTGAGAGTCGGACAAGTCACTTGTTTTGTGACGCTCAATAATGTCTTGGTAACGATCAAACATGAATTTAAATTGTTTTTTAATGGCATCTGTCCGGCACCGCGCTTCTACTAAATGCTCACCACCAGTTAGCTCTGTAGTTTCACCAAAAACGAGCGTAGAACCAATGTCGTATAACTTATCAAAAGCATTCCCAACTGTCGGATTTGATCCACAACCTGAAGTAGTATCAGATTCACCACACTTCGTCGAAACCCATAACTCAGATAACGGGGCACTCACACGTTGCTGTTTCGAGGCATGCTTCATCATCGAATAGGCCGCTTTACTGGCGCTCGCAATAGTTGCTATATCACCATTACCTTCAATCCAAAACCCTTCAACTGGCTTACCTGAAGCGCGAATTCCATTCACAACAATCTCAGTCCATTGCGGCTCAATGCCAATAACTACGACGGCAGAGACATTTGGATTACAACCAGTTCCAATGAGAGTGCGAAAATGCAAGTCTAAATCTGCCCCAAATTGCAATCTGCCATAAGGGTGCGGTATGGCCATAGTGCCTTTAATATTGTTAGCTACCGCCTCACAGGCTGAATTAGACAAATCATCCAAGGGTAAGATAATGACATGATTTCTAATCCCCATCCGCCCATTTTCACGACGGTAACCCATAAAGTTTGTATTTTTTAAATTCATCTTCTTGATCTCTTTGTAAATAATCGGATTGTTTTGACTGAATAAATGACTACCAGCGCTTTGTTTTCACATTTTGAACATGTAAATGCTCGCCCTTTTTGATTGGAGCAACAACTTTTCCAATATCCACTCCGTATTTCAAAACAGTATCACCAGGTTTAAAATCTTTTAAGGAAATCTTATGCCCAATCGGAATATCACTCTCAGACTTCATCTGCAGTGTTAAATCCCCATCCATCACCCATCCAATTAGATCTGTGCCTGATTGAACACCCTCAACCACAACAACTCCAACACTATCGTTGGGCTCATGCACTACAAAATGAATCATCTTGATCTCCTTAAGTTTTCAACATTCCATACATCATTTCATACTATTCTGAATTTCTGATATCAGTAACTCAGATACTTCTACACCGTTTTTCATTGCCAATAATCGTTGTTTAAATCGCCTTTGGCCAGGTAACCGAATATCACTATCTAAAGATAAAACAGCTAAAAACTCTGCAAGGCGCTGGTTAAAGATATTTTTACCAGCCAAATCCGGCTTGATTGTGATGATTAATTGCCCAACTTGAGGTCGGTTGCCATGCGCCGAAAAGAATGAATCAGCTTCGTATGAAAACCGACTACCAGTTAACCCAACTACCAGTAGTTCAACCACCAAGGCTAATAAGGCACCTTTATCGCCGCCTAGAGGAACCATTAGTCCTTGCAGAGCCTCCTGAGCATCTGTCGTGGGTTGGCCAGATGCATCTAATGCCCAGCCATGGGGAATTGACTCGCCTTTTTTTGCAGCTACCAGAATCTTTCCCCGAGCAACTGCCGATAATGACATATCAATAACTAAAGGATCCTTAGAATTTACGGGAAAACTGGCGGCGATTGGGTTCGTTCCAAAAATAGCCTTTTTACCACCAACCATTGGCATTGCGGCAGGGGTATTACCAAACATGATAGAAATATAACCAGCCCTAGCACTCGCTTCAGTAAAGTGGCCAGCAACCCCAAAATGGTGACTATTGGTAATTGCAACCAATCCAATTCCAAAACGATGCGCTAACTCGACTGATAAATCTGTTGCATATCGCAATGCTGGAAATGCTAAGCCGTCACCAGCATCAATCAAAGCTACTGCCTGATGCCGCTTGAGTAATTTTGGCTCAGCTTGTAAGGCAATTCTATTATTTTTAGCGTGACTTACGTATTGAGCAACTCGAGCCAGCCCATGAGAAGCAATTCCGTCACATTCAGCTAAGGCTAAAAATTGAGCCGTTTGTACAGCAGCCCTTTTCGAGATTCCAGAGGATATTAATCCTTGCGAAGCTAAATCAACCATCTCCTGAAAAGACATGTTCATACGAATTTTCCTAAAGCTTGATCAACTAAGCGGGCGACTACATCACACACTCGATCATTACTCTCAACAGTCACACCAGAAATATGGGGCGTTAGAAATATATTTTCAATACCTGCAAAATGATTTAAGTCTTTTGCCGGTTCTTTAGCAAAAACATCCATAGCAGCACCGCCTAAACGTCCACTTCGAAGCCTATCGGCAAGCGCCTCTTCATCGACGATTTGCCCTCGAGAGGTATTCACTAGGAATGCTCCATCTTGCATCAAATCTAATGTTTTAGCAGAAAACAAACCCTTCGTAGAATCTAATAAGGGTAAGTGCAAAGTCACAACAGCACTCTGATTCAAGAGTTTCTCTAAGCCAAGTAGTGGAATAGTTAGTTGATCAATCGATACACTTGTACCGACTATCAACGGATCATAAGCTACACACTGAAAACCAAAAGCTGATGCTTTCTTAGCTACTTCTCTACCAATACTACCTAGACCTACAATTCCAAGAGTTTTTCCATGGGCCTCAGGTTGCTCAATGAATTTAGCCCGTGGCCATTGACCACTTACTGTTAATGGCGTCGCCAACAATAAGCCACGCATTAAAACAACCGCTGTACTAACTACGTACTCAGCAACTGACTGAGCATTCGCGCCGGTTGCTGGAAAAACGTGGATGCCGTGATTTTTACAATAATCTAAATCAATATTCTCTAACCCAACACCTAAACGACCAACAACCTTAAGTTGCTTGGCACAACTGAGTAACTCTTGATCTACCTGGGTTAAATTACGTACGATGATGGCGTCCACTTCGCTACTTAATTTGAGTAAATCAGAACGACTGCTATATGAATCTGGTTGGTAAATAACCGCATATTTCTGACTTAAAAAATCGAGCGCAGGACGCGTAATAAATTCAGTAATTAAAATGGAAGACATATCTATATTATATAGATGACTTAGATTACTTAAATTAAAAAAATATACCGGTTTACCCTAATAGCATTCCATAACAAAAAAGTATAAAAATAGAAAAGTGCTTAATTAGTGGCTAGTATGCTCTGTAATAAGCACTCACTAAACCAAAATCATTTCACCAGTCTTACCATTCCAGTCAGTTATATCTAACCAAAGGACTCGTATGAAAATCTTACTAAAACGTCTACGGAATAATTGCTCAGCAGTCTTGATGCTCACTCTTTTTGTTGGTTCCTCAATGATTACTCAGGCTCAAAGTTGGCCCAATAAGCCAATGAAAATGGTGATCCCATTTGCGGCTGGCGGAACTACAGACGTTCTAGGACGCTTATTAGCCCAGCAATTAACTAAAGAGTTCAACCAAAGTGTTGTGATTGAAAACAAAGCCGGTGCAGGAGGAAATATTGCTGCTGAGTCAGTCGCACAGTCTCCAGCGGATGGCTATACTATCATGTTAGCTTCAGGCAGCATGCTCACAGTGAATCCATTCATTTATAAAAAAGCTCCTGTGAACTATAGCAAAGACTTTATTTATATTACGAATGTTGCTAGTGGGCCAATGCTCTTTGTGGTGAGTAATAAACTTCCAGTAAAAAACTTACAAGAATTTATCGCCCTGGCTAAAACCAAGGAACTTAACTTTGGCAGTGCTGGTATTGGGACTCAAGTACATATGGCTGGGGAAAATCTGGTCTATTTTGCCAATATTTCAAGTACGCATATCCCCTATAAAGGCGAGTCTGCTGCACTAAATGACCTCCTCTCAGGTCAAATTGATTTTATGGTGTCAAACCTGACTGCAGGTGCCGTTTTTGTTAAATCTGGCCAAATTAAAGCCATTGGAGTCACATCGGCTAAACCCGTTAAGCAGTTGCCAAATGTTCCAAGCCTTTCTGAAAGCGGCCTACCTGGATTTGAGAGTACTGGTTGGTTTGGATTAGCAGTTCCTGCAAACACTCCAAATGCGATCGTAGAAAGAATTTATGCATCGACGATTAATGCAGTTAATTCCGAGGCGATGAAAGTCAGTCTTGATCTCAATGGGCTAACGCCAGTTCTAAACACGCCAAAAGAATTTGAAGTCCAAATTCGAAATGAATCGATCATCTGGGAAAAAGTCATTAAGGCCCGTAATATCAGTACTCAATAGCACTGTAATACCCCAATTAATCAGAGCCCCTCCAACGACTAACCATATAAAAATAATTGCAGCCAGTTGTAGGGGTAGTAAACCAGCCCTCACAATGACTTGAAACTGGGTAGCCATACCAAGTGCAGCCATGGCCATCGCTAAAAGTAAATTGTCAAATACGACAACGCCATGGATCCAAGTATTTGGTAAGCTTACAAAAGAGTTAAAACAAATCACCACTATAAACCATACTGCAAACCAAGGAATATGTAACTGATTCATCCAGCCTCCAAAACTTTGAGCCCGATCCTCTTTGGCAATCAGTTGCTGATGCTCTATCGCCAATAGGCTAGACAAAATTAACAAAAACGGCCCTAACATCATCACCCGAATCATCTTTGTAATGACTGCACTCCCCGTTACGTCCTCACTAATTGCGCCTGATGCTGCAACCACTTGGGCAACTTCGTGAATCGTGGAGCCAATATAAATACCGAATACGGTCTCATTACTAAAAAAAAGATTTAGATCTCGGATTGCTAAAAAAATCGCAGGATATAGAAAAATACCAATCGTTCCAAAAATAACAATCGTTGATATGGCAATTGTGACCCGATCATTCTGTGCCTGTAAGATGGGTTGCGTCGCTAGAATCGCTGCAGCCCCACAAATCGAGCAACCCGAACCAATAAGCATAGCAGTCACTCGGTCCATACCCAAGAAACGTACCCCAATAATCCACGTCAAACAAAAGGTACTGGTAACTATCAGAAGGTCAATGAGTATCCCAGCCGTACCAACGCTTGCGATATCGGTGAATGTTAATCGAAAACCAAATAATATAATGCCAAGTCGAAGGATTTTTTGTTTAGCGAAATTAAATCCTGAAAAAAATATGGGGCTTGGTGCGCGGCCTGGAATATTCCCAAACAGAAAACCCAACAAAATAGCAATAGTTAAAATACTGAGACCAAATTGACCAAGCCAAAGGAACTGAGAACTGATAAGCATTGCCAAACAGCCGAGTAATAAAGCTATCCCTAATCCGGGTAATCGTCCCCTCCACTCCTCAGATATCGGCATCTAATTCATCTTTTTTATCTATTTATAAAAAGCAATTTACAGGTTTGAAAACCATTTGTAAAACCTTTAATTATTGTATTATTAACCGGTAAAATAGGTTAATTAGATCCAAACCAAAATGATTATTTAATATGCGTATCACTTTTAGACAATTACAACTATTTTTGGCTGTCCATCAATTTGGTAGCACAGCCGCAGCCGCGCAATCAATTTCTCTATCGCAATCAGCTACTAGCGCAGCGATTAATGAACTTGAGTCCATGTTAAATGTGCAATTATTTGACCGGATCGGAAAACGCCTCATTATCAATGAAAATGGCCGGCAACTCATACCTCAAGTAAGACAAGTTCTAGATGGTGTTAAAACGATTGAAGACCATTTTCAGTCAAATAATAATCATATTCAACTGACTATCCACATAGGTGCTAGCACAACAATTGGGAACTATCTACTCCCTCGTATTTTAGGAAAATATATGCTTCCTCATTTATATCCCCAAATAGAAATAGCTAACTCTGCATCCATTGCTGCATTAGTCGCAAATTATGAAATTGATTTTGGATTGATCGAAGGTCCATGCCACGAGGCTGACCTACTCGTCGAAAAATGGTTCGATGATGAGTTAATTATCGTTGCTGGCCTAAACCATTACCTCGTAAAAAATAATCCTCAAAAAAAAATAACTGTAAAGCAGCTCAGCCAAGCCAAATGGCTATTACGAGAGAATACTTCTGGTACACGGGAAGCGGTCGACCAATTATTAATTCAGCATTTGCATTATCTTGCCCCAGCGGGTGAGTTTAGCAATTCAGAGGCAATTAAACATGCAACAGTTGCAGGACTTGGGATAGCCTGCCTATCAAGATACGTCGTCGCGGATCTATTACAATCCAAGCAACTTATTGAATTAAAAACGCCACTACCCAAATTGACTCGAAATCTTTATCTTATTCAACATCATAAAAAGAATTTATCAACGAGTAGCAGAAACTTTTTAGAGTACTGTAAAAGCTTAAAAGGTCCTCTATGACGACTCACCACCTGTCATTTTTTGACTCTGAATAATTCGACTTAGCGGAGCATAATCCTTTCATACAATTTCCTGAATAGCTTAGGAAGTTATACCACCAGCCTCAGCTCCCAAAATAGCTAAGGGATTAATAACCTCTTTAGCCTCATTCATGTGAAATGGATGAAGTGATTCTATAATTTAAATCATTTACAGTAAAATCGGATGTCTTCTTGCAATATCCCTAGTTACTGTAACTGATTTTTATGCATCGAATTGAACCTGTGAGTGGTTGTGGCATGCCTCCCCCTTACTAGTTGGGATTTAAGAGATAATCAAGCAGAATTGCAACCCGGGATGATCTTTATGCAAATCTTAAATCTATTCATCTAAATGATCTTTGTAATTCGCATATGAAAAAAAAGACGGCTGTTGGTAGTATTCAAACTTGGTTCAATACATCCCATATTTTTAGAACTTATCGGTGGCAATGGGCACTTGCAATTTTCTTTGTCTTTATTGCAGCTGGTGCAACTTTATCGGTACCTCTTGCCTTTCGATACCTGATCGACGTTGGACTGACTAGTGATCAAGTTCATGAACCATTTATCTATCTTCTAATCATTGCAATCGTTCTAGCTTTAAGTACCGCTACGCGTTTTTATTTAATGTCATGGCTAGGGGAGCGTGTGGTCGCAGATATTCGAGAAAGTGTCTTTCAAAATGTACTAAAACAAAGTCCTACCTATTTTGAAACCCTTCAAAGTGGTGAAGTGCTATCCCGCCTAACAAGTGATACAACACTTATCCAAACACTAGTCGGCACAAGTATTTCTCTAGCATTAAGAAGCTCAGTCATGGCACTCGGCGGAATTGCGATGATGCTAGCCACCAGTGTAT
>CALPOM020000079.1 GCA_943325205.2 Thermoflexus hugenholtzii JAD2 | reverse complement strand
TCTACGACCTTTGCTGTGGTCTTGCACGACAGCGTTTCTCGAATGAGGACCAATATGTTTGACAAGAGTAGTAAATAAGGTTTGAATAGCCTCCTCCACTGAGCCTGAGAAATCTTTTTCTGTGAGGCCAAAGACCGGTTCGATATTGATTCCAAGAGCCTGGCTAACAGCGTAGGTTTCTTGGCCAGCAAGGGTTGCTAACTCGACATACCCAGGCAGAATAACTGCCTCGGATGATTTAATGCCTAGCATTCCGATTGGGCCTTGTGTCATTGCATTGGCGATTAGCTTAGACCATTTGGCACCCCAAATATTCGCGGTTTTCTGTGACGTACCTACATGGCTTAGAATTTTTTCAATATCAATAAGACGACTTGTGATTTGTCCATTTAATTCCCCAGGAGCAAGCCAAGTACCCTGGCGATTTGTGTTGCGTTTAATTTGTGCTGGTGAGGTGACCTCAGCTGATAGTTCGATGACACAACCGATATCACGTTCCGGACCAATAATAGGAGCGACCCATTCATCATTCAGGCTATTCTGAACGCAGACTAGTACCCCATCTTTTTTTAGGTAGGGGCGAATAAAGTGAGCTAGCCAGACACTATCGTAAGACTTGGCACAAAGAAGAATCAGATCTAGTTGAGGATTGAGAGTATAAATTTCATGAAGATGGTAGGCGCGCACAGGCACATGATGTTCGCTACCAGGCATGCTCACTTGGAGTCCTTGCTTTTTCATCGCATCTACATGACTTGGCCAAGCATCGATCAAGATCACGTCTAAGCCTGCCTCGGTCAGATCAAGGCCAATACTGCCGCCGATTGCCCCTGCCCCAAGAATAGCAATTTTTTGCGACATACAAAGTTCCTTTTAAAAATAATTCCAATGGATGTGGTGTGTATTCCCAGTATACTAATTACATTGTCGAGTGCGCATTGCGATCATTAGAAATAAAAATCATGGAGTTCTAATAGATGTCTAATTTAAATTTTTCATATGCACTGTTTAGTACTTTTAGGAAGACTTCGATCGTATATCTAAGAGGATTAATCTTTTTAAGTTTAATTCTGCCTTGTAGTATTTCTCTCGTTCTTGCACAAAGCAGTCCCTCTTCTAGTTCTGTTAACTCAGGAGTTGCTCAGAGTTATCCAAATCGTACGGTAAAAATTATTGGTCCTGCAGCGGGATCTGGCGCAGACTTAACGGTACGAATTGTTGCTAAATATTTAAGTAAGGTTTGGAAACAATCCGTAATCGTTGAGAATAAACCAGGTGCCGGGGGATCAATTGGTACGGGTTTTGTTGTTAACGCAGACCCGGATGGATATACCTTGTTGGTGCAGTCAGCTTCTTTTGCTGCCAACCCAGCGATTTATAAAAAATTACCCTACGACCCGAGTAAAACACTCGTTGATATTGATATATTAGGCGTTACACCTTATGCTTTGGTTGTGCATCCTGATGGACCGTATAAGTCGATTAAGGACTTAGTATCTGCAGCGAAGACTCGTCCGGGAGATTTAAGTTATGCCTCTGCTGGAGTTGGGAGTTCGACGCATTTAGCGGCAGAGTTTTTTAATCAATTTGCTGGTATAAAGCTTTTAAATATTCCGTATAAAGGTTCTCCAGACGCGTTAACGGACATCATGGCGGGTCGATCGGCATTTTATATGGCCCCGCTAGACGCCGCAATAGGTCAGATCAAGTCCAGCAAGTTAAAGGCTTTAGGCGTTACTAGTAAAACTCGGGCTGACATACTGAGTGACGTGCCGACGATTGCAGAGCAGGGTTTTGCTAATTTTGAGATTAACTTATGGGTTGGATTTTGGGCTCCAATAGCAACTCCTTTGGCAATTGTTGAAAAGATTAATGCTGATTTAGGAAAGGCCATGCAAGATCCAGAGGTAAAAGACTCTTATGCCAAAGCTGGTATTCAGTCACGCCACATGGATTTGGATACTGTGAAGAAATTTGTCAGCAGTGAGATTGTCAAATATCAACAGATCGCCACGAAAGCTGGTATCGAACCACAATAAGGCCTTTGTTTACTCGAGTAGTTTATTGGGTAATGATTTTTGCTAGGAATTCCTGCGCTCGCGGGGCTCGTTTTTCAGGATGTAAAAAGAATTCATCTTTGCTACAATCCTCGACTATTTTTCCTTGGTCCATAAAGATGACTCGATGACCGACTTTTTTAGCAAAGCCCATTTCGTGAGTGACACAAATCATTGTCATACCATCATGGGCGAGTTGCACCATCACGTCAAGAACTTCGCCCACCATTTCTGGGTCTAGTGCTGAGGTTGGTTCGTCAAACAGCATGACTTTAGGATTCATGGAAAGGGCTCTAGCGATTGCTACGCGTTGCTGCTGGCCACCGGATAATTGCCCTGGAAATTTATCTTTTTGATTAATCAGACCAACGCGCTCCAAGTATTTCATCCCAAGAGCAGTCGCATCGGATTGACTTTTTCCAAGGACTTTAATTTGAGCGATCGTTAGATTTTCGGTCACAGATAGGTGCGGGAACAGCTCAAAGTTCTGAAAGACCATACCCACTTGTGCGCGAAGTTGCGGCAGGTTAGTATGCGGATCCCCAACCGATACTCCGTCAATTTTAATTTCGCCAGACTGAAAGGCCTCGAGTCCATTGATGGTTTTAATGAGAGTGGACTTACCAGATCCTGATGGGCCACAAACGATCACTACCTCACCGACTTCGATATTCGTTGAGCAGTTTGTCAGCACTTGAAAATTGCCATACCATTTGGAGACTTGTTTGATTTCAATTAGTGCCATGATTTACCTGGGGTCGATAAGAAGAATATAGCTTCTAAAAAAATACGCATAGTGTTACTGATTTAGACATATGCCGATTCTAACGGATGATGGCGACTTTTTTTTGTAGCACTTTGACTGCGCGTGACAAGCTAAAGCAAATCAAGAAATAAACTACTGCAGCCAGTAGGTAACTTTCAATAGGTCGGCCATAATTTTTACCAGCAATTTCAAAGCCCTTCAAAAGGTCATAAGCGCCGATGGCATAAACGAGAGAAGTATCTTGGAATAGGATGATTATTTGGGTCATGAAAATAGGGATCATATTTCTGAAAGCTTGGGGTAGAACAATGAGGCGCATATTTTGAGCATAGCTCATTCCTAGTGCTTGGCCTGCAGCAGCTTGACCTTTTGGTATGGAGCCAATGCCAGCACGGACGATTTCGCAAAAGAAGGCTGCTTCAAAAGCAATAAAGGTAATATAAGCAGATAAATCAGCTCCGATAGGACGGCCAATGAGGGTAGGGATTAACAAAAAAAACCATAAAATGACCATGACTAGTGGGATTGACCGCATGACATTAACATAACAACTTGCCGGAATAGTTAGCCAAGGCTTATTGGATAAGCGCATCAGTGCTAGGACAGTGCCAAAGGCGATACCTCCAAGTGTGGCAACGATTGTTAGTTGAACGCTAAAAAGGAGTCCTTTGATGAGGAAGTTTTGGATTAGCTCCCAGCTATAAAAAGATAGATCAAGAGACATTAATGTGCTCCTGATGGATTATTTGGAGCAATGAAGCCGGGGACACGCGTTTTTTTCTCGACCCATGCCATTAGGCGATTCATGGCTAGAGCGGTAATCATATACATGATGGTTACTGCTAGGTAGATTTCGATACCTTTAGAGGTTTCTTCTTGGGCTTGCATAGCAAAGAGGGTAAGCTCAGAAACAGATACTGCAAAAGCGACTGAGGAGTTTTTGATAATATTCATTGATTCAGAGGTCAGCGGTGGAATCACGATTCGAAGGGCCATAGGCAGAATAACGAAGCGATAACTTTGGATAGTGGTCAGTCCTAAAGCCATAGCTGCAAGAGTTTGGCCTTTCGGGAGTGACTGGATCCCAGCTTTGACTTGTTCTGCAATGCGCGATGAGGTATAAAACCCGAGTGCAATACTGACCAAAAAATAGGCTGGCAAACCTTTCAGGATTGGCACAAGCATGGGGATAACGTGGTACCACAAAAATATTTGAACAAGAACTGGAATGTTACGAAAGATTTCTACCCAAGTATTCGCTAGAGTAATGAGCAAGCGATTGAACCAAGAGGATTCAGGTAGAGTTCGAAGTGTGCCCACCACTAAACCAACTAGGAGGGCAATTAGAAGTGCTAAGCCAGCAACGGACAGAGTCCAACCCCAAGCAGATAACAGCCAATCTAAATAGGTAGTATCACCGTTACCGTCAAATACATTTGGAAAAGTTGTACCAAAACATTTTGGGGCAAACTCCTCCTCGATGGTACTTTTACAAAAAATACCAAATTCAAGTGCCATCGAAGAGATTACAAGAGTTGTAAAGAATACAAAGAGAGCTTAGGCTACTTTATTTTTTGGCATACTCTTCGGCGGGTTTGTCATTCGGGTTCGCCCAAGCCTCTTTTGTATTAGCACTCAGTTCAAGACCCACTCGAGTATTTTTTGGTGGAATTGGTTCTAGGAACCACTGCTGATACATTTTCGCGATGGAGCCATCTTTCATGAGTCCCTTAATCGTATTATCAACCGCTGCCTTAAATTGTGGATCATCTTTACGAATCATGATGGCAATGGGCTCAACACTTAATACTTCACCGACGATTCGAAAATCCTTTGGATTTTTAGCCATAGCAATATTACCTGCTAGGATAGATCCGTCCATCACAAAGGCATCTGCACGATCAGACTCGAGGAGAAGGAAGCTGTCGGCATGATCTTTACCGAAGACTTCATCAAAATTAACGCCAGTTGCGCGCTCATTTTTTCGTAATATCTGAACGGAAGTAGTACCGGTGGTAGTTGCTACTTTTTTACCGTTTAGTTGTGCGATTGAAGTAATTCCAGAATTGGCTTTCACAGCAATTCTAACCTCTTCCACATAGGTAGTTACTGCAAATGAAACATCTTTTTGGCGAGTTGCATTATTGGTTGTAGAGCCACATTCAATATCAACTGTACCGTTTTGTACAAGTGGGATACGGTTTTGTGATGTCACAGCTTGGTACTTGATTTGGATAGGTGTTTTAAGCGTTTTTTCTAAGTCGGAGATGATTCTTTTGCAAATTTCCACGTGATAACCGGTATATTTTCCGTCACCAAGGGTATATGAAAGGGCTCCAGACGAATCGCGAACTCCCATAGTAATACTTTTTGAGGCACTTATTTTGTCAAATGTGCCCGCCGCAAAACTCGGCATACTTATCAACAAATTCGTGATTAGAAGGCCTGACAGGCTAATTTTAAAGAAACTTAAAGAGTTTTTCATGAGAGGTCCTAAAAGATAGCAAATAAAAGTTGTAGAAAATTAAAAAATATTGGTAAATCAATAACTTAAATAGGGCGTTACTTCAAGATTATAAGTATGACTAATTGTGACATAAATTTCCAATTAAATCTCGCCTTTATTTTGTAAAAAAGACTGTGCTGGATACCTCCAATTGTTGAATTTTGGAATTATTTGACTCTGGGTAAATAGTTTTCGTTATTACTTGAGAATTGACAAAAATGGGGTTGAGCTAGAGATTTCCCACCACAAAAATCAATTCATATCAGTTAATTCTATAAAAAAATATGTTGCCTAATTCACATTAGGTCTGTGACTAAGGACGTACACCTGGAGTTTCCCAACGCATCCCATTAGCTCGGCGCATTAAAAAAAACTCGAGCTGAACAAGCTCAATGGATCCATAATCAAAGGGCTCAGCCCGTACCCCTGTCATACAATTACGCAGACGTCTTTGTAATGATCCAACGTTTTGCCATTCAAGCCGATAAATCGGGTATGCGGTTGGATGTGCTTGGGGGATTTTTGTGCCTCCTAAAATTAGTCCAGCACGTTGCTCGTGACATTGGGCACACGACAAGTTTAACTGGCCCATACGTTGATTAAATAACACTTCCCCTTTTTGAAAAGCATTTTTCAGAAAGTTACTATTTTGAGGAGTTGTAATTGGCAGATCGCGAGATTGGGTTGCCACAAAGGCCGTTATCGCTAAGAGTGCTTTACTCTCGAAGGTGAAGGGTTTAGATGATAAGCGTTCACTTTGACAATAATTAATCTGTTGTTCGAGATTGATTAACTTACCAGCCCGTTCAAGAGGAAACTTCGTTGCTACACCACGCATGGAACTTTTAGGATCTTGATGGCAAGATGCACACGATTGCTCTTTTGGATTGTTTTTGGAGTTCCAGATATCTTGTCCATCTAAGATCCAAAAATAAGCTGGATTTAAATTCAAATCATTTTGCATACGTTGATTTTCAGGCGACATGAGTTCATAGCCAGACTGGCGCTGAGCAAGGGACTGATTACAAAGATTGATACTAAGAAAAGCAATCACGCTCATTACAAAACCCAAGCTTCGTGATGAGTATTTAGTTAGTTGCATCTGCCGGGCAATTGAATCGTGAACAATCAGTTCACGATTAAGAAACTTTGATTGGTACTGATGTAGTTATTATCACCCACCCATTTAAATTGAAACTCGCCACTTTCGGAGGCGACTACAGTAAATGTCATTTGAGGATTAGCCGCTTGGCCTGGGTGAAGGTCTGCTCGAAATATTTCAATATTGTTATATGTACAGGTAAAGGTACGAATAATATCGCGAGGTACTAATTCACCGGTTTCGGTTCTACGAAAACCTGTTTCCATATCATGCTGAGCAATAACACTAATTTCGATGAGTGTTCCTTTGCCCGCCGTTTTTGGCATAGTAATAAGGGTTCGAGAAGTTTTACTCATCTCATCCCTCAAAACAGGCTGCTAGAGTAACGTTTGTATCGGCAAAAGTTCTTGCATAATAGCCTTGACTCATTTCTGCTAGGACCCAAACCCGTTGCGTGTTCGCTAAACGAACTCTTGTAGCAATTTTAGCCTTTCCAGATTGGGGAGTTAGATAGGCCGAAAAAATATTTGGAAGTGGATTATCTTCCGAGATCACATGTATCGCTTTAACATAATTTTGAGAGGTCATTGGGCTATCAACTTCAATTTTAATGGGGACGGAGTTCCCATTTTCAATGAGTGGCGAGAGTTCAAAGTAAATACCGCCATCTTTTACTGGCATTCCGCCAATAATTTTTTGCATAGCATCTACAGCATCATTTTTGCCTGCAAAAGTTGGAGCGCAAGGCAAGATGAGCAAGACTGGTAATACTTGCAGAAGTGCACGTCGTTTATGTTGAATCTGTTGCTTCATTCTTTTTTTAAAGTAATTAAATAGGCTACTACATCGTCAATTTCTTTGAGACTAAGAATTGATTGTCCTTGATATGGTTTATTTACACGAGTTAAATGTTCAGATTGGTAATAAGATGGCATGATTGTTTGTGGATTTGTAATCGCAGGATTCATGATTCTCGCTCGTAACTGTGGGGCATTTAAATTGGCGACCAAATCGGACAGGTTGGGAGCTATGTTACCTTGAAATGGTTCTTCAGGGAATGGCCCGCTATGACATAATAAGCACAAACCCTTTTGCCTACTGGCTACAATCGTCCGGCCGGCTTGGGGGTCACCCGTCAGTTCATATGACAAGGCGGGTAGTGCGCCTAAAGTTACTACAAGGATTAAAAATCCTTGTAGTAGTCTAGACCCTCCTAAAAATTTCATGCATCTAATGCCAATTTAAAATACTTGACCGTTCATTAGACGAGGGTAATACCACTATTTTTTAATGGTAGGGTTCGAATACGTTTGCCAGTGGCTTTAAAAAATGCATTTAAGACAGCCGGAGCAGCAACACAAATTGTAGGCTCACCAACTCCACCCCAAACTGTGCCACCACCCTGGATAATGATCGTTTCTACAGGAGGCATTTGAGCAAGCCGGATTGAGCCAAACGTGTCAAAGTTTTTCTGTATAACCGCACCATTTTTAATCGTAATTTCTTCTTCAAATAAAGCCGATAGTCCGTATACGAATGAGCCAGAAACTTGTCGTTTGATTTGGGCTGGATTAACTACATATCCTGGATCGGTTGCAGCAACAATCCGGTGGATTTTAATTTTATTACCATCTTTGACAGATATTTCGCAAGCCGCTGCTACATAACTACCAAATGATTTCATTTGGGCGACACCTCGGAAGACACCTTTTTTAGGAGCCTTTGACCAGCCAATACCATCAACTACAGCATTTAGTACTGCTAGGCTTCTGGGTTGATCTGCCATAAATTGTCTTCTAAAGTCTACAGGGTCTTTACCAGCCGTATGGGCAAGTTCATCCATGAAGCATTCTAAAAAGACAGCATTTTGATTAATATTCACACCACGCCAAAATCCTGGGGGGACGTGCGTATTGCGCATTGCATGGTCAATGACTAGGTTTGGAAAGGTGTAGTCTAGAGTTGCTTCTTCACCGACAAGGGGTAAATCTTTTTTTGCTAACCCTTGGAAAACGACTGGGTCCATTCCCTTATTTTGTTCGACAATAGCCGGGCGAACAGATGCCAGAATAGATTGGCCAGCAAGGCGCATGTGTAGACCAGTAAAGTTTTTCTGGGCATCAAAAGTACCCGTTAGTTTACACATCATAATCGGATGGTAGCGTCCCTGAGTCATATCTTCTTCCCGAGTCCAGATCAGTTTCACTGGCGTGCCGGGGATTTCTTTGGCAATTCGTACTACTTGCGTTGTGTAATCTTGAAAAGCACCACGACGACCAAAGCCGCCACCAAGATTAATCTTAATGACGTCACATTTGTCTGCGCTTAAGCCAGACGCTGCCACGACAGCAGCCATTGAGGCTTCACCATCTTGGGTGGGAACCCAAGCAGTACATTGTTCTGGAGTCCATTTAGCGGTTGCATTCATTGGCTCTAGCGGCGCATGATTTAAAAAGGGATAAAAGTATGTGCCTTCGACTTTTTGGGCACTTTCGGCAAGGACTTTACTATAGTCACCATTCGAGTTACCAATAAATGCCTGAGAAGCTGTTAAGCCTTCTTCTAGTTTTTTAAGGATATCTGCTTGTTGGATTGAGGCATTAGGACCCTCGTCCCATTCGATAGGTAATTGATCAAGTGCTACTTTAGCTTGCCAAAAGGTATCTGCAACAACAGCAACTGCAGTATCACCAACTTGCAGGACTTTTCTAACTCCTTTAAGGTTACTAACCTTAGCAGCATCAAAGCTTTTTACTTTTCCACCAAAAACAGGTGACTCCTTAATTGTTGCAGTTAGCATACCTGGTAATTTCAGGTCAATTGCATAGACTTGCTTACCGTTTGTTTTACTTGAAAGATTATCGATACGATCTAATGGTTTACCGATAATGTTCCAGTCTTTTGGATCTTTTAGGCTAATTTGAGTTGGGACTGGTAATTTCGATGCTGCGATGGCTACTTTGCCAAAGGTCGTTTTCCGGCCAGTTGGTTTATGGGTTATTACGCCTTTTTGGGCTTCGCATTCAGAAGGTGAGACACCCCACTGTTCAGCTGCCGCTTGGACGAGCATCATGCGAGCAGCTGCGCCACCTTTACGAACATATTGTTCGGAGGTACGAATTCCTCTACTGCCTCCTGTGGAGAATGAGCCCCAAACAGCTTTTCGTTTAATACTTTCGGCCGGGGTTGGGTATGAGTAGCTAACATTTTTCCAGTCGCATTGGAGTTCTTCTGCGACCATTTGTGCAAGTCCTGTGATGGTTCCTTGTCCCATTTCAGAGCGCACAACGCGAACAATGACTTTCTCATCCGGTTGGATCACTACCCAAGCACCGATCTCAGGGGCATCACTAGCGGTATTTGCAAAAGCTGGCGCGAGGGACAAGTCGAACCCAATCGCAAGACCTGAACCGATGGTTGCTGAAGAAATAATAAAACGACGACGAGCGATATTAGTTATGGCGTTCATTGATAGCTCCTTACGACTTGGCAATAGAATGAATCGCAGCACGAACTTCTTGGAACGTGCCACAACGACAGATATTGGTAATAGCAGCATCGATGTCTGCGTTTGTAGGCTTAGGTTTTTTTCTTAATAGTGCCGTAGTAGCCATGAGCATGCCAGATTGACAATAGCCGCACTGCGGAACTTGATGTTTTACCCAGGCTTGCTGGAGTTGCGAAAGTTGGCCATTTTTTTCTAGGCTTTCAATGGTTTCAATTTTTTTACCTTCAGCTGCACTAACTGGAATGGCACAACTCCTGAGTGGTTCGCCATTAAATAAGACAGTACATGCGCCACATTGGCCAACACCGCAGCCATATTTAGTGCCTGTTAGGCCGACATGATCTCGTATTGCCCAGAGTAGTGGCGTATTTGGATCGACATCTACTGAAATTTTTTT
>CALPOM020000078.1 GCA_943325205.2 Thermoflexus hugenholtzii JAD2 | reverse complement strand
GAGATGGTATGAGTCCATGTAAAGGTTGCTGGATCTTTTGACGCATTGCCTGATTAGGAACTACTGCCCATGCTAAACCAATGCCTGGAAAATTAAACGCCTTGTTGAGCGACATCAGCGTGATGGTTCTCTCACTAATCTCTCTGGTAAGACTAGCAATCGGCAGATGCGACTTATCGGTATCTAAAATTAAATCTGCATGGATTTCGTCCGAACAAATCATCAAATTATTCCGAACTGCAAAACTACCAAGCTTTTCTAACTCATCCTTCCGAAATACCGTACCCCCAGGATTGTGGGGATTGCAAAGCATCAGTAACTTTGTCTGCGAAGTAACAAGCGTTTCTAATTCGTCATAATCAATTGCCCACCGTCCTGATTGCTCTGTAAAGTGATATTTCACAAAAGATCTTGTACTCTGCTCTAACCCCATCTGAAAGTGGTGATAAGCAGGACTTGGAATCAAAGCCTGCTCATGCGTTTCTAAAAAAAGACTTGGAATGAGATACAGACCTGTCACAACGCTAGGTAAAAAAACCAGCCATTCTGGCAATATCTGCCATTGATAACGCCTTTGAAGATACTCAATAATTGCTTCGCGTAAATGCTCGCTAGCCTTGGTATACCCGTAAATACCATGCTCGATCCGCTGATGCAGAGCATCTTGAATACATGGTGGACAGGCAAAGTCCATATCAGCCACCCACAAAGGTATTACATCCTTAGGGTGAGAACTCCACCGCACTGATTGCGTTTGCGAACGATCAATGAGCTGATCAAAAGACGTTGTCATTGGTTATAAAAAAGCAACCCTTATCACCTGAATCAAGAAGCTGCTAATAAACAAACTATTTTTTGGTGTACTGCGTTTTACCAAATAATATTTCGCGTGCCTTGTCATCGTGCAATGGTTTACGAAGACTAGTTAACATCTCAACCGCGCGAATTACCGCAGGACGCTCACTAATCCCATTAAACCACGCATGCAAATGCGGGAAATCCGTAATCTCAATACCCTGATTTTTCCAATTTCTTAACCACGGAAAAATAGCAATATCGGCAATCGAATACTTCTTACCAGCAATATAGCGATGCGTCGATAATTGTTTATCGATGACACCATACAAACGTTTAGTTTCATTCGAGTAACGATCAATCGCATACTCAATTTTAACGGGTGCATATAAACGGAAATGATGCGTTTGCCCAAGCATTGGACCAACGCCACCCATCTGAAACATGAGCCATTCTAATACCTTATACTTATCATAAGTGCTATCCGGTAAAAATTTCCCAGTCTTGCCAGCAAGATACATAAGCATTGCACCCGACTCAAATAGGCTAATTGGCTTGCCTCCTGGGCCAGCGCGATCAGTCAATACCGGAATCTTATTATTGGGGCTAATCTCTAAAAACTCTGGATTAAATTGTTCACCCTTGCCAATATCAATCGCATGTAAATCCCAGTCCTTTCCCAAGACAAATCCGCACTCCTCAAGCATAATGTGAATCTTATGGCCATTGGGCGTAGCCCAAGAGTACAACTGAATTAAAGCCTTACCTTTTGGTAGCGGCGCATATTCCGCCTTTAGAACTGATGACATAGATTCTCCAATACATTCAATGATTCAAAAAAATTCATAGCAAACCTCTCACCAGCCAACCATAGTCATTCAATGTGCATGAATGACTATCAAGTTAACTAACTTCATTAGCAATCGTGTTGAGTAAAATTCCAACCCCTTCTACTTCAACCTCACAAATATCCCCTGCTTTCATAAAGATCGGTGGCTTTCTAGCGTAACCAACTCCCGCTGGCGTGCCAGTAATGATCACGTCCCCAGGCTCTAGTGTCATAACCTCAGACATAATCACTAATACCTGCGCAACACTAAATAAAAAATCGGCAGTGTTACCATCTTGTAACAATTGACCGTTTAGTCGCGTTTGTACTTTCAAACCATGCGCACCTTTAGGCAACTCGTCAGCGCTAACTAACCATGGCCCAAAACTTCCTGTGAGATCAAAATTCTTGCCCAAAGTCCACTGCGTTCCCTTCCGTTGGTAATCACGAATTGAGCCATCGTTATAACAAGAATATCCAGCAACACAATCAAGAGCATTTTCGGCGGTCAAATGACGCGCCGTCTTACCAATCACTACAGCTAATTCCGCTTCATAATCCAGTTTGGATGAAGCCTTTGGAACGCGCATTGGTTGTTGATGCGCAACTTGTGAAGAATTCACCCGCAAAAAGAAACTGGGGTGATCAGGAATTGCATGGCCACCCTCTTTGGCATGATCAGCATAATTCAAACCAACGCAAATAATTTTTCCTGGGTTGGGGATTAATGGTAAAAATTTGACGCCAGCCATCGATTGCACAGCATGGATGGGATGCTCTTCTAAAATGGTCCCTATCTGATCTTGCCAATTAGGCTGGGCCAATAATTGGGACAGATCATGCGCATGGGCATAACCAGCTAACTCTAAATCAATGTACTGCTCTGCTGCCACCGAACGCAATACACCCAGTGTTGGTTTACCAGCTTTTTCAAATGTAAAAATTCTCATAATAGGATCTAATTTATTCTTGGGCCTATGAAAGGCCCAAGCACTTCGCGTTAAACTTCGTCAATGACTGGGTTACTTAAAATGCCCATGCCCTCTACCTCAACTTCACAAATATCACCAGCCTTCATAAAAACGGGCGGTTTACGTGCAAAGCCAACACCAGCTGGTGTGCCAGTAATAATCATATCGCCAGGATGTAATTCCATGCCCTCAGAACAGGCTACGATTAAGGTGACAATGTCGAAAATCATGTCGCGCGTATTAGCCTTTTGCATAACTTGGCCGTTTAAACGCGTTTCAATATTTAAGCCAACAGCACCCCGAGGTAATTCATCGGCTGAAATAAACTCTGGACCAAAACCACCACTGCGGTCAAAATTCTTACCCCACATCCACTGACTAGAACGAAATTGGAAATCACGAATCGAGCCATCATTAAATAAGCTATAGCCTGCGACATGGTCTAGGGCTTTTTCTTTGGTAATATACTTGCCACCCTTACCAATAATTGCGACAATTTCGCCTTCATAATCAAATTCTATCGAAGCCTTTGGTCTTTCAATCGCTACGCCATGTGGCACCCAAGATGTGGGATACCGGTGAAACAATACCGGCTGCTTAGGAGGATCAAAATTACCCTCATGGGCGTGGTCGAGATAATTTAAACCAATTGCAAAGGCTTTATGAGGGTTATGCAGAGGCGCCATTAATTGCACATTTTTAAGAGGGGTTCGCTTGGTTGCTTTAGCAATAGCTGCGGTTACAGATGCCATGCCTGCTGCACCATGCCGTAACAACTCATCTAATGTTCCAGGTAGCCCAAGTTCAGTCAGGTTAATTACTTCATCATCAACCCGAGCGCCAAGCGCTGGGTGACCATCAGGAGTTTTAAAACGCAATAATCTCATCTTGATTCCTTCATTAATTAAATACTACAACCCACAAGATAGTTCAAAAGCAGAGGTGGGTAATCTACTTCAATTCAAAAAAATACCAAATAATTTCAAAAATAGGCTAAAAAATTCTACTACTTCGGAAAACCTTTCTTCTGCGGCCATAAATTTTCAAAGGGATAAATACTGACGCTGGCATAAACTCCGGCTTTCGTAAAAGGCTCCTCCTTAATCCAAGCATGGGCAGCATCCCGATTAGGAAAATCAATCACTAATAAACTACCAACCATGGTTTGGCCATCATCGCTAGTCAGTGGCCCTGCAAAAGCAACATCCTGGCCAACTTGAGACAAGTACTCCTTATGAAGAGGCCGCAGTGCAACACGCTGCTCTAATGCGCCAGGCTTGTCAATTAAGTGAAATGCAAAAATCATCTCAGCTCCTCATCTTATTTATCATTAAGCCGCTATATGAGCCTTGGGCGATACAAAATTCCTGCCAGATACTTCATAGTTGGTTCCAAAGTCATGCTTGACATCTGGGCCCCAGGCATATAGCGAATCATCCGGTGGGTAATTGGCAGCAGGCCAATCCAAATCATGGGGTACAAAGTCAATATCAAAAGAGTACTCACAAAACCCTCCCCAAGGATCTTGTATATACCTAAAATAATTCGAGCCTAATACATGGCGACCAACTCCCCAACCCTCACTATAACCACCCGCACTCATTTGCATAGAGCCAAGACCTACTTGATCAATCGACTCAACCGCCCAGCTGCTGTGATGAAAGCCGTAATCTTCTGACTTTAAAAATGCTAGCAAGTGATGGTCACTACCATGCGGACTATGCACAAAGGCAATTAAATCTTCACCCGCAGAATCAGATAAACGCAACCCTAAAACGCGCATATAAAAATCTGCTGATTGGGTAACACTCTTGGTAAAAATCAGTACATGCGACAAATAGCTTGGCAATACTTTTTTTACTTTAGCTTTATTAGGCGACCGACCACTTCCATTGGATTCAGGAGCAAAAACTCTTTTGGGAGGCATGGAGGGGGATGTCTTTGCACACACTCGAACTTGAATCGGAAATCCATCTGGACTCTTGAACCAAATACCACCCTGCGCTTGCGGATCAGGAGAATCAATCAAAGCGACATTTTCTATTTTTAAGTGCGCCTTAAATGCTGCTTCGTCGTCGGCATAAATACCAAATGTTAACCACTGTAAACGCTTTCTTTCACCCTTTAAAATACGTGCATAACGATGTTCTGTTTCAAAGGTATAAAGCTCTAAAGTATCACCCACCCGCTCAACGCGTAAGCCAAATAGTGTGTAAAACTCTTGCGCTACATCTAAGTCCGGCACCGAAATAACATACTCATCAATCGAATGGGCTGCAATCACTCCAGATCGCTTAGTTTGAGCCATGGTTAATGGTTTATTCATCTTTTGCTCCCAAATAAATATCTTTATAAATCAACAATTTAATTAAAGTATTAACCAATTATTGGTAAACAAGCATACTTTTTAAATTCTAGAATACTCATTACTTTACTCTATTCTCTAGTACCACTTTCACAGTCAGATAAAAATCAAGCCAACGGTTATGCTCCCCCGACTGGCAACTCAAGAATTTGTCTAGGCTAGGAATACGATTTAACTGATTAACTGGGATTTTTGACTTTTTTGACGAATTAACTGAGAGAACACCACTAAAACAAATCCTGATAATCCAATCACATCAGAATAGCCAGAAGGATAAGCTAACGCCACCCCAGAAATAATCAAAATCCAACGCTCTAACCAGTGATCTTTCAGAATGAACCAGTTCTGTAACCCCCCAGCCAAAGCGATAACGCCAACTACCGCAGTACTAAATGCTAAGGCAATATCCATCCAATTGGCGCTTGCTAAGGCTTTAGTGGATCCCATGAGTAGCAAACTCACGCCAGACTGATCAAGTACAAACATAAAAGGAACCAAAATAGCAGGCGCTACATACTTCCAGGTTTGTAAAGTCGTCTTATATGGATCCCCTTTACAAATCGCAGCAGCTGCAAAAGGCGATAAAGCCGTCGGGGGGGATACCTCAGATAGGACTGCGTAGTAAAAAATAAACATGTGGGCGGCAAAAGCAGGCACGCCAAGTTGAATCATTGCTGGCGCTGCAATCACCGCACAAATAATATATGAAGCTGTAACTGGCACAGCTAATCCCACAATCCAAACAATTAAGGCTGTAAAAATGGTGGTAAGCAGTAAAGACCCGCCAGCGTATTGAATCACAATACTACTAAACTTCAGGCCTAAACCAGTTAAGGTGACAGTCCCAACAATTAAGCCCGCTCCCGCACAAGTTACCGCAATCGATAAAACACCTGTCGAGCCACTAGCTAAAGCCTTTACAAGATTTGAGGAATACAACCCCTTAAAAAATGGCTCTCGGCCACGTAACCAGTCCCAGGAAAGAATCGAAGTATCAGAACGCACCATACTTGTTAAAGCTGAGGTCACTGTTGCCCAGAATACAGACATGACCGGTGAAAATCCAAACAACATAAAAACGACAATAGATACTAATGAGAAAAAATGATACCAATATTTTTTTGTTAAGTTCCAGGCGGTATCCACCGCTTCAATGGTTTGCTCATGCAAGGCATATTTGCGAACATCAATCTCTACCATCACAAACAAACCTAAATAAAATAGGATGGTCGGAATCGTAGCCATTAGCAAGACATCTAAATAAGAAATCTTTAAGAAATCTGCAATTAAAAATGCGGCGGCGCCCAATACTGGCGGGGAAATAATTGCCCCCAGCCCACCAGCCGCTAATAATCCCCCAGCAGCATTTTTATCGTAGCCAATCTTACTTAACATCGATGAGGCCACCGAGCCAACTGTGACAGTGGTAGCCACACCCGATCCAGATGGACCACCCAACAAAAAGGATGACATGACAATCGTGCGACCAACACCCGAACTCTTCCCCCCCATCGCGGCAAAAGAAAAATCAATAAAAAATTTACCAGCGCCAGTAAATTGCAAAAAAGCACCAAAAATAGTAAATAAAATGATCAGGGTTGAGGAAACATCGACCGCAGTACTAAAAATACCTTCTAAGGTCATATACATATAACCTACTAAACGGGCAATGTCGTAGCCCTTATGCGTCCATGGAGCCGGCAAATAGTTGCCAAATAAAGCATAAGCTAAAAACGATAAAGTAACAGCCAATAAAATTAAGCCATTCGTGCGCCTTAAGGCCTCAAGAATTAAAAAAATCAGGGCTAGCCCTACGGCGATATCAATTTGATTGGGCATCGTGTTACGGTCCATAAAGTCGTCGCCACTCGACAAGACGTAATACACAATTCCAAGCGATGCACAAGCAAAAATAAAATCCCACCACATCAGACGATTTTTAAAGCGACTAGCGATCGGAAAACTCAAATAGACCAGAAATAATACAATTCCAACATGCATGGTGCGTAAAACTTGCGTCGGAACAATCGCATACGCCGCGTACAAATGCAATAAAGACATACCAACCGCAACCAGGGTAATAAAAACAGCAATAACCCCCCGATAGTCATTCGAGTCCCCTTCCTCTTGCTTAATGAAAGACTCTAATTGCGCTTGCGTTGCTTGATCAATATCAGATGTTGTACTCGGCGTATTACTCATTCAGAACCTTTTATTGAAAACACTTTAATTAAACTTAACGCCTTTTTCCTTAAAGTATTTTAGAGCGCCTGGGTGAAATGGAATCACCGCCGCCGAACTTTTTTGCTCGGATAATTTAATATTCTTGTACTCAGCATGCACAGTAATCAGTTCAGGTAATTTATCAAACACCGTCTTCACAATCGTATAAGCATCGTTTTCAGACATGGATGAATGCACAAATAAAATATTCGCAACTGAGGCAATTTGATTATCCGTTTGCATACCAGAATAGGTTGTCTTGGGAATCGTGTCTTTAAAGTAAATCGCGCCAAACTTATTATTCATGGCCACAACGTTCGCATCGTGATCAATCATTTTAATTTTCATACCCGGCGAATTCGCCAAATCAGTTACCGCGGCAGTAGGTAATCCCCCAACCCAGAAAAAGGCATCAATCTTGCGATCCTTAATGGCATTGACTGATTCAGCAACGCCTAAACGCTCGCGCTTGACGTCTTTATCTTTATCTAAACCAGCGGCTTCTAATAATCGAAATGCCATTACTTCTGTCGCACTACCAGGACTACCCGTGCTGATGTGCTTACCTTTGAGATCAGCCATGGTCTTAATACCTGTACTCTCGACCGTTGCCACATGCATACGATTTGGGTAAAGTACTAATAAAGCGCGAATATCTTGTTTTTTATTAACGAATTTTTCTTTAGCCGTATACGCGTCTTGAGCAGCGTCAGTCATGGCAAAGCCAAGATATGGCTTACCTGATCCAACTAAATTAATATTATCAACTGTACCCCCAGTTACTTCTGCAGTAGCCTGCATATTGGGCACATATTTACTAAGTACAGCCGCTAAGCCTCCACCCATTGGGTAATATACCCCCCCCGTTCCACCAGTCGCGATAGAAATGTTTTGAGCTTGAGTGCAGATTGCAAATAAACCTAAAACGCTAAGCAGTAAACAAGATAACTTTTTGGAAATCATCGATTGCATTTGAAACTCCTTTTTCGAAAATTAAAGACCAGGCATAGTAAAACGAATCGCATCTAAATCCGCATATAATTTTTCTTGCAAATACGAATCTAAAGGTACTAGAGGTGGGCAAACATTTGCCCAATCGGGTGCATGGGTAAAACGAGCAGCAGCAGCTTTCATCGCCGGAATCATTGGATATTTAGCAAAAGTCGCTCGCACTTGATCCAACTGAGCCTGATGCGCATCAGCCCCTGCGTCTTGCCAGTGGGCTGCTAAATGAGAAATAGCCGCTGGATTCATATTCGCCGTCGCCGAAATACAGCCAGCTCCCCCCGCCCGCAGATTACTTAACAAAAAAGTCTCACTGCCAGCGTACACCCTAAAACCACTTGCCGCTAAAGCGTCAATACACGATTTGGTATAAGTCCAATCCCCTGAACTATCTTTCATGCCAACAACCGTATCAGGATATGCTTTCACCAAACGCGCAAGTAATGTCACCGGCAAACTAAATGTCACTACCGGTGGAATATTGTAAATATAAATCTTTAATAAAGGACTAGCAATGGTCTCAATAATGCGCGCGTAATACGCAAATAAGCCGTCTTCCGATACCCCTTTATAATAAAAAGGTGGCAACATCAAAGCCCCAGCACACCCCAAGTCCAAAGTCGCGCGAGTCATCCTTACGACGTCATCAATCGCACAAGCACCCGTACCTGGCATCATCTGACTAGGGGATAACCCTTGTTTGACCAAATGCTCCAAAGCATCAATTTTTTGGGCCGCCGAAAAGGAATTTCCCTCAGAATTAGTCCCAAATACTGCTAAACCGACATTGTTTGCCAGTAACCACTTACATTGACGCGTAAATAAATCAAGATTGATCTCCCCATTAACTTGAACTGGGGTTAAAACAGGCGATAAGACAGCCGGTAATGGGGAAGCATGCAATGCCAAAATAATCTCCTTCATGGGTAAGACGTAAACTTTTCATAACATTACACGATGCTAACTCAATTGGCAAAGTGTTTGCACAATTTAAGAGAAGGGTCTGCCAATATCGACCTAATCTACCAAAAATTAGTTGTCTCATTGCCCCTGCCTAGAACAGCTATCCTTAAGTGGTTCCTTTTGGGGTATCGAAAGAATTTTTTAAGCCTTCAGTAATGCCTTCTTCTAGTGTGGTGCATATCTGATTTTGAAGACCAGGCTTGATAAAATCCAGCCGTTTTATTAAATCAAAAACTTGTGCATTCAGGCCACATAAAATGAGCCTGACCTGCGCTTCGCGACAAGCATTACCGAGTTCTTGAAGAGCGTCCATGCCAGATGTGTCGGTATATAAAACCTTGTGGAAGTCTAGCACTAAAGATTTGGATGGCAAATGCTGCTCAATCTCATTCAATAAATAGGTCGTTCCAAAAAATACTGCCCCAGAAATCGTATACGCATCAACGATTCCCGACTGACCTTGCAATTGCGAATATTGAGAAGCCTTAATTGCATGAACCTTCGACAAACTGGCAATCCGATAAATCAAAGTGACAAAGGCACATAGCAACCCAACTTCGATTGCAATTGTTAAATCGATTAAAACTGTTAAAAAGAAAACACTCAATAATGTTGCGCGGTAGGGCCAACGAAATTTTCTTAAATAAAATAATTTACTCCACTCCCCCATATGCCAAGCAATAAACATTAAAATTGCGGCCAGGCTAGCTAAGGGAATATGTTGCGCTAAGGGTGCTGCAAATAGAATAATGACTACGAGTGTCATACAGTGAACTAGTCCAGCAATCGGTGAGTTACCCCCACTTTGAATATTGGTTACCGTCCGAGCTATCGTCCCAGTAGCGGGCATGCCGCCAAAAAAAGGAACCACAAAATTAGCAATACCTTGACCTAAAAGTTCTTGATTGGAATCATGATGTCCATGTACTAGACGATCTGCAACCCGTGCACAAAGTAGGGACTCGATAGCACCTAAAAAAGCTAAGGTAATTGCCGGTCCAATCAATTGAGGAATATTCGTCAACTCAAAGGTCAATAACCGAAATGCTGGAAACTCTCCAGGGATACCGCCAAAACGACTTCCAATTGTGGCTAACTCAAAATTAAATAGGCTACTCACTAATGTGGCGCCAAGCATCGCCAAGACCGCTCCAGGCACTAATTGGAAAAAAGCGCGTTTACCTTGGATTTTTTTCCAGCCAATTAAAAAAGCTAAAGTCCCAATCGCAACGCCAAATGCAGTCAAGTTCATCGTCTCTCGATGCGCATACAAACTAGCTATTAATTCGAAAAATTC
>CALPOM020000077.1 GCA_943325205.2 Thermoflexus hugenholtzii JAD2 | reverse complement strand
TTTGCAGATATTTGTTCGTATGTCATATAAGGTCCTTTGAATAAAGAGTTAAATTTGTTGCACTGCATCAAATTTACACGACCCGAACTCAAATAGCAAGAACTTTTTGTTGCAATGCAACATATATATTTTTTAATTGCGCTCAACACCTTGAATAGAACAGGCTAGAGCAAGGCACATTTATAAAAAAATTACAATAGATTCAATGGCTTATAAATATTTCCGTATAAAGAGCTTCTCTCAAGCGCCAGATAGAATACGAAAAAAATCCAGCCAATGAGGCTGGATTTTGCAATACGCC
This sequence comes from Thermoflexus hugenholtzii JAD2, assembly GCA_943325205.2. Taxonomy (GTDB): domain Bacteria; phylum Pseudomonadota; class Gammaproteobacteria; order Burkholderiales; family Burkholderiaceae; genus Polynucleobacter. The sequence goes on along the minus strand of CALPOM020000077.1, from coordinate 10,552 downwards.
TAACTAGCGCTCGCTCAATGCATCTTTAACCCGAGCATCTCCCTAGCCTCAACAGATGAGGCTAATTGCCCGCCTAACTCTTTAAGAATACCTTTAGCCTTTAAAACTAACTCGGCATTGCTTTTACACAAAACACCCTTCTCCAAGTAAATATTATCTTCCATACCAACACGGACATGTCCACCGAATAAATAAGCGGCTGCAACAATTGGGAACTCCGCCCTCGAAATTCCAAATGCGGCCCATTTAGCACCTGCTGGTAATTGACTGCGCATAAATAATAAGGTGGCTGGATCGGTATTAAACCCGTATTTCACACCCATCACAAAAGTGTAGAGGCCAGGACCTTCTAAGCTGCCATCGGCAATCATATCTCTCGCTAAATTTAAATCGCCAGTATCGAAAATTTCTAATTCGGGCATAACGCCAGCGTCACGAATAACCTTGGCCATTTTTCTACAATTAACAGGGGTGTTCATCACCACATCAGGCCCTGAGTTCATTGTATTCAGATCTAAAGAGCAAATATCTGGTTTTAATTTAGCGATATGCTCAACACGCTTTAAAGGGTGACATAAGGTTGTGCCTGTTGTAAAAACTTTAGGCTCATCTTCAGATGGTACAAACCGACCGCCTGGTCCTGTTGTTAAATTGATAATCAATTGCTTATTGTGTTTTTTTATTAAATCAATTGTCTCTGCATAATGCTCAACTTCCATTGATGGTTTACCATCAGGGTGACGAACATGGATATGCGCTACGGCAGCCCCTGCTTCTGCAGCCTCTAAAGCAGCATTGGCAATTTGCTCGGGTGTAATTGGCAAATAAGGCGTCATTTCAGGTTTTGTCAAATTACCTGTAATTGCACAGGTCAGAATAGTTTTACTCATGGTAATTGTCCTTTATTAATGGTTTTTAAGTTATTGTTAATACATGCAAAAAATGAAATCTTTAGATAATTTGTCTAATACCTCCAAAGAAACTGTAGCGCGTTTGCTCGATGTTGCGGAAATTTTGTTTTCCGATTTGGGTTACGCTGGCACGACTGTGCGAGATATTGCGGCCAAATCGCAAATCAATCAGGCCTTGATTAATTATCATTTTAAAAATAAGCGTGGCCTTTTCATGGCTATTTTTGAGCGCCGCGGAAAAGTTCTGTTTGAAGAGCGATTGATGCTGTTGAGCCAGGCGCGAAATAAAGCTGGAAGTAAGCCGATTCCACTGCGAGACTTGCTCTATGCTTTTATCTACCCCCCTTTGCGGATCGCTGGAGAGAGTTCTGGTGGAAGAGCCTTTGTTAAATTGCAAGCACGCCTGCACAACGAACCAAAAGAAATTGAACAAGAGTTGCGCTCGGAATATTACAACAAAGTTAGTTTTCAATTTGTCGATGAACTCCACTTGACCGTTCCTCAATTGTCTATAGAGTCGATTGCTTGGCGCTTGGTTTTTGTCATGGGACTTTATATCTATATCGCCTCGAATACAGGTAGGCTTGAGGTCATCTCGCGCGGAAGGTGTATTGGTAGCGATTGGGAGCAAGCTTTGCTCGAAATGCTGGACTTTTGCGAACATGGCTTTTTAGCTCCAATTACTCCGGCTTCGCCTTCGTGTCCATGACGATCTTATTCCATCGCTTGAGCTCACTCGAAATATAACTCGATGTTTGAGCCATACTTCCTCCTACGGGAATCAACCCAACTGCATTTAATTTTTCTTTAATCTCCGGCTCAGCAAGTGTCTTTTGAATTGCGCTATTCATGTGTTGCGTAATCTCTGATGACGTTCCCATGGGGGCAAATACGGCAACCCATGTGTAATCCTGGATCTGTGGATAACCTAATTCCATTAATGTTGGTACTTCAGGTAATTCCGGTAATCTTTCGGTACTCGATACGCCAAGAATACGAACCTTTCCTTGCTTATGAAATTGGAAGATTCCAGCTACTGCAGTACATCCGATCGGAGTCTCTCCACCTACTACCGCGATAGAGGCTGGCCCTGCTCCACGATACGGAATATGTGTAACATCACTTTTCCAAATCACATGGAATAAATTCTCACACGTAAGGTGCGGTGTTGTGCCACTGCCGGGAGATGAGTACGCCATTTTTTCTTTTGTAGTCATCATTTTTAAATCTGCCAAAGTTTTTACTGGCACTTTATCGTTTACCGATACAACATTTGGCTGAGTCGCTATAACAATGACTGGTATAAAGTCTTTACTCGGGTTATAGCCAGCTTTTTCACCGTACAAGGAGGGATTAACAGCATACGCTGAGGAAGTTAAAAGAAAAGTGTAGCCATCACTTGGTGCTTTGGCTATTAACTGTGCCGCCACATTGCCGCCCGCACCAGTTTTATTATCAATAATTACGGATTGCTTTAATGTCTCACTTAAACGTGCTCCTACGATCCTCGCAGCAATGTCGACTGGCCCACCTGGGGCAAATGAAACCACAAACTTAACGGGCTTATCTGGATATGCAGCATATGCTAAAGACCCTAATAAATGAATCCCCAATAGAAAATGCAGAGCCAACTTCCTAGCTTGAATTTTGAAGCCGCGTTTTTTGTTGCTACTTAAATCTCTTTGCATGACTCTCCAGACACATTTAAAATCCAATCAAGGCCATCTATACATTGGCCTTGATTGGAACAACCTCACTTAATTGCTAATGGATTCGTTGGTGAGCCTACGGCCCCAGTAATTGGTAGCGCAGGTGCTACAAACATAAATTCATATTTTCCATCCGCCGCACAGTCATCCGCCAAGTCTTTGAGATAAAAAATTTCACCCATTGTCATTCCCATAATTGGAATCGTGATCCAATGCCAAGGCTGATTAATCCCGGCCTCCGATTCGTTTGGCCTTACCTCACAACCCCAGGTATCAGATGCCAAAGCGGCTAATTGTGTTTTTTGAATCCATTCCAATGTTTCAAATGCAAATCCGGGAGCGTCTCCACCTGGATAGCCGTCCCAACTACCGACCCGTAACTTATCTTCCATTTGCCCTGTTCGGACAATAATATAATCACCACGACGCAGTTCAACACCTTGTTTTTTAGCCGTCTCGTCTAAATCGTCACAGGTAATACCATAGCCATCAGGCAGTGTATCCAATCCCTTATATCTTGCCACATCTAATAAAACACCCCGTCCTACCATCTTATTTTTGGTTTTCTCAATACCGCATTTAGCAGCACCCGCAGACGACACCTCTCTACAGTCAAAGCCGTTATACATGTAGTTATCAAAGAATACATGGCCTAAACCATCCCACTGTGTTCCACACTGCAAAGGCATCACGATCATGTCATCTGCTGCCCGTATGCCACGCTTATCAAGTACTCCTGAGTAGGCATCCGTACCTGTTCGTATCATCGTATGAACTGGATTGATTCGCCCCATAGCAGGGTATTTTGATTTTGCTCCCTGAGGCCCTGAAGCGTCGTAATTTAAGGCTAATGAAATCACCTTACCTTTTTTTACAAGTTGGGCTGCTGCAACAATATCTTCAGGATTCGTGAAATTTAAAGTACCAATCTCGTCCTCCGCACCCCATTTACCCCAGTTTTTATACTTGGCTGCGGCTGCATCTAGATCGCCACGATTTAATTTTTTAGTCATTTGGTATCCCCATTAATAATGATAATTTAAACATATGTTTAAATTATCATTTATTTAGAAGATTGTCAATCAAACGCACCAATCTATGCATAGATATAAATGCTTTTAAATCATTTTAAGAAAGTGAACCCGCGTTATTTTCAATATGTGCTGGTTTTAATCCTTGTGAATACCTTTCATATACTGCTTGATATGCGCGCTCTAAATTTTGGGTAAAAACATCTGGTTTATATAGAATAGATGTAAATCGGTTGTGACTTAACTTTTCTCTCACTTGTCTTAGCAGAACAGGATTCGTTGCGAGCGTTATGGCTAGTTCCTCATACTCCTCTAAACTTTGAGTAATGAGTTCAGGCAATTCCATCGTGGTCAAGATACTTGCCGCCATCCTACCGGAGAATGTACTACCAATTCTGGTAAGAACTGGTAATCCAGCATACAAAGCGTCACTGGCTGTTGTTCCAGCATTGTAGGGTGCCGTGTCTAAAAACAAATCCCCAACTTCAAACCGCGCCAAATACTCAACACGCGATACTTTTTCAGCAAAAATAATTCTATTAGCAGCAATGCCTCTTTTCTGAGCTTCCATTGTTAAATTAGCTTTGACCCAGTCGTTCTCAGCATAAATCCAAAAAACACTCTCTTCCACTGCCTTTAGTATTCTCATCCAACTAGAAAAAACGTCTGGGGTAATTTTATAGTTGTTATTAAAACAACAGTAAACAAAACCGTAATCGGGTAGTCCCAGTTCTTGCCGGCTATATACACGATCTGACTTTAAGTTAGCGGGATCATTGACGTGATAACTGGGTAAATAAATGATTTTCTCTGTATAAAACTGCAAAAACTCGCTTGGAATAATTGTTGCGTCTGCAATCAAATAATCTAGGCACTCATGACCCATCGTGCCTAAAAATCCTAAATAAGCAATTTGAATGGGCGCAACTCCCTTTACAAAAATATTAAATCTTCCGTCTTGAGTATAGCCAGTTAAGTCGATGGCAATATCAATTTGCATTTCTCTTGAAAGACTAACCACTTCGGAATCGCTCATCTTACTGACATCGATCATTTGATCAATCGTATTTTCAAATTGTTGATAGATTGCAGAGTTTTTTATTTGGTTTAAGCTAAAGCCTATTACTTCAAATTGACTCTTGTCGTAATGATTAAAAATACCAGAAATTAAGTGTGCAACTGGGTGGTCTTTAAAGTCTGGGGAGTAATAACCAATTCGGATTCGATTTTTCTTGACTCGATTTGAGATTGGCGAAGAGACAAAGTTGGTGCGCACTGAATATTTATTATTTGCATCAATTTTGGCGGCTTTAAAATTGATATCCAGTGAATCGGTTATGGATAACATACAAAAAGGTGACGCCACACGTTGGCTAAGTTCTATTTCTTGATAGAGCTTTAAAGTCCATTGATCATAGTCCTGCCAATCACAAATTTGTTTTTTGACCCCAATGAATAAACCGAGTAAATAATTAAGCTGGGGTCTGAGATCTAAAGCTCTTTTATACGCATCGAGCGCTTTAGGATAATTTTTTAAATTTGTGTAACTGATCCCCTTGTTAAACCATGCTTCTTCAAAATCCGGTTTTAAATCGATCGCCTTTTCAAAATAAATAATTGACTCGTTCTCAAACCCTAACTCTAGTAAGAGAAAACCTTTGTTTAAAAAAACATATGGGTAGTCTGGCTTTAATCGTATCGCCTCATCAAAGCACTGCATAGCTGAATCAAATTGTCGTAATTTTTGTAAGGCCGCTCCTTTATTGGACCAAGCCACATAAAAGCTCGGGTTGGCTGATAAAACTTGCTGATACTTTGCAATAGCTTCTTCATAACGCTTTAATCCTTCTAAGGCGTTGGCATTCAAATGCGTTAGTTGTTCACTAAGAACTCCACTATCTAATGCGTTTCTAATGTATTGAAGGGCTTGCTCAAATTGCTTTATTTGTATGTAACAATCGACGATGTTTACCCATGCTTCAGAATCTTGTTGTTTCTCTTTAATGTATAAGCCAAACCAATGTATTGAATTTTCATATTCAGAGATTAATTTACAACATAATCCCAAATTAAAAATAATATCTAAGTCATCTGGACTTAACTTGTGTGCTGCCTCTAGAAAGACTTTCGCTCTTTGGTTATTTCCAGTAATTGACAACATCAGTGCAGCTAATTTTTTTAAATCAGCATCATTCGGATGCCCTAAACAGGCTTGTTCGCATTCAGAAATAGCTTCTAGCTGTCGTCCCGATCGGAACTTTTGCTTGATACCTTGAATAATTTGATTCATTAATAAGCCAAGGAAATTACTGAACCAAATACTGTTATCTATGGGAAGATTAAAGAAACTTGGTGCCCCATGTCCGACTCGAACAGACCACCTACTGATTACAAATCAGTTGCTCTACCAGATGAGCTAATGGGGCGATAAGATATTATTTTAAACTATTTGATTAGCTTCAGATGACTTTTTACTTTACTTGTGGCTGAATCACTACTGAGACGCAAAGACTTCTGAGAAGATGGTTTACTTTCCATCAGGTTGACTGGAAAACTCATTCCTTGACTATTCTCTCGGGAGTAAATTGCCATTACATGTGAAGTGGGTATCCAGATCTCACGAGATACGCCGTTAAATCTTGCTTTAAAGCTAATGAGTTCATTGTCAATTTTTAATTCTTGGCAGGCAGTAGGGCTAATATTTAATACAATTTCACCTTTATTGACATACTCCATGGGTACTTGTACCAACTCGTCAACAAATACAGAAAGATATGGGGTGAATTGAAAATCGACACACCACTGGTACAAAGCCCTTATTAAATAGGGCTTTGTACTTGGAAAGGCATCTTTCTTGGCATCTTCGCCATGACTTGTGGTCATTTATCTTCTCATGACTTTTTCAGATGGCGTGAGTGCTTCAATGTAGGCGGGTCGACTAAATATTCTCTCAGCATACTTTAAAAGTGGTGCGGCATTTCTAGAAAGGTCGATGCCATAATGCTCTAGTCTCCACAAAAGAGGGGCAATGGCAACATCTAACATCGAGAACTCTTCACCCAGCATGTATTTGTTTTTAACAAATACCGGGGCAAGTTGAGTCAATCGATCTCGAATAGACAGTCTAGCTTTATCTAGAACAGGTGTTGCACTTTTATTTTTTTCATTTTCAAGAACATTCACATGTACAAATAATTCTTTTTCAAAATTGAATAAGAATAGTCTTGCTCTTGCCCGTGCAACCGGGTCTGGCGGCATTAATTGCGGATGTGGAAAGCGCTCGTCAATATACTCATTGATAATATTGGACTCATATAAAATCAAATCACGCTCGACTAAAATGGGAACCTGTCCATAAGGATTCATTACCGAGATGTCTTCAGGCTTATTAAATAAGTCGACATCGCGAATCTCAAAATCCATGCCTTTTTCAAATAACACCAAACGGCAACGTTGTGAAAATGGGCAATTAGTGCCCGAATAAAGTACCATCATTGGGAAACTTCCTTTTCAACCATAAAAATAAAAGGCAGACGACCTTCGCCATCTGCCTAGAGATACCTCAAAAAGTATTAATGAATACTTTTCCAGTAAGCCTTGTTTAATCGCCAAGCAAATATTGTAAAAACAGCCAAAAATATTAACACAATTACACCAAGACGCTTACGTTCTAATTGTACAGGTTCACCCATCCAAGACATGAAAGCTACCAAATCACCCATTTGATCGTCAAATTCTTGTTGCTTTACTAGCCCTGGGGTTAACTGTTCAAAGCCCACGAAACGATGGTCCGTTCCGGCATGATTTGCATCTTTGACATCTTCAAATTTAGCCGCTCTTTGGCCTTGTAGCTCCCACAATACATGTGGCATACCCACGTTTTTGTAAACCAAATTATTCCAACCAGTCGGGCGATTTTCATCGACATAGAAAGTTCTTAAATACGTGTAAATCCAGTCAGGCCCTCTCGAACGAGAAACCACAGAAAGATCCGGTGGGGCTTTTCCAAACCATTCTTTTGACTCTTTTTCAGACATGGCAACCTTCATGAGGTCACCCACTTTTTCACCAGTAAATAACAGGTTTTGTTTAATTTGTTCGTCGGTTAAGCCAATGTCTCGTAAACGGTTATATCGCATGCTCACAGCACCATGGCAATTCATGCAGTAATTCACGAACAGCTTTGCTCCATTTTGAAGAGCTGACATATTGTTTAACCGATTTGGAGCTTTGTCGAGTGGGTGCCCACCTTCACTAGCAAAAGATTGAACGGTTATGAAAGACAAGCTTAGAGCTAGTGTTAAGACCGCTAGTAAGCGTGTTGGTTGTAATAAGTTGAATATTTTCATTTCAGTTAACCTTAATGCGCTGCAAATGTAACACGCTTGGGAACAGGTTTAAATTCACCTAACTTGCTCCAATATGGCATAGCCAAGAAAAAACCAAAATAGAACAATGTACAAACCTGGGAAATCTTCTCTGCAGTTGGCGATGGCGGCTTAATGCCCAAGTATCCTAGAATCACAAAGCAAACCACAAAAACTGCATAGATATACTTGTGAAATGCTGGGCGATAGCGAATTGATTTGACTTGTGAGTTATCTAGCCAAGGTAGGAAAAAGATGATAACAACTGATCCACCCATCACTAAAACACCAAAGAATTTTGCATCAAAAGAATAAAATGCAACGGCTAGAACTGCCAAGATAGCAAGGAATAAACCCTTAATTTTTAACGGAGCACCCCTTGACGCTAGCCAAAAGATACTAGCAGCAAAAATCCACATCGGTATTAAAAATTCTGAAGTAGTTGCTCTTAACATCGAGTAAAAGGGCGTAAAGTACCAAACTGGCGCAATATGAGAAGGGGTTTGTAAGGGGTTTGCTGGCTCAAAATTATTAGCCTCTAAGAAATATCCACCCATCTCAGGAGCAAAAAACACAATGAAGGCAAAAATCATTAAAAATACGCCGAGGCCCATCACATCATGCACAGAATAAAACGGGTGAAATGGAATACCATCCAGAGGGATCCCCTTTTCATCCACAGTTTCTTTGATTTCAACTCCGTCAGGGTTATTCGACCCCACTTCGTGCAAAGCCACAATATGCGCTGCGACTAAACCAACTAGTACCAAAGGAATAGCAATCACATGAAATGAAAAGAACCGATTCAGGGTTGCATCACCAACTACATAGTCACCACGAATCCATAAAGAAAGGTCTGGCCCAATTAGCGGAATAGCTGCAAATAAATTCACGATGACTTGTGCACCCCAATAAGACATCTGACCCCAAGGGAGTAGATATCCAAAAAATGCCTCGGCCATCAAGCACAAAAAGATTGCACATCCAAAAATCCAAACCAACTCCCGAGGCTTGCGATATGACCCGTAAATCAAACCACGGAACATATGCAGATAAACCACGATAAAGAACATAGATGCGCCTGTCGAGTGCATATACCGGACTAACCAGCCCCAAGGGACCTCTCGCATGATGTACTCGACCGATTGAAACGCCTTTTCTGCATCAGGCTTGTAATGCATCACCAGAAAAATTCCTGTCACAATTTGTAGTGCTAAAACCACAATGGCGAGAGCGCCAAAAAAATACCAGAAGTTAAAGTTCTTGGGAGCGTAATACTCAGTTAAATGGGCCTTTACAGTCGCTGTTAGCGGAAAGCGTGAATCAACCCAAGCGAGTAATTTTTGGCCTGCATTTGCATTTGCAGGGACTTCTTTTTCATGAAAAGCCATTTCGATTTTCCTTTAAGCTTTTTTATCTTCACCAATCAATATCTTGGTGTCGCTCAGATACATATGAGGCGGTACTTCTAAATTGTCGGGCGCAGGTTTATTTTTAAATACCCTACCAGCCATATCAAAAGTAGATCCATGGCATGGGCATAAAAAACCACCAACCCAGTCATTTGGCAAGGAGGGTTGCGCGCCCATTTCAAATTTGGAGATTGGCGAGCATCCTAAATGCGAGCAAATACCCACACCAATAAAGTACTCCGGCTTAATTGAACGGCCCTCATTCCTAGCATAAGCAGGTGTTAAGGCGTCTGGCGTTCTTTCTGATTTGGGGTCTGCCAAGTTGGTATTATTTTTGGCAAGATTGGTGACCTGTTCCGGTGTTCTGCGAACTACCCAGACAGGCTTTCCTCGCCACTCTACTGTTCTTAACTCGCCAGGTTGCATACCAGAAATATCCATTTCGACTGCTGCACCTGCAGCTTTTGCCTTTTCAGACGGAGCAAAGGTATTTACTAAAGGCAGTACTAAAGCCGTTCCACCGACACCGCCCATGATGGAAGTAGCTATCATCCATGTACGTCTTTCCTTATTCAGCTCTGTCGATAACTCTGGCTGGGCATTTGTGTTTTTTTCAGCGCTCATCACAATCTCGATTAATTAGTGTTTTCCCTAGATATTATAACGAAGCTTTAGCTAAGAATCTTATTCCACTACCTTTTATCTTTTTAAGCAATTAAAATCTTCATATAATTACGCTACTAAAGGGAGAAGTATGTCTAGATTTGCTGATTTTAAAGCTTTTGCAATGCGTGGAAATGTTATGGATCTTGCCATTGGAGTAATTATCGGCGGGGCTTTTGGAAAAATTGTCGACTCCGTCGTTAGTGACATCATCATGCCACTCATTACTGTGATTACAGGTGGTGGAATTGACTTTACCAATCTTTTTATCGTTCTGGGAAAAGTTCCTGAAGGCACTATCCGAAATTTCGATACCTTAAAAAAACTGGGGATACCCATGTTTGCTTATGGAAACTTTATAACAATACTAATCAATTTTGTTATCCTAGCTTTCATCATTTATCAACTGGTAAAGATCATCAACACCCTTCGATCTGCTGCTGAGGATGAACAAGAGGC
>CALPOM020000076.1 GCA_943325205.2 Thermoflexus hugenholtzii JAD2 | reverse complement strand
TTCACAAATTTGGCGCCTGACTTATTCTTTAATTTAGGGGTAATTTCTGACAATTTGTTAGAGTTTAGAACGGTTCCAACCCCAGTTTCCCAAACAACATCCGGTTCCCAGAACGTAATTGGTAACCGTAGTCAGCAGATTCAGGCGAGTACATTAATTTTGAGTTTGGGATTAAGTAAAGGGAATACCACTTTTAGGCCGCCTGATTTTGAATTTCGTTTTGTGCCAGCGATTCAGTTCAATCACGTCAATGTCGGTGAGGCGGCAGCTTTATATGTGGATCCAACTTATGGTACTCAAAGAAACCATAGCTTTTTAGGTGTTCAAGAATTATTTGTTGACTATCATTTGCGCAATGTCTCACCAAAGTTTGACTTCGATAGTTTGCGTGTTGGTATTCAGCCATTTATATCTGACTTCAGGGGCTTCTTATTCCAAGATACTGCCATGGGGGTAAGAGTTTTTGGAAACCGAGATAGTAATCGATACCAATATAACTTAGCGGCTTTTCAACGAATAGAAAAAGACACGAATTCGGGGCTTAATAATATTGGTAAGCCCTTACGAGATGACTATGTTTTTGCAGCGAATTTGTATAAGCAAGATTTTCCAATCTTAGGTTTCACCTCTCAAGTAACTGCGATCCATAATATGAACCGAGAAACGACGGTTCACTATGACGAAAACGGATTTTTAGCTCGCCCAGCTTTTTTAGGTGATGTACGACCGCGGGAATACCAAGTGACCTATTTTGGTTATAGCGGTGATGGCCATTTAGGATTCTTATCCGATCGCTACCGATTAAATCTGTCTACGACTTCTTACGCTGCTGTTGGTAAGGACAACCGCAGTCCGCTGTCGCAGTCGGCGCAAGATATTCAGGCGTATTTTCATGCTTCAGAGCTTTCCAGAGATTTTAGCTGGGTGCGTCTACGAGGAAGTTTCTTAGTGGCCTCTGGTGATAAAGATCCTTATGACAATAAAGCAACAGGCTTTGACGCTATTTTTGAAAACCCACAATTTGCAGGATCTGATACCAGTTACTTTATTCGTCAATCGACACCCTTAATTGGCGGAGGAGGCGTCGGACTTTCTGGGCGTAATGGTTTACTACCATCCCTGCGCTCATCGAAGGAGCAGGGGCAATCGAATTTTCAAAATCCTGGGTTAAGACTCTATGGAATTGGCGCAGATTTTGACGTTTTGCCACAATTGCGACTTTTTTCGAATGTTAACAAATTGTATTTTATGGATACTTCATCGTTAAGTGTCTTGCGTAATCAATACGTTAGTAGTGCAGATATTGGAGTAGATTATTCGGTTGGGTTTCATTGGCGGCCTTATTACAACCAAAACTTGTTAGTGAATGGTTCTGCAGCGATACTACAATTTGGCGATGGCATGAAACAGCTTTATGGTAATACCCAAAGTAACTTACGTTCAATTATTTTGAACGCCATATTTAATTTTTAGGCGTGTGATCTATGATTTTTTTTGCTGTATCTCGTAAAAAAATATGTTTAGCCATCTTAGGCATTGGTATGCTTTTGGGGGTTGGGCAACAAACTTTATTTGCGAATGAGTCAAGTAAACTTGACATGTCTATTAAATATGTAACGGCCCCGCCAGCGCCTAAGGCGCAGACTGCCGAGGATGCAGATAAAAAGTCTAGCGGTTGTGTTTCATGTCATATTCAGACGGACCGGCACACGATGCATGCCAACCCGGGCGTTGTTTTAGGCTGTACGGATTGTCATGGCGGTGATGCTAGTATTGCTTTGCCTAAAACAGCCAAATCCCCTAACATTAAGAATGATCCCGTTTATCAAGCAGCGCTGAATCAGGCGCATATTTTGCCTAGAGATAAGAGTTATTGGAATCATACTGCTTCAGCCAATCCTGCTGGTTCTTATGCGCGACTCAATAAAGAGTCTCCTGAGTTTATTCGGTTTATTAATCCTGGGGACTTGAGGATTGCCAGAGAGGCTTGCGGGGCGTGTCATTTGCCTATTATTCAAGCGCAAGAGCGCAGCCTCATGGCAACCTCCACCATGCTATGGGGAGGCGCTGCCTATAACAATGGTATTTTGCCTAACAAAAACTATAATTTAGGCGAGTCTTACACACGCGATGGTAAACCTGCTGCTATTCGAAATCCTGGAAAGCCGTCTAAAGACGAAGTTGCTAAAAAAGGGATTATTGAGCAGATTTACCCACTACCTGCTTGGGAGACAATTCCTCCAGGCGATGTCTTTCGGGTATTTGAAAGTGGTGGTCGGGTCATTAATTCGACTTTCCCTGAGGTTGGATTACCTAATTCAACGGGCCAGTTACAAAAGTTAGACGAGCCGGGAAGACCTGACATTAAACAATCCAATCGTGGTCCTGGGACGGGCAGTCGGATTTCTGTTCCGGCGCTGAATCTGACTAAAACACGCCTGAATGATCCACATCTTTGGTTCTTAGGGACTAATGATAATCCTGGTGATTACCGTTCCTCTGGTTGTACTGGTTGCCACGTGATTTATGCGAATGATCGTGATCCAAGACATTCAGGACCCTACGCGAAATACGGCAATACTGGCATGACGCAAACACTTGATCCCACCATTCCTAAGAATCGTTCAGGACACCCGATTCGGCATGAATTTACCAGAGCAATTCCTTCGTCACAATGCATGGTTTGTCATATGCATCAACCGAATATTTACGTGAACTCTTTTTACGGCAATATTCAGATTGATTATGAAACGGACGCCCCTAAATTTTGGCCTGAGAAACAGCGTTATCCATCACATGAAGAGGTTCGAGAGATCAATAATCGTAATCCTGAGGGTGCCGCGGTTCGGGGTAATTGGTCTGATCCGCAGTTTCTTAAAGACGTTTGGTTAAAAAATGATACGTTTAAGGACTCTCAGTACGCTGACTATCATGGCCACGGTTGGAATTTTAGAGCGGTATTTAAGCGTGACCGAAAAGGCACTTTGTTAGACGCGAAGGGCGGCAAAGTCGAAGACGATGATCCGAATAAGTTTAAAAAAGCAGTCCATATGGCTGATATCCATTTAGATAAGGGCATGCACTGCGTTGACTGCCATTTTTCTCAGGACATGCATGGTAATGGCCATATTTATGGTGAAGTTGCTCAGGCTATTGAAATTGACTGTGCCGACTGCCATGGTACATCGAAGCAATATCCGACCATGTTTACAAGTGGTCCAGCGGCTAGAAAAGGCGGCATGAATATGCTCTCTTTGAAAACGCAGGACGGTCGTAAACGTTTCGAATGGCGTTCAGGAAAACTATTTCAGCGGGCCTCCTTAGACCCTAATTTGGAATGGGAAGTTAGTTTGGTAAAAGACTCAGTCACGCCTGGAAGCCATAATTACAACGAAAAATCTGCACGCGCCAAATTGATGGCGGCAGGTCCTGAAGGGCAAATGGGTAAATGGGGTGCTGGTAGTAAATCTTTTGCTCATGATAATGAGAAGATGACTTGCTTTTCCTGTCATACCGCCTGGACTACGAGCTGTTCTGGGTGTCACTTGCCAATTGAGGCAAATAATAAGACGGATCGCTTGCATTACGAGGGTGGTGAAACCAGAAACTATGCCACTTATAACGTACAAGTTGCTAGAGATGATGTTTTTCAGATCGGCAAGCATGGTCCGGCAAAAAATCACCGTATTGCGCCAGTAAGATCTAGTTCGGCGCTAGTTTTATCCTCAACGAATACCAATCGTGAAAAGATTTACATTCAGCAACCGCCTATATCATCGAGTGGTTTTTCTTCGCAGGCTTTTGCACCGCATTTTGCGCACACTGTGAGAACGACTGAAACGAAGACTTGCACCGACTGCCACGTATCCGATAAAAATGACAACAACGCCATCATGGCTCAATTGCTGTTACAAGGTACTAATTTCGTCAACTTTATTGGGCATTATGCTTGGTTAGGTGCTGAGAAGAATATTGAAGCGGTGAAGGTCACGGAGTGGGAAGAGCCCCAAACGGTAATTGGCAGTTATTTACAAAAATATGCCTACCCGGATTATTTTAAGAACCACTTATCGCTGGATTTACAATTAACCGAATCACATACAGCGAAGACTGCTGACCAAGTAGGTTGTCTGCAAATGCGTGGTGAGTATATGTTTGTTGCCGAGGGCAAGGGTGGCTTTCGGGTTTACGATATTGCGAATATTGCCAATAAAGGGGTAAGTCAGCGGATTATTAGTGCGCCTTATTCGCCACTAGGAAACAATTCTTTCGTTAGTTCTAAAAATGCTACGTGCATGGCCTTGCCAACCAATCAGCCGATTGCGCCAGATCGCAATCAAGGTGCATTAATGCGTGAAACAAATATGGAGCAACCCTTCCATCCAATTTATCACTACGCTTTTGTAGTGGACTCTGAAGAAGGCTTAATTGTTGTCAATGTAGATACCTTTGCTGATGGTGACCCGAAGAATAATTTCCTAAAAAGAGCGACTACTTGGAACCAAGACGGTAAGTTAAAAGGTGCACGACACATCACCTTGGCTGGTTATATTGCCTATATTACGACAGATAAAGGTGTTCAAATTGTTGATTTGAACAATCCCTTAAAACCTAAGCTTGGCGCTTTTATTGCTCTTCAAGATCCAAGAGCGACGGCTTTGCAGTTCCGTTATTTATACGTAACTACTGCCAAAGGTTTGCAAGTCGTCGATATGACAACGATTGCCTCTCCGCAATTATTAGGTGCTGTCATTCCTTTGAGTGATGCAAGGCGAGTATATCTAGCAAGAACTTATGCTTATGTAGCTGCAGGTAAAGATGGATTAGCAATTATTGATATCGAAAAAGCTGATCAGCCGAAGGTGTATCAAATGTTTACGGCGGAAGGACAAATCAAAGATGCCTCTGATGTGATTGTTGGCTCGACGAATGCGTCTTTATTTGCGTATGTAGCTGATGGCACAGAGGGCTTAAAAATTATCCAGTTAACTTCGCCCGAATTACAGCCAAAGTTTTACGGTTTCTCACCAGAACCTAATCCACGACTCATTGCGTTGAAGAAGACCAGGTCGCCGGTTAGAGCGTTATCAAAAGGATTAGATCGTGATCGAGCTGTTGATGAGATGGGCGAGCAGATTGCTATTTTTGGCCGAATTGGTTCACGGCCATTTAATCGTGCAGAAATGGAAAAGATGTACCTAGATGCAAATGGTAAACCTTGGAAAGTGTCCGATGTTGGTGATCCGAATGATTACTTACCATTAATGTCACCATTAATTAAACGTTAATTGTTGAGGAATAGATAATCATGCCCAGCTTATACCTTCGCCCACTTCTTTTTGCTTGGAGTCTGATGTGGAGCCTCTTGACGTTCGCAGCCCCACCTCTGCCTCATCAGGCGCCAGCCATTAGTCAAGGAAATATTAATTGTGCAAGCAGTACCTGTCACGGCTCAATTACGCCTTGGCACGATACCAATGTATTACAAAATGAATATACAACTTGGTCTATGTATGACAAGCATAGCCAAGCGTATAAAGTACTATTTAATGACGAGTCAAAGCGTATAGCTAAAAATTTAGGGCTCAAGCAACCGGCTCACGAGGCTAATCTGTGTTTGGACTGCCATGCGCACAATCCGCAACCAAAATTGCGTGGTGAGCGCTTTTTAATGTCGGAGGGGGTTAGTTGCGAGGGCTGTCACGGGCCGTCAGAAAAATGGCTAAAGAGCCACACAGTGCCAGGAGTTTCACACGCTCAGAATGTGGCCAATGGCCTATATCCGACGAGTAATCCTGTTGCTCAGGCAAAGTTGTGTAATTCATGTCACGTAGGTGATGAATCGCGTTTTGTAACCCATCGCATTATGGGCGCTGGCCACCCTAGGATGTCATTTGAGTTAAATACCTTTATTAAGATTGAGCCGCCGCATTACCGAGTTGACTCGGACTATATTATGCGTAAAGGAAACGTGCAGCCGATTCGTTCATGGGCAGTGGGGCAGTTAATGACAGCTAAGTCGATGTTAGATACCCTGGCAGATTCAAAAAGAAACCACGACGGGATTTTCCCAGAATTAGTACTTTTTGATTGCCATGCCTGTCATCATCCGATGAGTAACAAGCGCTGGTCTTCACGAAATGCCATGCCGCCTGGCGTAGTTCGTTTAAATGACAGTAGCTTATTGATGGTGCAGGCCATCTTACAAGCTACAGATACTGCTGCTGCTAAGCAATTTAATACACTGAATATGCAATTGCAGATGGCCACTACCGGTAACACAACGAAAGGTAGTCAAGCAGCATTTTCTAGGGTTGAAGAGACGGCAAAGAATCTTTCCAAACTCGTGACCGAATTACTTCCGAAAATTGAGAAGAGTAATTTGGATCAAGGTAAGTTACAAGATATTTTCATGGTGCTAGTAAAGACTGGGCCGAGTTATACCGATTATGCAGGTGCTGAGCAAGCCTATATGGCTATAGCCAATGTCGGTAATTTGATGTTGGAGAATTCGCCTGGAGGTCCTTCTGAGCAACTGAAGAAGAGCATCGACCGCCTTAAAAAAGAATTAGCCAATGAGGATACCTTCGCGCATAAGAATTTTGTGGAAGAATATAGTAAGTTAGGTCAATTGATGCAGGATAAAAACGGAAGAAAATAATGGATACCCCGCAATCTAATCAAGCAAAGATGATGTTTGCCGATGTTCAGGCGGACTATGATGTTGTCATTATTGGATCTGGCCCTGCTGGCCTAGCTGCTGCCGCACGGGCGCATGAGTTAGGTAATCGACATGTACTTTTAGAAGCAGAGAATCACGCCTCGGATACGATCTATAAATACCAAAAGGGTAAGCATGTGATGGCTGAGCCTGGTGTTTTGCCACTGCGCTGTGGTTTACCATTTGCTGAGGGCAAGCGTGAAACTATCCTAAATGATTGGAATAAGGGTTTAACTGATCAGGGTATTCATATTGAGTATCAAAAGAAGGTCAATGGCATATCGAAAACAGGGGCTTCTGGACCTTTTCAAGTAACCTGTGAAGACGGGACTGCCTACACTAGCCGAACAATTATTTTGGGGATAGGCTTACAGGGAAATGTTCGTAAAATGGGGGTTCCTGGCGAGAGTTTACCTTTAGTACAGTACACCCTAGCAGATCCTGAAGAGTTTAAAGACGAGACAATTATTGTGATTGGCGCAGGTGATGCGGGTATTGAAAATGCGATCGGCTTAGCAAAACAAAATAATGTTTACCTAATGAATCGGGACGATGAGTTTGGGTATTGTAAAGATGGTAATCGCAATTTAGTTCTAGCCGCTGAGAAAGCTGGGCAGATAAAAATTTGTTATAAAGCTTTTGCGGTTGAGGTGGTTGAGACTGGATCTAACCCACCCCTAGAGTTTGTTTTTGATGGTAAAAATGGCCAGGAGCGGATTCCCTGCCACCGGATTATCGCCAGGTTAGGAGCTATTCCGCCGCGTAAATTAGTAGAGAGTTTTGGGGTGCAGTTTCCCAATCAAAATCCAACATCATTACCTGTTTTATCGGAATCCTATGAGTCCAATGTGCCTGGCTTGTTTATTGTCGGCGCACTAGGAGGCTATCCGCTGATTAAGCAGGCCATGAATCAAGGCTATGAGGTTGTCCAGACGATTAATCAGTTGCCTGTGGTGCAAGTTGATGAACCGATCTTGCGTGAGCGCTTGGCCGGTTGGCAAAAGAGTAAGTCTATTTCAGAGATATTGGATGAAGTATTAGCTCGAGTTGACTTATTTAAATCGTTAACAAAGTTACAAGCTAGAGAAATCTTAATGGAGTCTCATAGTCGCCAATATAAAGCGGGTGAGGTGATCTTTAAGAAGAACGACTATACCAATACTTTTTTTACCATTTTAGAAGGCTCGGTTGATATTGAGTTTGAGAAGGAAGGTGAGAAGCCCCAGGTCATTTCTCTGCCAGCAGGAAATTTCTTTGGTGAGATGGGCTTAGTTTCTGGGCGAAGAAGAACTGCAACCATTAAGGCAGGTAAAAATTGTATAGTTTTAGAGACTGCACGACGCGGTATATTAAAGTTAATTGCGACAAGTGATGAAGCGCGTAAAAAGATAGATGCCCGATTTATTATTAATTCGCTGATTACTTATATTGGAAATGTGTTTAGTGTGGATGATTTACTCGAGTTGTCCAAAGAGGTGGAAATTAAGCGGTTTAATGCGAAAACGACTATTTTTAAAGAAGGCGATGAGCCTGATGGACTGTATTTAATTCGAAGTGGATCAGTATCGGTCTCTAAAAATATTAATGGTAAAGACCAAATATTGGCTTATGTATCTGCGGGTAACTATGTTGGTGAGATGGCGCTCGTAGATAATTCAAAGCGAACTGCTTCAGTGAATGCGGTGGTAATGACAGAAGTATTGATACTCAAGGCCGAGAGCTTTAAGAAGATGGTCGATAAAAACCCAGTCTTATTGCAGATTATGCGCGCCAAGATGATTGACCGTACTCGCCAGAACTCTTCGCATGAGGCTCTTGGACAGGATCAGTCGGGTATTGCCAACTTCTTCTTAAGTCAGGGTTTGGGTGAGGCCTCAGATGTTTTAGTGATTGATGAGAGTTTGTGTGTGCAGTGTAATAATTGTGAAACAGCATGTTCTGAAACGCATGACGGCGTATCACGATTAAAGCGCGCTGCTGGGGCGACTTACGCTAAATTACACATTCCTATTGCTTGCCGTCATTGTGAAAACCCAAGTTGTATGAAAGATTGCCCACCGGACGCATTATCTCGTGGCTCCAACGGGGAGGTGTTTGTTAATGACTCGTGTATTGGATGTGGCAACTGTGAGCGCAATTGTCCTTATGGTGTGATCCAAATGGCAGTGAATAAACCACCTAAAAAGGGTGCTGGATTATCTTGGTTATTATTTGGGCTTGGTGAAGAGCCGGGCCATAGAGCGCCTGATTACGATCCTGCAGCTCGCAAGCGCGCAGTGAAGTGTGATATGTGTAAGACAATCCCGGCTGGACCTTCTTGTGTACGAGCTTGTCCAACTGGCGCGGCTATTCGAGTTTCTCCTGAAAAACTCTTAAAAGAGTTTTTAGGTTAAGCATGCCTAGTAGTCAAGCAATAGGTTACTCATCCAAATGACGCGGACTATTCAGATTGATGTCGTTTCTGACGTTGCTTGTCCTTGGTGTGCCGTAGGATTTGGAGCGTTAACTCAGGCTATGGATCAGATCGGTGATGCTGTTAAATTTGAAGTCCATTTTCAACCATTTGAGTTAAATCCTAATTTACCGGTGGGTGGACAAGATGCGATGGAGCATTTGACTGAGAAATACGGTATTGATCAAGCGCAGATGGCTAAAAATCAAGCGCAGATTCGTTTACGAGCCAAAGAAGTGGGTTTTGATTTTCATCCAGAAGGGCGCAAAAGAATTTATAACACTTTTCATGCACACCGATTATTACACTGGGCTGCTTTAGAGAATGGCTTAGAAGCTCAGAGCCGATTAAAAAAAGAGTTACTGATCTCTTATTTTTGCCTGCGCGACAATATGGATTTGCAAACTACGCTAATCGCTGCAGTTTCAAGAGCTGGTTTAAATTCTGATCGTGCCATAGAAGTTCTTAATCAGAATGAGTTTGATAGTGAGGTTCGTCACATGCAGCAGCACTATTTGGACTTAGGCATTCACTCTGTACCATCATTTATATTAGATGGTAAGTACTTAATGGCTGGGGCTCAACCAACGGAGTCTTTTGTTTCTGCATTTAATCAACTCCTCACGAAGCAAGATTAAGCTCTAAGCTTGATGCGGTTTTTCTTGCGCACTCCAGCGCTTTAATAAAGAGATGGTTGATAGCAATTGATTTGCCGTAGCGGCTTGCATATTGCCTTTTGCTAGTGCGTTCATTACGACATCAGCTCTGGCCTCTTCTGGGAATGCAGTTAAAATGCGAAGTATTTCTGACTCAGAAAGTCCCTCATGAAAATTAGCCCGCACCTCAGCGACAGTTAATTCTTGATGCGCATATTTAGCTTTTGCAAGCTGCAACAATTCGGTTAATTGTTGCGCTTGGATCTCCGAAAAACTAGGTTGTTGATTTGCCTTTGTTGTATCTTGAGTTTGTGAAATTAATTTTTTAGATGGTCTAGAGTAAGTTGGACTATCCATAGTATTCTTTATGCAGACTGGTAAGTTTGTAGATTAGCATAGTTAAAGAGATCGGTAAACGTCCGGACTTGTCCAAAAATTTTGGGATTCCCAATCGTTTGGGAATCCCATGTGTGATATAGAAACATGATGATTCCTTTCGAGTAAGTGTATTAAATTATTAGCCCAGTTATTAATCGGCAGAATTTTTTTGATTAAAGCTTGAATCACAATCAACTGAAAGTAAAGTCTTCGCTGGGGATTTAAAAATTGCGACTTGCCTGTTTTTGTTGGGATAGAAATAAAATTCGGAATAGATGGCCAGTTGAGAGGATTTTTTCTTGGAGTTTCTGGGATGCTACCAAATTCGCGGTTCCACACTCTAGCATGATGTGCGCATAAATTCCGTAAATCAGAAACATTACGAAACCACGATTTTAGGAGGGGGAACTTCCAACCAAAGTGTGCCTCCATAATTTCAGTATCAGTTGATAATTTGAGATTGCTAAATAAAGTAGAAACCTCCTTAAGAGTGAGGAGTTCTACAACCATCCAAATTCGGGTTTGTAAGGGGCTTTTAGTATTTTTGGTTGTATAGTTTTTCTTGAAAATACCTGAATTTTGTAGATGAGATTGCCGGGTAACAAGTTCAATTAACTTTTGATGATTATATCGACTGTCAAAAATATTTGGATTGAGGTATCCAAGCGGCCCATGATTTTTAGCTAAGGCACTTGCAACTTGAGTACGAAGA
>CALPOM020000075.1 GCA_943325205.2 Thermoflexus hugenholtzii JAD2 | reverse complement strand
TTTCGCTAATTTCATTCTTAGGAATTCATCATGCTAAAAATATCATGCAATCAATTTTCATCGTTAATCGGTCTACTAGTTCTTACTAGTTTTTGTATCTCAACGCAGGCACAACTACTTGCTCGAAAAGATTTGACAGCAGCGATGGCAATTACTATTACACAAACGGCTATTGCAGCCTGTAAAGCAAATGGATATAACGTTTCAGTAACTATTGTTGGCCGTGCTGGAGAAATCATCTCACAAGTAAGAGGCGACAATACAGGCCCCCATACAGTAGAAAATAGCATGCGAAAAGCTTATACATCTAGGACATTTCGTAGCCCATCTGGCGATACTGAAACACGCTTAAAAAATGATCCCGCTTTCGCTCTTATTCATTTGAGTAATGTGATTGCTAATCGGGGTGGCCTACCAATTAAGGTAGGAGATGACACGATTGCTGGAGTTGGTATTTCCGGTGCACCTGGTGGCGATAAAGACGAAGCATGCGCTAAAGCAGGAATTGATAAAGTCATAGATCAACTTATTTAATTTCATAATTTGAAGGTTCTAATTGATGAAGATTCTCTCGTACCGACCTTTTAGCGCTAAAAGTTTTTATCTACTTCTGGCAAGTCTATTAATTACTCCAGTAATCCATGCTAACGACCGGATTCAATATAACCCGCAAGCCAAGCTACAAATCACCATTACAGAAGTAGAGTATCGTAAAACGGCTAGTGGCCGATCTTTGATGGCTCGAATCTACCAACCTGCTGGAAAAGGTCCATTCCCAACAGTAATTGATCTGCATGGTGGTGCATGGAATAATAAAGATCGTTTTGCTGAACAACCAATGAACCGAGCTATTGCCGAAAGTGGCGTTTTAGTAATAGCTATTGATTTGACCTCCGCAAAAGAACTACCCTATCCTGCAAATGTCCTAGATGCAAATTATGGCGTTCGCTGGGTCAAACATCATGCTAAGCAATGGCGAGGTGATACATCCAAAATTGGTCTATATGGTAGTTCTAGCGGGGGACATATTGCAGAATTACTTGGCCTTCGGCCCAATGATCCAAGGTATAACTCACTAGTCCTTCATGAAGCGCCGCAAATCAATGCTAGAGTGGACTACATCATGGTTAGGTCACCAATTAGTAATCCCTATGCCCGTTATCAAAATGCTCTAAAGCTAAAACGGCCACATATGATTACAAATAATATTAATTATTTTCGACCTATGGAGTCAATCCATGAAGGTAATCCCCAAGAAATTTTAGATCGAAAAGAGTCTGTAGAACTCCCCCCTCTCCTCATCATGCAAGGTGACTTAGACGATAATGTTTTGCCAATCACTCAAGAACAATTTATTAAAAGCTATAAAGCAGCAGGCGGTAATGGCCAACTCATTGTCTTTAAAGACAGTGAGCATGAATGGGTTGCTCAGGAAAGTGTCCAAACAAATAAGGCTAGACAAACTGTGAGGGAGTTTATTGCACGACAGTATCAATAACTAGAAATCAGCCTAGACTACTAATCGATACAAATTTCTTGGGTTATTCCAAAAAACAAGGTCAGACAAGGACTTTCCTAAAACGTCTTTGATGAGAGTTATATCACTAACATCAAAAGGTCTTTTAGCGCGTGTTGATGGTAAATCAGTCCCAAATACCAACGCATTTGAACTACGCCTAGCTACTGCCTCGAGCATTTTAGGTACATTCATATTCACACGACCGAACCCCGTCGCCTTTACACAGGCCCCCGCATCTACTAAATCAAGAAGAACTGGTAAACCCTTCTCGGTCATACCCAAATGATCAATAACAATTTTAGGTAATTTTGATAATTTAGCTACATGTGGAGCTAAAGCAGCCGTGTCAGCATAAATTTCAGCATGCCAATTACCTAGTTGATGTACTCTATTTGCAAAGGAGACAATTTCATCCACCGAATCAACTCGGCCGCGGAAGATATTAAATCGTAAAGCCCTTACTCGAAGCTTAGTTAACTCCAAAACCTCCTGATCTGTTATCGAAGTTGGTACCTGAGTAACACCAACCCACTGCGGACCTAGCACTGCTAAAGTAGCTTTTAAATAACTTTGATCGAAGCCATGAAATGATCCTGAAACAATAGCCCCTGAAGAAATTCCTAAAGGTCTAGTTTGCTGACGATAATCATTTAATGTATAAGGTGGTGGAATGTATCCTTGATTTTCAATAATCGGGTAACGTGGATCAATGATATGACAATGTGAATCAAATATTTTTTGAGAAGGGCTAATACCAACACACCCAATCAAACTAGAACCAAGAATACTGGTCCCACTAATTAAAAATTTACGGCGGCTAATGGGCATTTGGTCCTTTATAGAAGACTTGCTCAAGCTACTTCAATTGAATGAGTTTAGATTGTTGATTTGATGATTCAACAATCGCCTCAAGTACCTTGATATTATCAATAATCTGTTCATTGGTATAACGATAAACTCCCTTACCAAGAATTGCAGCGGCCCATGAATCAAAGTTCTTGAGAACTACATTCGTTGCTGGAAATACCTGGTGGTTTCTTTTTGCTTCCGAATTTGTTATCGTTAATTCAGAAGGCAATCCCCAGTCCACATTACCATTTTCTTTCACCTCTATCCAACCAAGACTTCCAAAGACTGTAATTCGGCCATGAAATGGCGTGGTCGATAAACAAGTGATTGATGCTGTCGCTCCACAACGAAAATCTAGCTGGACAAATACCTGGTCTTTGCCAACTGCATTTTCTAACACCCTCGCAGTCTTAGCACGAACCTGTGTTGGGCAACCCATAAAAGAAATGAATAAATCTGTTAAATGAACGCCCAGGGCAGTTAAAGCTCCAGCAGGTGCGTGCTCATCTTGAACTCTCCAATTACTCGCATCCATCTTGGCAAATAAATTATGGCTAACATTTGCCTCTAAATGAAGAATCTGACCTAATGATCCACTCTGCACAGCTTTTAATAGCTCCTCAAGCCCTGTTTCAAAACGTCTTTCATGCCCAATCCCTAATACAAAGTTCTTGTCTTTACAGGCTTGCACAATTAGTCTCGCACCATGGCTTGATAAAGCTAATGGCTTTTCACAAAAAAGTTGTTTACCTGCAGTAATAATCTGTAATGCCTGCTCTTCGTGCAAACGATGCGGCGTAACTAAAATAATCGCGTCTACTGTAGGTATCGCTAAAACTTCATCTAGATCTAGACATGCCACTAAATGATGCTCTTGAGTAAATTCATTAAGTTGCTCAATTTGCAAGTCAACACCATGAGTAACCTGAATATACTGACTGGTCTTTAGGTATGAAACAATTTGTTTACCCCACCAACCTAAACCTACAACCGCCGCTCGAATCATTTCAAACTCCTAAAAAGATACCTTCATACAATTTATCCAGCTGTATAGCCACCGTCAGGATAAATGGTTTGACCCGTGATAAAACCTGCCGCAGATGTCAGTAAAAAATAAATACTACCAACAATATCCTCTGGCTCCCCAAGTCGACCTAAAGGAATTCGACTTAACATTCCTTCACGGGTTATTTTTCCTGGCCCATCTTCGGCAAACATCCAAGCAGATATGGGAGAACGAAATACTGTGGGACCAATGGCATTAATTGTGATTTGATGACGACCCCATTCGCAAGCTAAAGTTCTTACCAATGAATCAATACCGGCCTTTGATGTGCAATAAGCAGTATATCCTGCGGGATGCCCTAACTTTCCTCTAGTCGAAGATAAGATTACTACACTACCACCCTTACCCGCCTTGATCATCTGCCGACCCGCTGCTTGACAAACTAGCCAAGGAGCCCGAAGGTTCGCATCCATCACTCGTTGCCATTCATCAACATGTAAGTCGACAATATCTGCAACGTGATTAGTCCCATTAGTCACTACAACACCATCTAAACAACCAAAATTCTTCACCGCCAAGGAAACCATCTGTTCAGCATTTTCTGGAGTATCTGGCCAACAACTGATAGTTACTACCTCTGCCCCATAAGCTTGAAGGTCTTTTTCTAAATCGACTAGTCCCGCTTGATTATTATCGGCCAAAGTTAGACGCGCACCCCCCTTCGCCAACCCAATTGCAACAGCCTTACCAAGCGAACCTGTCGCACCACTGATTAAAATTGATTTTCCGAGAACAGAAAAACGCTTAGACGGATCAAAAACTTCCAAATTCATGGACTTCTCCTTGATAAAAAAAATTGGCGCAATTACTCTTGCGCCAAGCAAGTAAGATTATTACTTATCGAACAATTGATTCCCAAGTTGGACAGGATTGTTTTTCAGGGGGTAAGTCGTAATTTGCTAAAGTTGCTTTCTCAACCACAATTGCCGGAAAAATAATTTCTTTAGGTACAGGCATTTTACGAACCGCACGAATTACGGACATCGTTGCAAAACATCCCTGTAAAAATGGTGCCGCATCTCCACTAGCTAGCATCTTGCCAGCACGAATTGCTTCAACAGCTTCTTTACTACCGTTAATTCCAACTATCAAGGCTTTTCTATTGGCCCCTTCTAATGCCTCCGCAACCCCTGTAGCCATTGCGTCATTGGCAGCCAATACTCCATCAATCTTGGGGTAGGTTTGCATCAAATTCTCCATAACCTGCAATGCTTGTAAGCGTTGATAATTAGCTGGCTGAGATGCTAGTAATTTAATATCAGGAGATTTTTCAATGGCATTTTTAAAACCACGTACGCGATCCGTATTTCCGAGTACTCCCCTAACACCTTCAACAATAATTACATTCCCTTTACCGTTTAAGGCCTTTACTAGTGCTGTACCCGCAGCAAACGCGGTATTGTAGTCATGAGCTCCAACAAAATTTGCAAAGTTGCCGCCTTCTGATCTGTCCGTTGCATTGACTACTGTAATGTTTGCTTCGTTAATTTTCTTGACGCCTGGCGAAATAGCCTTGTAATCGACTGGAATCAATACAATTCCATTCGGTTTTTTTACAACAACATCATCAATAGAACTCAACTGCTCAGGAATACTGTCAGGCTTCGTAGGAATGTAATGGGTTGTAGATGCTCCCATTTGTTTAGCAGCTGAATCAGCCCCTAAACGAAAGGCTTGAAAAAATGGATTAGTCTGATTCTTAGTAAAAACAGCAATCTTTTCATCGGCCGCAATGACATTACCCTGCATCCCAAGCGTTAAACCCATCATCAGCAATGCTATTCTTTTAGTCTTAAATTTCATTTTGTCTCCCTTTTATTAAAGTATTTTTTGAATTTATTTACATCACTATACTTACACAACACTTTTCCTACGTAAGATTAAATCTAATAATACGGAAACTATAATAATTACGCCCGTTACTAATGCTTGTAAATTTCCATCAATAGATAGTATATTCATCCCATTTAACACGAGTGTCAAGATTAGAGCACCAATTAAGGTTCCTAACATCGTACCAACGCCCCCAAATAGGGAAGTTCCACCAATTAGTACTGCAGCAATTGCTGGCAATGTTAAAGCTTCTCCAATATCACCTTCAGCAGAATTTAAGCGTGCTAAAAAAACTAAACTAGCTAAGCCAGCAGTAATTCCGCTCAAAATATAAACTAGTAATAATCGCCTAGTTACAGGAACACCAGATAACCTGGCAGTTACAGGATTAGCTCCAAGAGCATATATTTGTTGACCAAAAATAGTATAGCGTAGAAAAATAGAGCCAGAGATTAAAAAGAATAACATCATATAAATGGGAACAGGGATACCAAACCAATAACCACTACCAATCATTCGAAATGATTTCGAAAAACCATTGATTGTCGCTCCAGCCATGAAGTAATAGGTTATACCGTGCAAGATCCACAACATGCCATAAGTGGCTATAAAAGACGGCAGACGTAAGAGAGTAACCAGTAAACCATTAGCTAAACCAATTAGTGCACCACAGCAAATTCCAGTTAAAAAACCTAGGGTTGTCGAACCAGTGGCTAACAATACCGTTCCAGCCAGACAGGCTGACATCCCAACGTTCGCTCCCACTGATAAATCAATACCGGCCGTTAAGATGACAAGTGTCAAACCAGAAGCCATTAAAAATAAAAGGCTAGCCTGCCGCAATACATTTAATAAGTTATTTACTGTCAGAAAAGCTTCTGATAAAAAAGATAATCCAATACAAATAAATATCACAACAAACAAACGATAAAAAAGCGCTTTTAACTCATCCGAGTTATTTAAATTAGGAAATATCGGCATCATTTACTCAAGATTTCATCTTCATGCTATCAATCAATAAAGCTACTAAAACAAGTAACCCAATACTTGCAACCTGAACTGAGGAAGGAACACCCAATAAATTGAGGCCATTTCGTAAGACCCCTACAGTTAATACACCTAGCAGCGTTCCAAGTAACCAACCATTACCCTTCTCAAATGAGGTACCACCCACAACAACAGCGGCGATTGCATCAAACTCCATTCCAATCGCCGCTGTTGGATGACCTGCACTCATTCTAGCTGTCAATAATATTGATGCTACACCAGCCATTAAGCCACTAAAAGCATAAACAGCTAAATGGTAGAAATTTGTCCGTACACCAGCCAAATTTAAACTCTCACGATTTCCACCAATTGCACATACGTAAATACCAAAGCGTGTCTGATATAACAAAAAATACGTTATAAAATATGCAATTACACTAAATATTAGAGGAATTGCCACACCTCCTACTTTGCCGTTATAGGCCAATTGCACAATTTCACCGACATCGGTTATGCTCTGACCATCAGTCACAACCAAAGCTAAACTCTGACAAATTCCTAAAGTTCCTAAGGTAACGACAAACGGTGGTAATTTCCAATAGACAATAATGCTGCCATTAATGAGACCAACCAATAATCCACAGCACATTGCCAAACAAATAGCTATTGGCAAACTATTTGTAACTGATAAGGTGTAAGCCATAACCACCCCGCAAAAGGTTAGCAAGGCACCTATAGACATGTCAATCCCCTCGGTCATAATAACGAGAGTCATCGGTAGAGATATCAATAAAAGAATACTTGACTGTAAGCCAATGTTCGTTAAATTACTTACTGATAAAAAATCTTTGCTCAAAATTCCAAAAAAAATTATCCCGAACATCAACATCATTGCAACACCAGGAATCCGTTGAAAATAATTACGATATCCTAGATTTTTTGAAAGTATGTGAATATTAGACATCAGCCATTCCCAGTTTTAAAACGTTTGCTTCATTAATTAAATCACCCGACAACTCTCCTGAAATAGTTCCCTCACGCATTACATACACGCGATCACAAACACGCACTATTTCTGATAGCTCAGAACTAATTAATAATACGGCAGCACCATCCTGTACTAATTTATAAATTAATGAAAATATTTCTGATTTAGCGCCAACATCAATACCCCGTGTTGGCTCATCAAAAATAAATATTTTTGACTCTGTTGATAACCATTTACCAATTACAATTTTTTGCTGATTACCACCACTCAAGACAAGAGCTGGACGTTTGCCTGATGGTGTAGCAATTCTTAACCGAGTAATTAAATCATTAGCTACTTGCTCAGAACGACTTAAACGAATCCAATTACTCGGAAAAAGTTTCTTTAATCCAGCTAATACAATATTTTCTTCCACCGTTCGAATCAGTGCCAAGCCCTCACTCTTCCGGTTTTCCGGTATTAAAGATAACCCTAATTCAACAGAATGAAAAGGTTCACCCACTCGATCTTTACCAAAGATCTCCACACGACCTGAAGTAACTGGATCAGCACCAAAAATAGCTCGAGCGACTTCTGTTCTTCCTGAGCCAACCAAACCGGCAAGTCCTACAATTTCTCCGCAACGAACTTCTAAATGAATATCTCGAATCCCGTTACTAGAATTTAAATTCTCAACACGTAAAGCAATTGCTCCTGGTTCAGAAACAAAATTTTTCTGATAAACCATATCAACTGTGCGCCCGACCATCATCTGAACTAGCTCGTCAGGAGTGGTCTTTTGAGGATCGGCAGAGCCGACATATTGACCATCTCTTAACACCGATATTCGATCACCCATACTAAATACCTCAGCCATCCGGTGAGAAATGTATACAATCGCAACCCCTTGAGCTTTGAGCTTATGAATCATCTCAAATAGTAAAGAAGTCTCTCGATCTGAGAGTGCTGCCGTTGGCTCATCCATCACTAAAATTTTTGCATTTTGAGATAAGGCTTTGGCAATCTCAACCATTTGTTGTTGAGCTACGCCTAAAGTATGGACTAAAGTATGCGTGTCATATTCAACAGATAAGCTATCTAGAAGCTTTCGTGCCTCAGCATGCATCTTTGCGTGATCAATCGTGCCAGGAATCCATCCCGGTAACTCTCTGCCTAAAAAAATATTTTGGGCAATGTTCAAATAGGGTACTAATGAAAATTCTTGAAAAATAACAGCTATTCCAAATTTCTTCGCATCACTTGGACTATGAATTTCTATCTGCTCACCTTGATAATATAACTCCCCAGCGTCAGCTTGATAGGCTCCACACAAGATTTTCATGAGAGTGGATTTGCCAGCCCCATTCTCACCGAGTAACATATGTACTTCGCCAGGAATTACTGAAAAAGATACTTGATCTAAGGCCTTAATACCTGGAAAATATTTAGAAATATTTTTAAGTTCTAATATAGGTTGCACTAGATAACACCATCAACTTTAAGACCGGCAGATCTTTCAACTTGTTTGACTATAGCAATATAATCATCTTCACCACCACCTTGAGCAATCAAAGCTTGATACATCTGCCTTAATGTAACGGTTAAGTGCAACGGAACGCCATGTATCTTTGCAGCGTCTAAAATTAAATCAATATCCTTGGTCTGAGCAATAGCGGACATCGTACTTGTAAAATCTCGATCTTTTAAAACAGGCGTCTTATATTTAACCATCGGTGATGCTACCGCACTGGTTTCCATGACCTCTAACATCTGCTGCCAATCTAAACCACCTTTTCGCCCTAAGGCTAATGCTTCGGCTATCATCCCAGCTGAAACTGAAATCATCAAATTAATAACCAACTTCATTAGTCTAGCTTGCTCCTGATTTCCCAAATAAAAATGGTTACTTCCAACAAGTCTTAACAGAGGCAGTATCAACTCATAAGAAGATTGATCGCCTGAAGCCATAATGGTTAGTTGTCCTGCTTTTGCAACTGTTGGATTTCCCGACAATGCTACTCGAACATACTTCACTCCAAATTGTTTCGCACAAGTAGCCACCTGCTCAGAAGCGCTCACAGAAACTGTACTTGTATCAGTAAAAGTACTCCCGGGCTGGGCTAAGGGTAAGACGCCATGTTGACTCGTTGCTACATCCAGTAAGATTTGATCATTTGGCAAGGAAGAAAAAATATATTTTGACTGCAATAGTAAGGATTGGATATTCGAATGCACGATTGCACCTAGAGTCCTTGACAATTCAGCGCGCTCTGTACTTGGGTCGTAAATATGCACAACAACACCTGCATTGAGCAAATGCGTGATCAATGGCAATCCCATCTTCCCAACACCAATCCATGCAATGGGTGATTGCAGTAATGTACTACTTAACATTGCCGTCTCCTAGATCAATGAACAATATGTATGATATTTAAATCATAAATATAGCTTGATTATTTTTTTAGTGTGCCGCAGAACGCAATTGTTTCATCAGTCTTTTACCAGACTCCTCAAGCTTTAATTTACCTGTATGCAAATTTTCATATAAAAGCTGACCATTTCTCTTCTTCATCTCACCATTAATAATTACTGTATCAATATTATGCAAACTAGTTTGCATAATTACTGAAGATATCGGATCATGCACAGGACACATATTGATGTCACTGGCCCGAATAATAACTACATCTGCTTTTTTCCCAACCCGCAAAGAACCGATTTGATCTTCCATCTTCAGTGCCTGCGCACCACGAATGGTGATCCATTCCAAAGCCTCTTTACAAGTAATGGTTGATGTATCAGGTAACTTCCCATAAGCTTCTTTAGATTGGGCATTATCGATAGCACGTTGCATCCCCATCGCCATCCTCGCAACAGTAAACATATCCCCGGAAATTCCAGACTCTAAGTCTACGCCTAAAGAAGGTGCGCTACCTAATGCTTTTAATCGTCCAGTAATAGGGTAACCATGCCCCTGAGCCATCTCCATTTCTGGCGTAAGACTAAAAGTAACGCCTAAATCAATCATCATCTTTAACTGCTCGTCAGTTAAATTATTACCGTGCACAATATTATTATTACTTCCTAAAAGACCCTCTTTAGCTAAACGATCCCAACCGTCCGGAGTCTTCGCCTCTGCTCCTGCACAGTGCATGCTGGCAATCAATCCTAGTTCCCGAGCTAATAAGAAATCTTCTACAGCAACCTCATAGGTTGAATAATGCGGCCCTAAAATTGCCATACCTAAGGTGACTAAAGTATTGGGGTTTTTAAACCGGGTAGCAAGTAGTCTTTCAATCTCCGATCTAGGATGTGGTATTTCACTAAAATGCTTTTGTCCTGGCTTTGGATCTGGCTTAGGCGATCCATGGAAAAATACTGCCCGTATACCCGATTCTTCTAAACCATCAATACCGCGATCGGTATGCGCTGGCGTCGGATTGTTATGACACCAATCACCTAAAGTAGTCGTTCCACAATTAATTTGATTTAATGCGCCAAACAAATTAGCAATATAGACATCGTCCGGCACAAAATTCGTTGCTAACCCAGCGTGCATATTTTTAAAATATTCTAAGATCGTCCAATTGCTGCTCGCACCTCGCAAGGCGGTTTGCCAAGTGTGCGTATGCGCATTCACTAATCCCGGAATTACGATGCTACCCTGCGCATCGATAATCGATGCATCCTTATTTGAAATACCAACACCTATTGCACTAATAACATCGCCCTCAATGAGGATATCGCCACAATCAAAGTCCCCCGTAGCCTCATCCATAGATACAATCATGGCATTTTTTATTAATATATTTGACATCGATCTCTCTTTTTATTCTATGCTGACTACACAC
>CALPOM020000074.1 GCA_943325205.2 Thermoflexus hugenholtzii JAD2 | reverse complement strand
ATTCGAAGCGCACTGCAGGGTCAATACTTTTCTGAGTCGATGTTTACTCGCTTTAAACCAATTAATCCTCAAGGTACCTGGCGAGGGCAGTGTTTTGAATAAACACCGAGTTGCAATTATCGGCGGCGGCATTGCCGGATTAACAGCCTGCCTCGAACTAGCGCACCATGGCTATGATGTTACCCTCATCGAAAAAATGCCCACGGTGGGTGGCAAAATTCGCCAAGTTGATGTGCATGGTGCAGGCATTGGCATTGATTCTGGTCCAACCGTATTCACCATGCGCTGGGTGTTCGATGAACTTTTTCAAGCGTGTGATTGCAATTTCGAAAAAGAAGTAGATATCCAAGAATTATCTGTCCTAGCAAAACATTATTGGCAGAAAGACTCTTTCAATTTATATGCCGATATTTCAAAAAGTGCCCAGGCAATTCGAGACTTTTCTGGTATCAAACAAGAACGTTTATTTTTAGAATTTTGCGAGGTGAGTAAACAGGTTTATAACGCCCTAGAAAAACCATATATCAAAGGTAAACGCCCGTCATTTACCAGTATGATCACCCAACTAGGAATCTCTGGGACGAAATCACTCCTTCATATTGGTCCGTTTAGCTCGTTATGGAAATCCCTCGAGCAGTTTTTTCCAGACCCACGCTTACAACAATTATTTGGTAGATACTCGACCTATTGTGGCTCATCACCGTATTTAGCCCCTGCCACCCTGATGCTCATTGCTCACGTTGAAATGCTTGGAGTATGGTCAGTCAAAGAGGGCATGATTGCTATTCCCCAAACCATTGCTCGACTAGCTACAAATCGCGGCGCAAAAATCATCACGGGTCAAACGGCCCTACGCATACAAACTCACCAAAATTACGTACAAGGGGTTGAACTTCAGAGTGGTGAATTCATTCCTGCTGATAGTATTATTTTTAATGGGGATGTTGCTGCCCTATCCACCGGCCTACTGGGCGAGCAAACGCGTTTAGCAACTCCAGTATCGCCAACGGGACGATCACTTTCTGCAATGACCTGGTCTATGCAAATACCGAAAAGCTCTTTTGAACTCAGTCGTCATAACGTCTTTTTTGATCAAAATTACGATCAAGAATTTACCGATATCTTTCAACAAAATCGCTTACCCACGCACCCAACTGTTTATATTTGCGCTCAAGATCGATTGCACAGTAACCCAGATAAGTCATCAACTCAGCAACTCACTGAACGATTATTAATCCTGGTAAACGCGCCAGCCAATGGTGATCAACCACCAAACGATAAGGAAATTGCCCAATGCGAACAACAAGTCTTTTCCCTCCTAGCTCAGAGTGGTCTAGAAATATATCCGACAACTGCCAATACAATCCGCACTACGCCACAGATGTTTCACCAACTCTTTCCAGCAACCGGTGGAGCCCTTTATGGCATGGCAACCCACGGTTGGATGAGCTCCTTTGCACGCCCCAGTTCCAAATCAGCAATCCACAATCTCTACCTAGCGGGGGGCAGCGTTCATCCAGGTCCGGGAGTCCCAATGGCAGCTCTATCCGGTCGATTGGCGGCCGCCACCCTCATGGAGCGCCACGCTTTGACCAAGTAGTCCCTCATGGTGGTTATTTATGGTGGTACATCGATGCAATCAGTGACGATGGACAACACGGCATTACGATCATCGCTTTTGTTGGTAGTGTTTTTTCTCCATACTATGCCTGGGCAAATCAAAAGAGTCCTGCCGACCCAAATCAATACTGCTGCCTAAATGTTGCCGTCTATAGTCCAGGAAAAAAACGTTGGACAATGACTGAACGAGGTGGTAAATGGATTTATCGCGACGAAGAGCGCTTTCAAATTGGTCCAAGCCAACTGCATTGGGATGGCCAAGCCCTAGTTATTGATATACACGAGAGAGCTGTGCCTTTTTTTCAGTCCGTACGGGGGCAGATCAAAGTCTATCCAGAGACACTCTTTAATTATTCCGTCCCGCTCGACGCTGGAAAAAAACATCACTGGGGCCCTTTAGCGCCAACTTCGCGAGTCGAAGTACAGTTATCTAACCCCAATATACGATGGCATGGCCACGCCTATCTGGACTCCAATGAAGGTGATGAAGCGATTGATCAACCATTTTTAGAGTGGGACTGGGCTAGAGCCTTAATGTCTGATGGAAGTACAGTGGTGATTTATGACGTTCGAGAAAAAAGTGGCAAAAATTCGCTATTAGCACTTCGGTTTACTAAATCGGGGCAAGTTGAAGAGGTCAGTTCAGGTCCTAGGTATGCATTACCGATGAGCCTTTGGAGAATTCAACGCCACCTTCGCAGTGAACAGTCACCAGTCAAGGTCATACAAAATCTAGAAGATACGCCCTTTTATACTCGGTCTATTTTGGGCGCTAACTGGTTAGGTGAAAATATTGTAGCAATGCATGAAACTCTCAATATCCCACGATTTTCTTCGACGATTGTTCGCCTCATGCTACCTTGGAGAATGCCTAGAATTCCAAAATTTTTGTCCTAGATGATGCTTCATTCAATCGAGGTAACTCAATTTCATTTTAAATCTCCAGTTCGTCAAGCAACCTGAACACCATCATAAACCCCTTCTAATCGATCTTCTAAATCATCGTTAGCTTGTTGCATTTGATTTTTCATGAGCTCAGTGGGTTGCCAGTAATTTCTTTGGGAGGCCTCCGACAAGCGATTACCCATTCTTAAAGCGGCCGTAGGGTTTAACTGGGCTAAGCGCTCACGCATCTTGGGATCTAGTAAAAAGGTCTCTGTTAATTGCTTATAAACCCATGGCTGTACCTGACCAGTCGTTGCCGACCAACCCATCGTATTCGTAATGTGCACCTCAATCTGACGAACACCCTCATAACCATGCTCCAGCATTCCCTCATACCATTTTGGATTGAGCATTCGCGTTCTAGTCTCCAAAGAGACTTGCTCAGAAAGACTACGAACAGCCCCCTCACCCTTAGTCTGGTCGCCAATATAAACTGGTACGTCCTGACCACCTTTGGCACGTCTAACGGCTCTTGTTATGCCGCCGAGAGTGTCAAAATAATTATCGATCGTGGTCACCCCAAGCTCCATCGAATCGAGATTTTGATAGGTCAAATCAACATTACTTAAAACACTTTTTAAAATTTGATTATTTTGTATTGGCTTGCCCGCTTTACCAAATGCAAAACCTTTTCTTCTGGTGTAGGTCTCGGCTAATTCATCCTCTTCGTCCCACACGCTACTTTCAATCATATTGCTGACATTAGCACCATAAGCCCCATCTGCATTGCCATAAACGCGTAAAGCAGCTGTCTCTAGATCGCAACCATGCTCCTCTTGATAAGCCAAAGCATGTTTACGAATAAAATTTTGCTCTAGTGGCTCATCTGCACTCGCAGCAAGAAAAGCAGCTTCCGCTAACAACTTAATTTGTAAAGGCATTAAGTCTCTAAAAATACCCGATAAAGTAATCACGACATCAATTCTTGGTCGACCTAGTTCAGCTAGAGGAATTAAAGTCGCACCTGCGAGGCGACCGTAACTATCAAATCTTGGTAGAGCCCCCATTAAAGCCAAAGCTTGACCTATTTGACCACCCTCGGACTTCAAATTATCACTACCCCACAATACGATGGCAATTGACTCTGGTATCGTATTACCATCTGCCATATATTTTTCAACAATTTTTTGTGCTTGCTTAGCACCATCCTGAACAGCAAACACACTGGGGATTCTGAACGGATCAAAGCCATGCAAATTTCTACCTGTTGGTAGTACATCGGGATTTCGCATCACATCACCACCGGCAGCAGGGGCAATATAGTGCCCATCCAAAGCCTTTAAAATTCCCGCCACTTCGGTTTCTTGTAACATCAACTGATTAGACGCAATCATCTTATCTAACAAAATGATTAATTGTTCCTGTTCAATATTTTCTAGGAGACTAGGATATTTGATCACAATCTGGTCACTAGACAAACCGCCTAACAAATCTTTTACAACGCCATCTTGAGGTGGCTGACCCAGCGATACCTCCAGCATAGCTTGTAATAAACCAGAGCGCTCAGACTCATTGGGAACCTGACCAACGACATGTAACCCATGGGGTATCAAGGTATATTCCAACTCTAGTAAGGCATTAAATAAATCAGATACGCGCTTTTCTAAAGCATGGATATCCTGCGTCTCCCACAATGGCTGCGCCGGACATAAATCAATTTGGGCAGCCTGGGCTTGCACTAATATTGTTAAATCTCTGCGCTGAATATCGGCGGCTGGGTCTAGAGCACGCCAGCGCTCAATAGAAGATTTTAAATCAGCTAAACCAGCATATAAACCAGCTTGCGTAACGGGCGGTGTTAAGTAGCTAATTAATGTTGCGCCAGCTCGACGCTTTGCAATTGCTCCCTCAGAGGGATTATTTGAGGCGTATAAATAAAAATTCGGCAAGGTGCTAATCATCCGATCAGGCCAACAACCGCCACTCATGCCAGTTTGCTTTCCAGGCATAAACTCCAATGCTCCATGTGTCCCAAAATGCAATACTGCACTCGCTTCAAAACCTTCTTTTAAGTATCGATAAAAGGCTGAAAATGCGTGCGTTGGTGCAAAACCTTTTTCGAATAATAGCCGCATTGGATCACCCTCATAACCAAATGAGGGCTGCACCGCAATGAAGATGTTGCCAAACTGCTTACCTAAAACAAAAATACCGTTACCATTTGATAATTGTTTGCCTGGCGCTGGACCCCATTGCGATTCGATTTCCTTGAGCCATCGCTCACCTTGGATATGCTCACTCGTGGGTATCAGCGTATGCACATTCGCATCAGCTCCATACTGTTTTGCATTCCCGATTAAAATCCGTTCCCGCAACTCATCGACGGTCGAAGGGACTTCTACCGTGTAGCCTTTCTGACGCATCTCTACTAAGACATGATGCAAGGACTCAAAAACACTTAAATAGGCTGCACTGCCAATATTGCCGGCATTCGGCGGAAAATTAAAAATGACGATGGCAATTTTTCGGTTGGCGTTCTCTGATTTACGCAGGTCAACTAGCTTAGCCACTCGCGCCGCCAACATAGCGGTTCGCTCAATACAGGTGAACATATCCTGTGGATTGTGCTCCTCCGTAAAAGTACACCGTTGTTCACATCCCTGACAGGTTGTTTTAGCTGCTCCCGGGCGACCACCATAAACCATTGGCACAGTCGCGCCGTCAAGTTCGGGAATAGCAACCATGATGGTACTTTCAACCGGCATTAAACCACGGTCTGAACCACCCCACTGCTCTAAGTTTTGAAACTCCACAGGGTGGGCTGCAATATATGGCACATTGAGTTTAGTTAAAATTTCTTCGGCAGCTTTGGCATCGTTATATGCTGGGCCACCTACTAGAGAAAAACCTGTCAAAGAAACTAGGGCATCT
Source organism: Thermoflexus hugenholtzii JAD2 (assembly GCA_943325205.2). Lineage (GTDB taxonomy): Bacteria > Pseudomonadota > Gammaproteobacteria > Burkholderiales > Burkholderiaceae > Polynucleobacter. The sequence goes on along the minus strand of CALPOM020000074.1, from coordinate 5,761 downwards.
ATAGTAACTTTGCCATTCTTCATAAAAAAAGCGTCAATCGCAGGTCGTGAGTCTAAACCAGCTGCAAAGGCAGGAATGACTTGAAACCCCTGCGCCTCAAGGGCAACAATCACTGGGTCATAATGTCCGCTATTACCCGAGATCAAGTACGAACGTAAAAGTAATAATCCAACTTTTCCACGTGCTCTCTTATCAGGAATGACTGTAGGTAAAGCATCCAAATCTGAGCTAAAGCGATTTTTCATCCGCGGGTGATACACCCCAAGATCAGGATACTGAACAGGTTCAATCACCTTGATATTCTTTTTAACGAATGCTTTTGAATCGTCTGCGTAACGATGCATCAAATAATTCATCATATTGAAAAGATTATCTTCTGACCCACCAAGCCAATATTGCAGAGCCAGAAAATAAGCCCGTACATCCTGTGCAGTACCAGGAATAAATTTCAACATTTTGGGGATGAAGTTCAGCATTTTCATCTGCTTCGCTCCTGCAGTCGCCGTTTTATCTTTACCCGCTTTACCTCTTAGTTTTTTCAAAAATGCCATCGGACCACTCGCTGGCTTACTCATATCGAGCTTACCCATGCGAGTTAGCTTGACAACTTCACCAGCAGACATTGCACAAACGATTGCATCACAATTTTCACGCCGTTGCTTTAAATCCTCTAGGATCGGCAAATAATGATCTTCTAAAAAGAGCATAGTGACTACTATTAAATCAGCTGTAGCAATATCTTTTTTACAGGCCACTAAAGATTTATCGGATGCACTGTACTCGCTAGCCGAATGGACACTTAAATGAAATCCAGGGATATTTTTTTGTAGGCGAGCTTGTGCTCGCTTGGCCGCACTATTTAAATGCGTATCCATCGTCAGCAAAACCAAATTAAAGTTCAAAACAGGCTTGTTTTCTACAGATTGCCCCACCATTAACCTTTCTTCAGGTAAACAAATAATGCTAAAACACGAGTGTAAACTAATTGTTACATAATGATACGACTATTGATATTTACATATTAGTATTAACCCTAGATATCACTTACCCTAGAGCATGAAAAAAAATTATTCACCTATGGTTTAATAAGTCACTGTATAAAAAATATCAATTACTCGAGTAGAGACACAAAGCTTCTTTTTTGGGTTATTCGTACTAAACAATTAATCTATTCAATAAAAAAATGCCAATTAAAGAAGTTGCTATCCAAATAAAAACGCATCTCTCAGAGACATTAGAAGACTTCCAGTCAAGATTTTTTAAATCTCCAAGTTCTAATCAACAAGATATACAGAATTGGCAAGAATGCCTGCCAGAAAAATCCCCTATACCCTCTTCTCATGGTGTGCCAATCCATGCGGGTCCGCAAGAACACCTTAACTGGCTAGTCGACACGATTGAGACAAGTATTATTCCTCAGTTGATCGCCTCACACCCGAATACAGAAAGCCAGCAGCAAGCTAAACAGGCCCTATCCGAGTCCATCGAACATCCTCAAAAAGTACAAGAACTCGTTGACTTAATCCTACAAGACGCTAGTCAAGCTGAACAGCGTATTACTGATTATTGTGCTGCTGGCATTCCCCTAGAAGAAATTTATTTACGCCTCATCTCGCCAAGCGCGAGAAGGCTTGGGGAGATGTGGAATGAGGATATGTGCTCTTTTGTTGACGTGACAATTGGTCTGTGGCGAATGAAACAAATTATGCATGATCTGTCGCCCGTTTTCCAAGAGTATTCTCGGACTTCTCAATATAGCCCCAAGGCGATGCTCATTCCGATGACAGGATCCCAGCATACTCTAGGATTATTCATGGTTTCAGAATTCTTTAGAAAAGCTGGCTGGAAAGTTTGGGGAGAGTTATCCGCCCAAAAATCAGAAATAGTCGCAAAAACTTCCAATGAATGGTTTGATCTAATCGGCATCTCTGTCAGCATCCAAGAGCAATTTGCGGAACTCAATAACTTCATTCAAACTCTAAAAAACGCTTCAAAAAACCCCGAAGTCGGCATCATGGTTGGTGGACCACTATTTATTGCCCATCCAGAACTCATATCCCAAGTTCAGGCAGATATCATCGGACTAAACGCCCAAGAAGCCGTCGAAGCTGCCGAGCTTTTACTTGCAAAAGTACAGGGGGGAAAACCTATTTCTACGGATCCATCGAATTAAGAACGGTCTTTCACTCATCGCGTGATCTAACCTAAAAATAGTTCCTACCCATAAAGGTTCAATCACCGCCAAAGGTTACTGATGTAAATGAGACTGCATCCGATGTAACTCAGCTTTTTCTAAAATATGAATAATGCAAATCATGCGCTGCTCAAAACTACCAGTATGTTTTTTATTAGAACTTTCTTTCGGTGATGCGTCGACTAAATATTGAATAGCTCGAATAGGAACTAAGTCATGATCATCCCCCTTCGAGTAAATAAAAGCACCTAAAGAACGAATCATTAATATTTTTTTCCGCATGCCAGACACGACCGCGCGACGTGATACCGAATCTAAATGATGTCGCTCGATTTCTCGCCCAATCTGCGCATAGACAAGTCGTGCGGCAAAAATTGCAGCACGACAATCGCGCGGTAATTGACCAATGCCAATTTGTGACCGCGCATATAGCTCATCAGCATTTTTTAATAAGCGGTTAACAACCCGAGCAATTGCAGGCGTAAAACTGGGCTTTAGAAGCCATGCATCGGGATCTACTCCCTCTTCTCTTAACCACGCCCTTGGTAAATATAAACGACCATTTCGGGCATCGTCTCCAACATCTCTGGCAATATTGGTTAACTGCATGGCTAAGCCCAACTCACAAGCCCGCGCCAAAGCCCTTTCATTCTTCACGCCCATAATCAGGCACATCATGGCCCCAACCGAGCCAGCGACGCGCGCTGCATAGTCATACAAAGCCTCAATCGATTCGTATTGACGACCTTGCTTATCCCATTTAAAACCCTCTAATAAGGCTTCTAATAAAGTTTTTGGAATAGAAAATTGCAAAACCACTTCGGATAATGCACGATCAGCTGGAACTGCCATTGGGGTGCCAGCGTAAATTAAATCTAAGCGCTTTTGTAATTGCAAAATGATGTGTTCGTCGTCTTGACCATCATCAATAATGTCATCCATTAAGCGACAAAATGCATATAAAGCAATTGCTGGATAGCGCACCCGCTTGGGTAATACACGTGAGGCAGAGAAAAATGATTTCGAGCCCCCGCGCATTAACTCTTCACATTGATTCACGTCTGCCTCTGAGGATCCTGATGTGCCAGAAATCAATTGCTGACGGCCTCCAAAAAAACCCGAGTCAAACCACTGTTTAATTAACATAATTATTTTTCCGGATTAATTGAGGAATGACACTGTCTAAAGCCTTCGCCGAGGATAAAACTCCAGGAATGCCCGCACCAGGGTGCGTACTGGCACCGACCATATAAAGGCCTTGCACGTCTTCACTCAAATTGTGGGGCCTAAACCATGCACTCTGCAAAAGTAAAGGCTCTAAACCAAAAGCCGCACCCTTGACCGATAACAAACGATCTTTAAAATCCTGTGGCGTCATGCAAAACGACTCTGTCAAATGCTCACCAAGTCCCGGTAAGACTGTTTTTTCTAAATAACGCTGAATTTTCAACCGGTATGACTCCGTCTGCGCGGCCCAGTCTGTTCCACTATCTAAATGCGGCACAGGCGATAAGACGTAAAAAGTGTCACAACCAGGTGGTGCCAAAGAAGGGTCTGTAGCAGTTGGACGATGTAAATATAAACTAAAATCATCAGCCAAAATATGCCGCTGAAAGATATCTGTTAATAACCCTTGATAACGATCTCCGAGAAGCATCATATGATGGGGCACATCAGGATATGGTTGGTTCGTCCCAAAATACCAAACAAATAAGCTCATGGAATAGCTACCGTGATCAATTTTACGGTTTGTCCAGTGCTGGCGGTGTTGGGGTTCTATCAAATTTTTATAAGTCCATGCTGAGTCAGCATTGGATACCACTTTATCGGCAAATAAAATCTGCCCATTTTGAAGCGTTACCCCTGTTACTTGATTGTTCTCAATATTAATTTTACTGACTGTGCTGTCATAGCGAATTTGGACCCCAAGCCCTTGCAACAACTTCACTAAGCCAAGGATGAGCTGACCTGTTCCACCCATCACAGAATGTACGCCCCACTTACGCTCCAAGGAATTAATCAGGGCATATACCGCTGTAACAGAAAAAGGATTTCCACCAATCAACAAAGGGTGAAAACTCATCACCTGTCGTAATTGCGGATTTTTAATGTGTCGCGCAACTAATTGATAAATACTCTCCCAGGCGCGCATTTTGATCATGCTCGGCACGGCTTTTAATAAATCCCAAAAAGTCGTAAAAGCAACCGTACTTAAATCTTGAAATCCTAAGCGATAGCATTTTTCTGCTTCTTGTAAAAATCGCTCATAGCCGGGTAAATCCTCTGGAGAAAATTTGGCCACTTCGTGCCGCATTTTTTCAGGATCACCGGTGTAATTAAAAATACGACCATCATTAAATCGCACCTGATAGAAGGGATCCATTAAACGTAAGTCAATATCATCTGCCATCGATTTACCACACAACTGCCATAATTCTTCCAACAAAAATGGCGCCGTAATAATGGTTGGTCCAGCATCAAAGGTGTAACCGTTGCGGTGATGCACATATGCTCGACCACCCGGCGCGTCCAATTTTTCGAGGACAGTCACTTCATAGCCCTTAACCGCTAACCGAATCGCTGCAGCAAGCCCACCAAACCCTGAGCCGATAACAATGACTCGAGATCCCTCAGGAAAGACATTTTCTGCCTCTACTAGAAACGGGATCTTAAATCGGTCAACTTGTGTGTCCATAATTACCCAAGGTTCAAAAAAGTAGCGCCCTAAGACGCTACAATGACAGCGCTACAACACCAATTCAATCATTTCATTGCCACTGTTTTTGCATTAACCTCAGTAGCAGGCTTAGTTAAGTAAGGATAATCAGACAGCATGCTCTTACCATAAAGCGGTTTATTAACACCTTGATGACAAGTCGCACAATTGGCCTTCGCTACATCACCAGTTTCGCCGAGACGATGCTTCGGAAAAGTACTAGTTAATGGCACCATGAACGTATTATTAACATCTTTGACCATCTGAATAGCATGCCAAGACTGAGCCCGCTGCGGCGTACTATGTGTCCAATCCGAAAATGCTTGGGTGTTGTGACAATACGTACAATTCACACCGAGTGACTGAGAAAAATGCATCATGATACCGTACACCTCCTCAGTCGCCTGAATCGAATGCTTGTTACCATTGGGTAAACCATCTTTACCTTGTATGCGTGCTGGATTACTAGCAAGCAAAAACTTGGAATAGGTTTCATTCGGTAATGAGCTATAAGCAGCACTCGGGGATGCGCTATTTTGCTCATTTAAGTTGCCCAACATATTCCCACCTTTTTGAGGCGGTGATTTAAACCAAACATTTTGCGGAATATTATTGCCACGATGACAGGTATAGCAAGTAACGCCAGTTTCTTGGACATGTGACTTCCAATTCGCATTGATATTTTGAGTCATTTCAATCATGCTTCTAGAAACAACTTTTGTGTACTTACTATCATCCGCTAAATTTTCAAGATTATGACAATAGGCACAGCCCTCTTTGGGTGCAACCCAACTTGTCATTGTCACCATAAAGGTACTAAACTGCGCCGTACTTAAGTCTCCTAACACTTT
>CALPOM020000073.1 GCA_943325205.2 Thermoflexus hugenholtzii JAD2 | reverse complement strand
AATATCGGTGGTGTAGGAATATTTGATGTTGCAGAAGAGTCAATTAGAATGCATCAGTTAGCATTTGGAGAAGATCCGACATTAACTACGATGCTCGAAGCCGGGGGTGAATATGCCTACCGGGTCAGGGGCGAAGATCATATGTGGACGCCCGATTCGATTGCAAAATTGCAACATTCTACGCGCTCAGGTCCGGAAAACGGCGGATATAAAACGTACAAAGAGTATGCTCATTTAATCAATGATCAGAGTAAGCGTCATATGACATTACGCGGTTTATTTGAATTTAAATTAGACCCAAGTAAAGCAATTTTGTTGGACGAAGTAGAGCCTGCAAAAGAAATCGTAAAACGGTTTGCAACCGGTGCGATGTCCTTAGGCTCAATCTCCACAGAAGCACACGCGACCCTAGCTGTAGCAATGAACCGAATTGGTGGTAAATCCAATACAGGGGAAGGTGGTGAGGATCAAAATCGCTATAGTAATGAACTGAAAGGAATACCTATTGCGGCTGGCCAAACGATTGCTAGTCAACTGGGTAAAGAAGTCATTGAAGCCGATATTGCACTCCTTCCTGGAGACTCATTACGGTCAAAAATTAAACAGGTGGCATCAGGCCGCTTTGGAGTAACGGCAGAGTATTTGATTTCTGCAGATCAAATCCAAATTAAGATGGCGCAAGGGGCAAAGCCTGGTGAGGGCGGTCAACTTCCTGGTGGAAAAGTATCCGACTATATTGGTAAATTACGTTATTCAGTACCTGGCGTTGGCTTAATATCACCACCACCACATCATGATATTTATTCGATCGAAGACTTGGCGCAGCTGATACATGATTTAAAAAATGTCAATCCACAGGCGGATATTTCCGTCAAGCTTGTCTCGGAGGTTGGTGTTGGGACTGTTGCGGCTGGCGTAGCAAAAGCAAAAGCAGACCATGTAGTGATTTCAGGTCATGATGGTGGCACAGGTGCGTCGCCTTTGTCTTCGATCAAACATGCAGGCTCCCCTTGGGAATTAGGCTTAGCAGAAACGCAACAAACCCTTGTTTTAAATGGACTGCGAGGGCGTATCCGTGTTCAAGCAGATGGTCAGATGAAAACTGGTCGAGATGTTGTGATTGGAGCATTATTAGGCGCTGAGGAGTTTGGTTTTGCAACTGCGCCATTAGTGGTCGAGGGATGCATCATGATGCGCAAGTGCCATTTGAATACTTGTCCAGTAGGAGTGGCAACGCAAGATCCGGTATTACGAAAGAAATTCTCAGGTAAGCCAGAATATGTCGTGAATTTTTTCTTCTACATCGCCGAAGAAGTACGAGAAATTATGGCGCAGTTGGGCATTCGGACTTTTGATGAATTAGTTGGGCGAGTTGATTTACTAGATACCAAAAAAGGCATTGATCACTGGAAAGCCAAAGGCCTAGATTTCAAGAAAATCTTTGCGCAGCCACTGCACCAGTTAAATCCTGATAAGCGTCAAGTTACGACGCAAGATCACAATCTTGAAAAAGCGCTTGATCAAGACTTAATAGCAAAGTCTAGTGTGGCTCTTGAGCGGGGAGAGCGGGTATCTTTTATTCACCCAGTGAAGAATGTTAACCGTACAGTTGGGGCCATGCTTTCTGGGCGTGTCGCAAGAAAATATGGTCACGCTGGTTTGCCTGATGACACGATTCACATCCAGTTAAATGGCACTGCTGGCCAAAGTTTTGGGGCGTTCTTAGCAAAGGGTATTACTTTTGACTTAGTGGGTGATGGTAATGATTATGTTGGCAAGGGTCTGTCTGGAGGACGGGTGATTGTGCGAACGCCACATGAATTTAAAGGTAACTCGATAGAAAACATTATTGTTGGCAATACTGTTCTATATGGCGCTATTGCTGGGGAGGCTTACTTTAATGGTGTGGCCGGCGAGCGCTTTGCGGTAAGAAACTCCGGAGTACTAACGGTTGTAGAGGGCACAGGAGACCACGGGGCTGAGTATATGACTGGTGGGACTGTTGTTGTCCTAGGAAATACCGGCCGTAATTTTGCGGCTGGTATGAGCGGTGGTATTGCATATGTTTTTGATGAGGATGGCTTATTTGCAAAGCGTTGTAACACCACGATGGCAACTTTAGAGCCAGTGCTTAGTTCAGCTGCGCAGATAGCAACCATACCGCAAGCACAATGGCATGCCCCACTAAATGTAAAAGACGGTGGTGACCGATTGACAGATGAAGAAATACTGAAAGATTTGATCGAAAAACACTTCCGCTATACCGGCTCTGAACAGGCTAAAGCCATCTTGAAAGATTGGGATGCGGCACTTGGTCAATTTATCAAAGTGTTTCCGACGGAGTATAAGCGTGCCTTGGGTGAGCTATGGGAAAAATCAAATCCAAATGCCAATAAGAAATTAACAACTGTTTAAAGATGTGAAGAGATAGAGAGAAAACGATGGGAAAAATGACAGGTTTTTTAGAGTTCGAGAGACAGTCTGAACACTACGAAGACGCCACAAAACGGGTACAGCATTACAAGGAGTTCGTCATCTCACTGACGGATGAAGAGGCTAAGATTCAGGGTGCTCGTTGTATGGATTGTGGGATTCCATTTTGTAATAATGGCTGTCCAGTGAACAATATCATTCCGGACTTTAACGACCTGGTTTTTCAGCAAGACTGGCAACAGGCGATAGAAGTTTTACACTCTACAAATAATTTCCCAGAGTTTACGGGGCGGATTTGTCCTGCACCATGTGAATCAGCCTGTACTTTAGGCATTAATAGTGAAGCAGTAGGTATCAAGTCGATCGAACATGCCATTATTGATCGTGCGTGGGAGCATGGCTGGGTTAAGCCTATTTTGCCTACCCACCAAACAAATAAAAAGATTGCAGTAGTCGGTTCAGGTCCAGCTGGGATGGCTGCGGCCCAGCAATTGGCGCGTGTAGGGCATCAGGTAACTGTCTTTGAAAAGAATGATCGTATCGGTGGATTATTACGGTACGGTATTCCGGATTTTAAGATGGAAAAGGGTTTAATTGATCGCCGTGTTGAGCAAATGATGGCTGAGGGAGTTATTTTCAAGACAAGTGTAATGGTCGGCAAAGAACAGTTAGATCCATTTATTAAAGACTACTCTCAAGAGAGGATTGACCCGGATCGCCTTTTAGAAGAATTTGATGCGGTCATAGTCAGTGGTGGTGCTGAGCAACCAAGAGACTTACCCATTCCGGGGCGAGATTTAGCTGGCGTTCATTTTGCGCTAGAGTTTTTGATACCGCAAAATAAAGAAGTTGCGGGGGATCTAAAAAATGACATACATGCTCACGGTAAGAATGTCATTGTTATTGGTGGTGGTGATACTGGCTCAGATTGCGTTGGCACATCCAACCGGCATGGTGCAAAATCTGTGAGTCAGTTTGAACTACTTCCGCAACCACCTGAGGAGGAGAATAAGCCTTTAGTATGGCCTTATTGGCCAACAAAACTTCGTACATCTTCGTCGCACGAAGAGGGGTGTGAACGAGACTGGTCAGTTGCTACCAAACGATTTGAAGGAAAGAACGGCAAAGTAGAGAAATTAATTGGTGTACGCTTGGAATGGCAGAATGGAAAAATGACAGAAGTTCCAAATTCTGAATTTGAGATGAAGGCTGATTTAGTCTTATTAGCAATGGGTTTTGTTTCGCCAGCGCAGCAAATATTAAGTGGCTTTGGGATCGAGAAGGATGCTCGGGGAAATGCAAAGGCTTCGACAGAGGGTGAGCGTGCTTATCATACTAATCATCCGAAAGTCTTTGCTGCTGGAGACATGCGTCGGGGCCAATCCCTAGTTGTCTGGGCGATTCGAGAGGGTCGTCAGTGCGCCAGAGCAGTAGATGAGTATCTAATGGGAGCTAGCGTTTTGCCCAGATAAAGTTTCTGATGAGTATTTGTAGTTGAATATTTAGTAATCCATACAAGTGTAAATATATATTAGGAGACATGCAAATGAGCCGTAAATTTGTCGATATTTCTATTTTTTTAGAGAACGATGTCCTCAGTGATCCGCCTTCATTTAAGCCTCGAATTGAATACTTTACCCACGAAGATACGATTGAGAGGATTGCAGACTTTTTTCCAGGATTGCAAAAAAATGAATTACCGGATGGGGAGGGTTGGGCTGTTGAAGTTGCAACGATTTCTACCCATAATGGTACGCACTTAGATGCGCCTTACCACTTTCATAGCACGATGGATAATGCCTTGGGGGATAAAAAGCCATCCATAGCCATACACGAGGTGCCTTTAGAGTGGTGCTTTGCCCCAGCGGTGAAACTAGATTTTCGGCATTTTGAAGATGGCTATGTTGTGCAGGCAAAAGATGTGGAGGCAGAGCTCAAAAGAATTCATCATGAATTAAAGCCGTTAGAAATTGTTGTAGTGAATACCCGTGCTGGATCTCGGTATGGTCATGCTGATTATGTAAGCTCTGGCTGTGGCATGGGCTATGAAGCGACTATGTATCTTTTAGAGAGGGGCATTCGTTTAACCGGCATTGATGGCTGGAGTTGGGATGCACCTTTTGTTCATACGCAGAAAAAATATCAAAAAACGCAAGATTCTAGTTTAATTTGGGAGGGGCATAAGGCGGGGCGCGATATTGGTTATTGTCATTTAGAAAAATTACACAATTTAGAAGCATTACCTGCCGACGGATTTTTTATCAGTTGCTTTCCGCACAAAATCCGAGGAGCCTCCGCGGGTTGGACTCGAGCCGTAGCAATCTTTGACGATGCTTTAATGGCAACAACTAAGTGAGTTTTACAACTTAAAACGGTTATTAATTGAAGACTTTCTCAAAATTTGCATGATAATTGAGAAATGGATTCGAGTACACAGTCAAAATTGGATGAAATAGCCAGCTTAAAAGAGGTTAGTTTCTCCTATTCTCCGGACCAAAGAACGATCTTAAATGGCCTCAATATGTCATTTAAAAGAGGTCAAGTTACAGCGGTAATGGGGGGCTCTGGTTGTGGCAAAACGACTGTACTTCGCTTATTAGGTGGGCAAGTCCTAGCAAATGCCGGCAAGGTTCTATTTGATGGCGAGGATATTGGCTCTCTTAATCACGAAGGATTAGTTCGGGTAAGACGCAAAATGGGGATGTTATTCCAGTTTGGAGCACTATTTACCGACTTGAGTGTTTTTGAAAATGTGGCATTCCCTTTACGCGAACACACGATTTTAGATGAGGCAATGATTCAAGATTTGGTGATGATGAAATTAAATGCGGTTGGCTTGCGTAATGCCAGAGATTTAATGCCGTCAGAAATATCTGGGGGCATGTCTAGACGTGTAGCCCTAGCTAGAGCGATTGCCTTAGATCCGCCTTTAATTATGTTTGATGAGCCGTTTGCTGGATTAGATCCGATTGCCTTAGGCGTTACTGCACATTTGATTCGGGATATGAATGATGCTCTTGGTGCCACAAGCATTGTTGTGACACATGATGTTCCCGAGACATTTGAAATTGCTGATTATGTGTACTTTATAGCGGGTGGAAAGATTGCCGCACAAGGCACGCCGCAAGAGCTGATGCGATCTAAAGACCTTTTTGTCAGGCAATTTATCGATGCTCAACCTGATGGACCTGTACCGTTTCACTATCCTGGCTTAGCGATTGATCAGGACTTTGGAGTTGTAAATAGAAGTCAATCGGATGGTTCAATCCGATGAGAAATTTTTTGGCAGATCGAATTACTGATCTTGGCACATTTGTAAGAGTCAATGTTGCGAGTATTGGGCACGCTGCGAAAATGTTTGTTGTCATGTTGGGGCGTTCATCAATCCTATTCAAGAGGTTTCGTTTAGTTGCAGACCAAATCTTTTTTCTAGGCAATTATTCTTTTGTAATTATTGCGGTATCTGGCTTATTTGTCGGATTTGTTTTGGGTCTGCAGGGCTATTACACTCTTAATAAGTATGGCTCGGAGCAGGCTTTGGGGCTATTAGTAGCCCTTTCACTCACGCGCGAATTGGGCCCAGTTGTTACTGCACTTTTATTTGCAGGACGGGCTGGAACATCCTTAACAGCGGAAATCGGACTCATGAAAGCTGGAGAGCAATTGTCCGCTATGGAAATGATGGCGGTAGATCCGATTACGCGCGTACTTGTGCCAAGACTGTGGGGGGGGATTATTGCTATGCCCCTTTTGGCCGCTATTTTTAGCGCCCTTGGAATTGTTGGTGGATATTTAGTTGGTGTTGTACTGATTGGTGTGGATTCAGGGGCTTTTTGGTCTCAAATGCAGGGTGGGGTTGATGTAATTAAGGATATTGGTAATGGCGTTGTTAAAAGTGTGGTGTTCGGCATCGCTGTTACATTTATTGCTCTATATCAGGGTTATGAAAGCAAAGCCACGCCGGAGGGAGTATCCCTTGCAACTACGCGCACAGTGGTGATTTCTTCCCTAACTGTTTTAGCTCTAGACTTCTTACTTACAGCGGTGATGTTTTCTACTTGAAGAAAACGATTTGTTAATGATTCATTTATACATAGTGGGCCAAATATGAAAAAAACAGTATTCGATTTTTGGGTTGGGTTATTTGTGGCCATTGGTTTTTTAGCCATCTTATTTTTAGCCTTAAAAGCAGGAAATATGAGCTCATTTAGTTTTTCTAAGACATACACAATCGTTGCGAGTTTTGACAATATCGGTGGATTAAAACCAAGGGCGCCTATTAAGAGTGCTGGAGTTGTTGTAGGTCGCGTAGCGGCTATTGAGTTTGATGACCAAAATTATTTAGCGCGCGTCGTCTTTAATTTGGATGAGCGCTATCGTTTTCCAAAAGATACGTCTGCAAAAATTTTAACTTCTGGAATTCTTGGTGAGCAGTATATTGGTCTTGAGGCTGGGGGCGATGCACAGTTCTTGGCGGAGGGTGGTAAAATTACTCAAACCCAGTCCGCAATGGTACTTGAGAGTTTAATTAGTCAATTTTTATACAATAAGGCTGCAGATTCTGGCCAAAATTCAAGTCCTGAGAAAAAGTAATACTTATGCCTTTAAACCATCGCTTTTTTTGCCAGTTTTTGGTAGGCCTGCTGACCCTTTTTCTAGTGGGTTGTGCGACTATTCCAGAAGGTCAGGTGCGAAGTAAAGCAGATCCTTGGGAGGCTTTAAATCGTAACGTTTATGTGTTTAATACCAATTTAGATGATTATGTCGTGCGCCCTTTGACTAAAGTGTATGAATTTGCCGTCCCAGAAATAGTTCGAAGTAGATTTTCAAATGTTTTTGCCAATGTGGGAGATGTTTTTACAGCAGTTCAGCAATTATTACAAGGCAAGCCTAAAACAGCTTTAGATGATCTGATTCGGGTGTTTGTAAATACGACGATAGGCCTAGGCGGAATTTTTGATGTGGCTACCGATGCAGGTTTGGAAAAACATAAAGAGGATTTTGGACAAACTTTTGGTGTCTGGGGAATCCCCTCTGGCCCCTACGTAGTTTTACCTGTATTGGGCCCAAGCTCTCTGAGAGACGCTTTTGGTTGGGCCGCTGATTTGAACACAGATATTTTGATTAATCAAATAGATAATGTTCCAGTTCGCAATATCGTCAGTGGTGTTCGTATTGTTGACCAACGATTAAAGTATCTCAATGCTAGCGGTCTTCTAGCCGGAGTGGCTTTTGATCAGTATAGTTTTGTTCGGGATGCATACTTACAAAGAAGACGTTTTTTAATCTATGATGGTGAGCCGCCCTTAATCGATGATTATGACGATCAAAACAACAGGATGCAGTATCCTGGAGAAGAAAAGCGGATGAGATAGGGTTAACTGATAAAAAAGCGTTAAAATTTGGTTACTTTTTTATTAGGACTTTTCATGTTTAGTTTGAGTGTTTTGAAGTCATCTGTCTTGAAATCAACTGTTATTTCGCAATGTGGGCGCTTACTGATAGCTCTGGTATTGTCTTTTAGCCATTTCCTTTGGCCAAATGTGCAAGCACAAACGCAAATCACATCCCCAACCCAAGTCATTGATGCCACGCCAGACGGGTTAATACAAGCAATCGTCAATGATGTCATGACTATTGTTAAGACAGATAAAGAAATTCAGGCGGGTAATATTAACCGTGTGATTGCACTGGTTGATCAAAAAATTATGCCGTTTGCTAATTTACAAAGGACTACGCAGTTAGCTATGGGTCGAAATTGGAGTAAGGCTTCCCCAGAGCAACAAAATCAGATTGCTATCGAGTTTAAGTTGCTGTTGATTCGTACCTATGCAGGCGCACTTACCCAAATTAAAGACCAGACAGTGCAATATCGCCCCTTTAAGGCTGCACCTGAGGACACGGATGTAGTTGTTAGAACGCAGGTTTTGAATAAGGGCGAGCCGATCCAAATTGACTATCGTTTAGAAAAGACCCCAAATGGTTGGAGAGTCTACGACATTAACGTATTGGGGGCTTGGTTAATCGAAGCCTATCGTAACCAGTTTAATAATCAGATCAGTCAAAATGGTATTGATGGTTTAATCAAGTTCCTTCAGGAGCGAAATCGCCAGTTGTCTAAGGCTAAATAAATCGAATGATTTTAATCGTGGGTTATATTAGAGCATGTTGAATTTTCCTGCCAAATTAAATCATGACAATGCGCCCATGATTCGTGATCAAGGCATTGCTTATTTAAAAAGCCTCTCAAAATTTGCAGATAGGCAAGAAGTTGATGCAACTCCTCTCAAAGAATTTGATTCGTCCGTTTTAGCTGTTCTTTTGGCATGGCTGAGGATTTATCCAAACATGATCGTGCTTAATCCTCCGCCAAAGTTAGCTGTACTAGTATCTGTATATGGCTTGAGTGATCTAATTTCCTTCAATAAGTCATAAGTATGTTGGCCTTATCAATTAAAGACGTCAGAAAAAGTTACGGTAAAGTACAGGCTCTCGACGGCGTCTCATTTGATATCAAGCAGGGAGAATTTTTTGGATTATTAGGCCCCAATGGCGCTGGTAAAACGACTTTAATATCAACGATGGCTGGGCTTAGTCGCCCCGACTCCGGAAAAATAGAGGTCATGGGCCATGACGTTGAGAAAGATTTTCGGATTGCACGCCGGCAACTTGGCGTGGTCCCTCAAGAACTGGTGTTTGACCCATTTTTTACTGTCCGAGAGACCTTGCGCTTCCAGTCGGGCTACTTTGGTTTACGAAACAACGATGATTGGATTGATGAGATCATGGCCAATCTGGATTTAACGAGTAAGGCCCAGTCTAATATGCGGTCTTTATCCGGTGGGATGAAACGGCGGGTATTAGTTGCCCAGGCACTAGTTCATCGCCCACCTGTAATTGTCCTTGACGAGCCTACAGCTGGAGTGGATGTCGAATTGCGTCAGTCCCTATGGCAGTTTATTAGTCGTTTGAATCAGGCTGGCCATACGATTGTTTTAACAACGCATTACTTAGAAGAGGCCGAAAGTCTTTGCGCACGGATTGCAATGCTCAAGGGTGGTCGACTAGTCGCTCTTGATACAACTGAAAATTTATTAGCAAAGCATCGGCCTGCCGGTATGGCGCCCAAAGTTCTTGGTGACGATGGCGCGGCTGATCTAGAGGCCGTTTTTGTAAAAATCATGGCGGAAGCGCAATAAATGTCTGAAATGAAACAGCTAAGGCCGATAGCGCTGATGCCAGAGGCGGTAGTTCAAAGTGGCTTTATCGCTTTATTTCACAAGGAAGTAAAACGTTTTTATAAAGTAGCTTTTCAAACAGTTGCCGCACCCGTTTTGACAGCTGTTTTATATTTATTAATTTTTGGACATGTCTTAGAAAATAGCCCAAAGATTTACGGTAAGGACTACTCTTCTTTTTTAATTCCAGGACTCATCATGATGAGTCTATTACAAAACGCATTTGCGAACACATCCTCTTCCTTGATTCAGTCAAAGATTACGGGTAATTTAGTTTTTGTCTTATTAGCCCCTCTATCCCACCTGGAATTTTTTTGCGCATATGTTGGCGCGGCGATGGTACGTGGTTTAGCAGTTGGCTTGGGAGTTTTTTTAGTGACCCTTTGGTTTGTAGATTTATCGTATGTAGCACCTTGGTGGATCATTATTTTCGCATTGCTTGGTTCGGCTTTATTAGGTGCTATGGGATTACTTGCGGGAATTTGGGCGGATAAATTTGATCAGTTAGCCGCTTCACAAAACTTTGTCATCATGCCGGCTACGATGTTGTCAGGGGTTTTTTATTCGATACACACTTTGCCTCCTTTTTGGCAGATTGTGTCGCATTTCAATCCATTTTTTTTCATGATTGATGGTTTTCGTTATGGATTTTTTGGTCAGTCCGACGTTTCCCCATGGCATAGCTTAGGGATTTTGGGTTTGTGTTTATTTGTAATTAGCCTAATTAGTTTAAGACTATTAAAGGTTGGTTACAAGTTAAGGCACTAAAATTGAATGAATTGGAAAAATGCTTATGTATCCCACACCAGAAGAAATTAAACAATATATCCAGTCTGGACTCAACTGCACACATATTACGGTTGAGGGAGATGGGCAGCATTTTTTTGCAACGATTGTCAGCGCAGAATTTTCTGGTTTGCGATTGATTGCGCGTCATCAAAAAGTCTATACAGCTCTTGGTGAGCGAATGAAAGCAGAAATACATGCGCTGTCTTTTAAAACCCTCACTCCTGAAGAGTTTGCGAATCAGAGCGCTAGTTAAAATTAATTGAATTTTATGAGTTAGTGTATGGACAAGTTAGTAATTCGAGGTGGACATCCTCTATTTGGAGAGGTTGCCATAGCTGGCGCCAAAAATGCCGCTTTACCAATTTTATGTGCCGCTTTGCTCACGTCGGAAAAGATTGTTTTAAGAAACTTACCCGATTTACAAGATGTTCGCACGATGTTAAAGCTACTGGGACAAATGGGGGTTTTAATTCATTTCCCCAATCCAGCTGACCGATCTGTTTTAGAGATCCAAGCACAGACAATTGACAAACCCGAAGCAACTTATGACATGGTGAAAACCATGCGGGCATCCATTTTAGTCTTGGGCCCTTTGTTAGCGCGTTTTGGAAAAGCTCGCGTCTCCCTTCCAGGTGGCTGCGCTATTGGAGCACGGCCAGTTGATCAGCACATGAAGGGTATGCAAGCGATGGGCGCCCAAATGGAGGTTGAGCACGGCTATATAGAAGCCTATGCGGCAAGTCCAAGAAAGAAATTAAGGGGAGCGCGTATCCTAACGGACATGATCACCGTGACCGGCACGGAGAATTTATTGATGGCAGCAGTTTTGGCCGAGGGAACAACTGTTCTAGAAAATGCTGCACGCGAGCCAGAAGTCACTGATTT
>CALPOM020000072.1:0-12023 GCA_943325205.2 Thermoflexus hugenholtzii JAD2 | reverse complement strand
TCAGATAAATTAAACAACGTGTGTTACGACATTCGTGGGCCGGTTATGGAGATGGCCTCTCGGATGGAGGAAGAGGGGCAAAAAATTATTAAGCTCAACATTGGTAATGTTGGGGTTTTTGGATTTGATCCGCCCGAAGAGATACAGCGGGATATGATTCGCAATTTACCAAATGCGGCTGCGTATTCAGATTCAAAGGGTATTTTTACCGCCCGAAAAGCGATCATGCATTACTGTCAAGAAAAAAACATTGAGGGTGTTGAGTTAGACGATATCTATACTGGCAATGGGGTTTCTGAGTTAATTGTTTTAAGTATGAATGGCCTATTAAATCATGGTGACGAAATATTAGTACCGTCGCCTGATTATCCTTTGTGGACTGCAGCGGTTAGTTTATCTAGTGGCACACCAGTGCACTATTTATGTGATGAAGCGCAGGGTTGGGCTCCAAGCATTGATGATATGCGTGCCAAGGTGAGTTCAAAGACTAAAGGGATCGTCATTATTAATCCCAATAACCCCACGGGTGCCATCTACGATGATGCCACTTTAAAGGCGGTCATTCAGATTGCGCGGGAACATGGCTTAATTATTTTTGCTGATGAGATTTATGACAAGACATTATTTGAGGGGAAGACACATACCTCGATAGCCTCCTTAGCAACTGATGTGTTGATGATTACTTTTAACGGGTTATCAAAAAATTATCGCTCTTGTGGATTTCGGGCTGGTTGGATGGTGGTATCTGGTGACAAGACTAAAGCACAGGACTATATCGAAGGCCTGAACATGTTATCTTCAATGCGGTTGTGCGCTAATGTTCCTGGTCAGTGGGCAATTCAAACCGCTTTAGGTGGTTACCAAAGTATTAATGAATTAGTAGGTGAAGGGGGGCGGTTAAGAAGGCAGCGGGATTTGGCATATGACTTGATTACTCAAATTCCTGGCGTGACCTGCGTTAAACCTGACGCGGCTTTGTATTTATTTCCTAGATTAGACCCTAAAATATACCCGATTGATGATGATCAGGCTTTTGTGGCGGAATTTTTACAAGAAGAAAAAGTTCTTTTAGTACAGGGATCTGGATTCAATTGGGTTAAACCGGATCATTTCCGACTGGTATTTTTACCGAATGAAGACATTCTTCGAGAGGCCATTATGCGTCTTGGTCGTTTTTTGAAAAGGTATCGTGAGCGATCTGGAACGGATTCTTTGGTTAGCTAGTCTTTAGGATTGGCTGATTGACTGCGTGCCTTTTGACTGTTAATTAACCAATTGAATTACACATTTAAGTATTTTTATGAAGAGCAAAATGAGATGGTGGTAAGTTAAATGAATCCGATCCAAGTAGGACTTTTAGGCGCTGGCACTGTTGGTGGTGGCGTCTTTACAGTATTAAACCGTAATCAAGAGGAGATTGAACGTCGAGCTGGACGTGGTATCGAAATTTCCATGGTGGCGGATTTAGATGCTAAACGAGCCCAAGAGATTGTAAAAGGTCGGGCACCTATAGTAAGCGATGCTTATGCGGTGATTCGGGATCCAAACATAGAAGTAGTCATTGAGTTAATTGGCGGTTATGGAATTGCTAAAGAGTTGGTATTAGCTGCGATTGCCCAGGGTAAGCACGTTGTTACGGCCAATAAAGCTTTAATTGCAGTGCATGGCAATGAGATTTTTGCTGCGGCCAGAGATCGCGGAGTGATTGTCGCCTTTGAAGCGGCGGTGGCTGGTGGTATTCCGATTATTAAGGCTCTTCGCGAGGGTTTAACTGCAAATCGAATTGAGTGGATCGCTGGCATCATTAATGGGACTACGAACTTTATTCTTTCTGAGATGCGCGATAAGGGACTCGATTTTGACGTGGCCTTAAAGCAAGCCCAAGAATTAGGATATGCAGAGGCTGATCCCACTTTTGATATTGAAGGGATTGATGCAGCGCATAAAGCTTCGATTATGAGTGCCATTGCTTTTGGTGTACCCGTCCAGTTCGATAAGGCGCACATTGAGGGGATTACCCAATTAGCTCCGATTGATATTCGTTATGCAGAAGAGCTTGGTTATCGAATTAAACTGCTTGGGATTACCAAGCGGACAAGCCACGGGATTGAATTGCGAGTCCATCCGACATTAATTCCAGCGAATCGCTTAATCGCCAGTGTGGAGGGCGCCATGAATGCGGTGCAGGTGTTTGGTGACGCGGTTGGTACTACTTTGTATTATGGTAAAGGTGCAGGTGCTGAACCTACTGCTTCAGCCGTGATTGCGGATTTAGTAGATGTGGTGCGATATCAATCGGTAGACCCTGACAAGCGTGTGCCCTATTTAGCATTTCAGGAAGATCGGGTCATTAATACGGTTGTAATGCCGATGGGTGAAATTACCACGAGCTACTATTTACGTCTAAAAGTAGCTGATCAAACTGGGGTGTTAGCCAGTATTACGAAGATTTTAGCCGAGCAGGATATTTCGATTGATGCGCTTTTGCAAAAAGAAGCTTTACAAGGACAGAGTCAAACGGATTTAATTATTCTCAGTCACCAGACGCAAGAAAAGAAGATGCTGTTAGCGATTGAAAAAATTGAACAGTTAAGTACCACCTTAGGTCCTGTAATAAAGATTCGTTTAGAAGAGTTGAGCTAATTTGCCATGAAATATGTATCGACTCGTGGTAGCGATGAGCAATTACAATTCTTAGATATTCTCTTAGCTGGGCTTGCACCAGATGGTGGATTGTATTTACCAGCATCATATCCCAAAGTTTGCACTGAGCAATTAGACCGTTGGAGAAATTTATCGTACGCGGACTTAGCGGTTGAAATTTTGAGCTTGTATTGTGATGATATTGCTGTAGAGGATTTACGAAAAATTGCTCATCAGACCTATACTGCCAAGGTTTTTTGTCATGGGCGACAGTATGATGACGCTAGCAAAATTGTGCCATTGCATTGGCTTGGTAATGATGGTGGAGCCGAAATCGGTTTGTTGAGTTTATCCAATGGACCAACCTTAGCATTCAAAGATATGGCTATGCAGTTAATAGGTAATCTTTTTGAATATGCTTTGAAGAAGCAGGGCAGACAACTCAATATTTTAGGAGCAACATCAGGTGACACAGGTAGTGCTGCGGAATATGCGATGCGAGGTAAAGCTGGCATTCGTGTATTTATGCTTTCCCCGGCTGGTAAGATGAGTCCTTTCCAATGTGCCCAGATGTATTCTTTACAAGACCCCAATATTTTTAATTTGACGATTGATGGAGTTTTTGACGACGCACAGGATATTGTTAAAGCGGTCAGTAATGACCTTGCTTTTAAAGCGAAGCATCAGATAGGAACCGTTAACTCGATTAACTGGGCGAGGGTGATTGCCCAAGTTGTATATTACTTTTCTGGTTATTTGCAGGCTACTAAAACTAGTACAGAGCAGGTTTCGTTTACTGTTCCATCGGGAAACTTTGGTAACATTTGTGCCGGCCATATTGCGCGGATGATGGGTCTACCGATTTGTAAGTTAATTGTTGCCACGAATGAAAACGATGTTTTAGATGAATTTTTTAAAACAGGCGTGTACCGTGCAAGAAAATCTTCAGAAACACACCACACCACAAGTCCCTCGATGGATATTTCCAAGGCGAGTAACTTTGAGCGCTTTATTTTTGACTTATTGAACCGAGATAGCGGTCGTGTTGCAGAGCTCTTTTCGCAAGTTCAAGTCCAGGGTGGCTTTGATTTGTCCCCCCAAATCGTCCCCTTCATGCAAGAACAATTTGGGTTTTACTCTGGCAGGAGCTCGCACCGAGATCGGATAGAAACTATTCAGTCAGTTGCTAGAAAATATCAAGTTGTGATTGATCCACATACTGCTGATGGTGTGAAGGTAGCAAAACAGCATCTTGATCCGGGCGTAAAAATGTTGGTATTAGAGACTGCCTTACCAATTAAATTTGCGCAAACTATTGCCCAGGCTCTAGGGCATGAACCAGATCGGCCATCGGCATTTGATGGGATTGAAAAATTACCTCAACGGGTCACGAAGATGTCTTTGGATGTTTTGCAAGTCAAACACTTTATCGAGCAAAATACATAGTATGAAAACAGTCCAAGAAGCCTTAGCCACTTTACTGCAGCAGGCTCAAAGTGTTCAAGAGTCTGAGCTCGTAACTGTTTCGGAAGCTTTATACCGTGTTTTAGCTGTGGACCAGATTAGTGCCGTTCATGTGCCACCTAATGACAATACCCAAATGGATGGTTATGCATTGCGAGCGCAAGACGTGCCATTAGTAGGCACAGTTTTATCCGTCACTCAAAGGATTCCCGCAGGAGTTATGGGTCAACAATTGTTAGCTGGAACAGCCGCACGTATTTTCACTGGAGCAAGTATTCCAGCAGGTGCAGACACGGTTGTGATGCAAGAAATATGTCAGCCGCTTGCAAAGCCAAATGAATTAGGAGTGGATTATCAAATTCGTATCACAGAAATACCGCAAGAGGGTGATTGGATACGTCGCCGTGGGGAAGATATTACGCAAGGTCAAGTTGTTTTGTCTGCTGGGACGTATTTGAGGCCGCAAGAACTTGGCGTGGCTGCTTCTGCTGGTCTGACGCACTTAGAGGTTAAGCGTCGTTTAAAGGTTGCTGTATTTTTTACTGGTGATGAATTAACTTTACCGGGTCAGCCATTAAAGCCAGGGGGTATTTATAACTCAAACCGAGATACTCTTCTTGGCTGTTTAAAGGCGATTGGTTGCCAAGTAACTGATTTTGGTATTGTGCCTGACACCTTAGAAGCCACTCAAAAAACTTTACGTTTAGCCGCATTGGAGCATGATTTGATTGTGACTTCTGGTGGTGTTTCGGTGGGTGAAGAGGATCATATTAAGCCTGCTGTTAGTGCTGAGGGGCGATTAGATATGTGGCAGATTGCCATGAAGCCTGGCAAGCCATTAGCGTTTGGAGCTATTAGAAAAGCCGATACTGCGCAAGAGGCCTGGTTTATGGGCTTGCCAGGAAATCCTGTATCTAGCTTTGTAACTTTTTTGTTGTTTGTAAGGCCTTTTGTACAGGTATTACAAGGTCGTGTATCAAGACCGATCCCTCAACTCAGATTATGTGCAGACTTTGACTGGTTAAAACCAGATCGACGAAACGAGTTTTTACGTGTGCGGGTGAATGAATCAGGTAATTTAGAACTCTTTTTGAATCAAAGTTCGGGTGTTTTAACGAGTGCTGCGTGGGGTGATGGCTTAATTGACGTAGCCCCCGGTCAAAAAATCTTGCGAGGAGATTTAGTCACTTACATCCCTTTTTCACAACTTTTATCTTAGGTTTGCCTGATGCATATACAAGTCAAATTTTTTGCCTCTTTAAGAGAGAAGTTAGGCATGAGTCAGATGAGCTTGGATCTGCCGCATGATGTGAAGACGATTGCTGACTTACGGTTAACGTTAGCCAAGCATTCTCCTGGTTGGGATGAGATATTTGCTCCCCAGCAGAACATGCGAGCTGCTCAGCACCAGGTTATGGTTGAGTCTAATACCTTGCTTGAGGATGGTGCAGAAATAGCTTTTTTCCCACCAGTAACTGGTGGCTAAGTTCGATGAAAATTCAAATTCAGGTAGAAGACTTTGATGTATCCAAGGAATTGGAATTACTTCGCGCTGACTTACCTCAGATTGGTGGTATTAATGTCTTTGTAGGGACTGTTCGCGATGAACACGTAGGACAGAAGATTGAGGGGATGGTGTTAGAGCACTATCCGGGTATGACAGAAAAATCGCTTGCCAATATTTTGGATCAGGCGCAAGCGCGTTGGCAGATTTTGAACGCGACGGTGATTCACCGGGTTGGAGATTTACGTCCTGGGGAGCAGATTGTCTTGGTTGCAGTAGCTAGTTCGCACCGCGGTGATGCTTTTGCTGCTTGCGAATTTATCATGGACTATTTAAAGACTTCAGCGCCTTTTTGGAAAAAAGAATTAACACCAAATGGTGCGCATTGGGTTGATGCGCGCATAACGGATGATGAGCGCTTAAAAAAATGGCAAATTTAGCTTGAAATACGCTTGCAGACCATTAAAAGCTTGCGGCAAGACCTAATGACCAACCGGTCACATTAGCCCCAAATTGAAATCGGGCCATTACTCTGGCGCGTTCGAAAAAAAGTGGGTAGTCCTTAATATTTAACTCAAGGCCAGTACCAATTGATGACAGTGAGTTAAAGCCTAGTGCTCCCCGTAAATCACCTAAGAATTGGGTATGCGCGAATTCCATGACATGTCGTATTGGTTTGTCAAACAGTGTGAAGTTGGTTGGGGTCCGGCGCCGAGTCCATAAGTTTAGGCTTTGTGAGTTGACCTGCCCTTCGAGTGCTTCTGAACTTTGATAGCTATTGAGGTGAATATTGGTATAGCGTAGTTCGATATCGATTTCTCGTTCCGGATGATAGTCTTCATAATCCAAAATGACTGAACCGCCTAGACCAAGTGCATTGAGTCTGCCGCCTTTTAAGAAATCAAAATTGATTCCTGTGCGATCTTCTGCAACTCGCGCTAAAACTGAAAGATCACTTTCCACATGACCTAGGGTGAGATTAAATACAGGGATGATACGCCACTCTTTGGTCAAAGAAAAACTATATCCAATACCGCCAGTAGCGGAGATGCTAGTCCATTTAACCGGTATAGATTCTGAGGTTGTCCCGCCACTTAAAATAAAAGTTGGGTCATACCGATTTAAAGCGATAGTACCCTCAAGGTATAGTGGAACGCTTTCACTGATTGTGCCACCGCCTCCCAGAGAAGTCATTTGTAGGCCTGGATTATTCGTAGCATTATCCGAGATTGATAAAGAGCCGGTTGTAACATCTGGGGTTAGCGAATAACCCATAATCATCATAAAAGCATTTGCTTGTCGTTTTAAATTGACATTGCTAGTATCTGCATAAGCAGATGGTATTTCTGCACAAAGACCGCAATATAACAAAGCCCACACGAAAAGAATACGTTTTGACATATAACAGGTTTTTTGTTTGAGCTGAAGAGTTTTTATAGCGACGTTTTAAAAGAGATATTGAGTTATTGGCTATTTTAGAATCTCTTGCGTGCTTTGTGACTCAAAATATAGTATTTTCTTTGTTTTTGGTAGTTTTTTAACAAGTAGTTCAATCTTTAATGCACTTGATCGATTCGTTTGTGCAACATAGGCAAGCAGTTCAACTGGTCTTCTGCCTTGCGTATATTTGGCGCCTAAGCCTGCATTATGCTTTGCTAGTCGATGATTTAGGTCATTCGTAATCCCTGTGTAAAGGGTGCCGTCTTGGCAGCGGAGTAAATAGACAAACCACGTTTTTGTTTGATGCGAATCAATATTCATCCTTCTATTTTAAGTCTGCTCTTGAAATTTCAAAATATGGGCGTATGTTAGTAATATATAAATCAACAAATCTCGATTATGGAGTTTGATATGCGAATTGAAAAATTGACGACCAAGTTTCAAGAAGCCCTTGCGCAAGGTCAGAGTTTAGCCGTCCAAGCTGATAACCAGTTTATAGAGCCCGAGCATGTCTTACAGGCTTTTTTACAAGATCAGGATAGCGGTATTCGAAGTCTTTTAACCCGCTCCGGGGTTAACTTGGGAGCTTTGGGTACAGCGGTAGATACCCTTGCTAAAAAAATTCCACAAGTGGTAGCACACGGAGATGTGCAGATTGGTAGGAATTTACTAAGCTGGTTAAATCTTGCGGAAAAAGAAGCCAGTAAGAAAGGTGATGAATTTATTGCAGTGGAGTTATTTTTTTTAGTATTAGCGGATGATCAGAGTGAGCTTGGGAAGGCGGCCAAGTTGGCTGGGTTGAATCGTAAAAATTTAGAGCAGAGTATTACTCAAGTTCGTGGCGGTCAAACTGTGCAAAGCAATGACGCTGAGTCTCAAAGAGAAGCCTTAAAAAAATATACCATTGATTTAACCGAGCGGGCTCGATTGGGTAAGCTTGATCCGGTGATTGGACGGGACGATGAGATTCGTCGTGCGATACAAATTTTAATGCGACGGACCAAAAATAACCCAGTTTTAATTGGGGAGCCTGGGGTCGGGAAGACTGCCATCGTAGAGGGATTAGCGCAGCGGATCATCAATGGTGAGGTGCCAGAGTCATTAAAAAATAAACGTGTTTTAGTTTTAGATATGGCTTTGTTATTAGCTGGGGCAAAGTTTCGTGGGGAGTTTGAGGAACGTTTAAAAGCGGTCTTATCGGATATTGCCAAGGACGAGGGGCAAACAATTGTGTTTATCGATGAGATTCATACGATGGTTGGTGCTGGTAAGGCTGAAGGATCGATGGACGCAGGTAATATGCTCAAGCCTGCCTTAGCCAGGGGAGAGTTACATTGTATTGGAGCGACGACTTTAGACGAATATCGAAAGTATATTGAAAAAGATGCTGCACTTGAGCGGCGTTTTCAAAAAGTATTAGTCGATGAGCCTAGTGTAGAAGCGACCATTGCTATTTTACGAGGCTTACAAGAACGTTATGAATTACACCATGGGGTTGAGATTACGGATCCTGCCATTGTGGCTGCAGCAGAACTGTCCCACCGGTATATTACAGATCGATTTTTACCAGATAAGGCAATTGATTTAATTGATGAAGCCGCAGCGCGCATCAAGATGGAGATTGATTCTAAGCCTGAGGTGATGGATAAATTAGAGCGCCGGATGATTCAATTAAAAATTGAGCGTGAAGCAGTAAAAAAAGAAAAAGATGAATCTTCGATTAAGCGTTATGCATTGATTGAAGAGGAGATTGAAAAATTAGGTAAAGAGTACGCTGATCTAGAAGAAATTTGGAAAGCTGAAAAGGGTGCTGCACAAGGCACTGCCCACATCAAGGAAGAAATTGATCGCGTTCGGGCTGAGATGGTGAAGTGGCAGCGGGAAGGGAAGTTAGATAAGGTGGCCGAATTACAGTATGGCCAATTACCTGAGTTAGAGAATAAATTAAACACCGCAGCTAAAGCAGAAAAGACAGGTCAACTACCCGTCAAGAATCAATTATTAAGGACGCACGTTGGTGCTGAGGAAATTGCTGAGGTTGTTTCTAGAGCGACGGGTATTCCGGTAGCAAAGATGATGCAGGGTGAGAGAGATAAATTACTCATCATGGAAAAGTATTTACATGAGAGGGTAGTTGGACAAGATGATGCTATTTTGGCAGTTTCCAATGCAATTCGTCGCTCACGCGCTGGGCTATCCGATGAGGGTCGTCCGTATGGATCCTTTTTATTTTTAGGACCAACTGGGGTCGGTAAGACTGAGTTATGTAAGGCCTTAGCAGGCTTTTTATTCGATAGTGATGAGCACATGATTCGGATTGACATGAGCGAGTTTATGGAAAAACATAGTGTTTCGCGTTTAATTGGCGCACCTCCGGGATATGTTGGTTATGAAGAGGGTGGATATCTAACCGAGTTGGTTCGAAGAAAGCCGTATAGTGTGATTCTTTTAGATGAGGTTGAAAAAGCACACCCAGATGTATTTAATGTGTTGTTACAGGTTTTGGATGATGGTCGCATGACAGATGGTCAGGGTCGCACTGTAGACTTTAAAAATACGGTGATTGTCATGACGAGTAATTTAGCTTCGAGCATAATTCAGGCGATGGTGGGTAAGCCACAAGAAGACATTAAAGCCGCTGTTTGGTCAGAAGTGAAGGATCATTTTCGCCCAGAGTTTTTAAACCGTATAGATGAAGTTGTCGTCTTTCATGCGCTCAGTCAATTAGAGATTAGTTCAATTGCGAAGATTCAGTTACAGCGTCTGAGTCTGCGTTTAGCAAAGATGGATATGCAATTAGAGGTAAGTGACGCGGCTATTATTAAGCTTGCAGAAGCTGGATTTGATCCAATTTTTGGTGCCAGGCCACTTAAACGAGCGATTCAGCAGGCGATTGAAAACCCAATTTCACGCTTAATTTTAGAGGGCAAGTTTGGTCCTAATGATGTCATTCCTGTTGATGTTGACGGCAATGAGTTTATTTTTACGCGTCAAGTGCATTAGCATTTGACGCGTAGGTTTTACGCGATCGAATGGTGGCTTGATTTTTTTATGATCTCGGCAATTCTTTGATATAAAACGGGACTAGTGTATCGATTTCTTCAACGGATTGTTTATTGATATCCCATTTAAAAAAACTAAGGACCATTTTATCGGCTGTGAAATCAACTAAAGTAAAGCCATGCTGTTCAATCGGCTTGACTTCTTCGGTAAAATCAAGGACCTGGGAGGGTAGTGCTGGTGTTTTTCGCCAACCGCTTGATGGCCATCCTGCTGGGCGAGTTCCACCAGTTCCTGATAAGGCCACATTGACTGGATTTTTACTCAAATCATAATTACTTGTCCTTGACATGGACCCAAGTGCAATTGAATGCATATCGCCACTAATAACTAGAGGCGGCCTCATTTGGTTGTTAGCAAGTGTTTGCATTAATCGATCATGCTGTTTAAGCCAGCCAGTTTGCCAATAGGGCTTTGGAGTTGAAATAGTTAATTTTTTATCAGCACCTAAAACATCCGGATACCACTCCCCCCATTTACCTGCAGACCAGCCGGGGGGGTTAGATGGCGCATGAATTAAATGCCGAACCTCATTACTTTTAGTACGATCTACTAACCAATTTTCAACTTCAGGTGCTACATATACAGCTGAGGGTCCAGCGAGGGTTGCTGTTCTTCTGACATCATATAGAACGATTTCAGCCAATTTGCCAAATCGAACAGTACCAAAGCTTTCTGAGACACCTTCAGGGCGGTCAGCAGCAAAAGAGAATGGAAGTCCTTTTGGCCTAGATGCATCCGCCAAGAATTCTGGGTAGAACATAGACTGTGTAGCGCGGGCTAGTTGCAACATAAAAAAAGATGGTGGGAAGGTTACAATTTCATCAAGGGCATCATCATTATCAAAATGATCATGATCATCCTGCAGGAAAAATACTGGCGTGGATCTAAAGTCAGCGCCGTACACTGGTGCGATTTGAGGGCCAGCGGCTTTTTTAAGGACACTCTCATTATCCCCTCCCAAGACTAGACCTGCGCGATCAAATTTTCCAGCGATTTGAATTGCTTCTGGCGACTGAGCATAGGTTTTCGCTGTATTAGGTGATAAGAGGTCCCAATATACATGGTCACCATTGACGATGGCTGCTTGTGGTTTAAAGCTCAGAGCCCTTCGTAGCAAGCGATTACGAATAGCTGGAGATAAGAATTTTCCGACAGCTTCATGGCCACCTACGCAGGATATAAAAAGGGCTCTAAATTGAGTCGGACTTGAGTCTCTAGCCGGAAATGTTGCCAACTCCCAAGGTTGGCATAAGGCTTTACCTTGACTATTTTTTAGGCTAAGTTGATAAGTTTGCGAGGGCTTGAGATTTTTAATAAAAAATTGCCAAAATTCACCTTTCGTGTCGGTCATCTTTCCAATTACAGTATGACTACCAACTTTTAATACGGGGGGATTTTTTTGCGAATCTAATGATAGTTTGATTAATATTTCAGAATCACTCACTGTTGGTAAGATATGTTTTACTGAGCCAAAGTCCCAAGAACTAGCTAATTGCGGTTTGGCATTTGCGGCAGATGTAATTAAATCACTAGGGGCGTTGACAAAAAGCGCAGCAGCCCCGGTTGATTTTAGGAAGTCTCTTCTGTTAGTTGACATTGTTAGCCCCTTATATTCTTATAAAAACTATCATATCAAATAAAATTAAGAAACTCTACCAGGTAGATAATTTCGATCGTATTTCAATATGATCTTAAAAAATAGCGTTTTGAGGATTGATTCGGTTTATACGATATCAATCGTAAGCAGTTAAAATAACGAAATGACTGTTCTAAAAAAAGACGTTGAATTAATTGGCTTAATTGGTTTAGCCCACAGCATCTCCCATTTTTTTCATCTGATCCTTGTGCCTTTATTTCCTTGGATTAAGGAGGAGTTTGGCCTGAGTTATTCCGAACTCGGGTTATTGAT
>CALPOM020000071.1 GCA_943325205.2 Thermoflexus hugenholtzii JAD2 | reverse complement strand
TCATCAGATTTTTTTAGAGCCAGAAGGCTTATCTACGAATGAGTTTTACCCAAATGGAATCTCTACTAGTCTGCCTTTTGATATTCAGCTTGAGCTTGTAAAAAGTATTGCAGGTTTAGAAAATGCGCATATATTAAGGCCTGGTTATGCGATTGAGTATGACTATTTTGACCCGCGCGCTCTTACACCGTATTTAAGCTCCCGCCAAATTGCGGGTTTGTATTTTGCTGGCCAAATAAATGGTACAACGGGCTACGAAGAGGCGGCGGCTCAGGGGTTAATGGCCGGCATGAATGCCGGCTTAGCTGCCAAGTCTAAAGACCCATGGTTTCCCTTACGTAGTGAAGCGTATATAGGTGTTTTAGTCGATGACTTAATAACAAAAGGCGTGCAAGAACCGTATCGGATGTTTACTAGCCGGGCGGAGTATCGCCTTAGTTTGCGTGAAGATAATGCAGATGTTCGACTGACAGAGCTGGGGCGTTCAATGGGTTTAGTGAGCGATCTACGGTGGGAGATGTTTTGTAAAAAGCAGGAGGCTGTTTCACGTGAAACGTCACGAATAAGTGCGATTTGGGTATCACCAAAAAATATTACTGCGCAAGAGAGCGAGGTGGTATTTGGCCATGTTTTGCCACATGAGTATAGTTTAGTAGACTTATTAAAACGACCTGA
Source organism: Thermoflexus hugenholtzii JAD2 (assembly GCA_943325205.2). Lineage (GTDB taxonomy): Bacteria > Pseudomonadota > Gammaproteobacteria > Burkholderiales > Burkholderiaceae > Polynucleobacter. The sequence goes on along the minus strand of CALPOM020000071.1, from coordinate 11,378 downwards.
GATTAGTTACGACGCTTTGATGCAGGCGCTGGACGGTCGGTGGAAAAGTCAGGACGAGGAAGAGTCATTTATACAAGACCAAATTAATGAGCAAGTGGAAATCCGTATAAAGTATCAAGGTTATATTAATCGTCAAGCGATTGAAATTGAAAGACATGCTTATTATGAAAACTTGGATCTTCCCGAGGAAATTGATTACCAGCAAGTAACCGGCTTATCGAATGAGGTCGAACAAAAACTAAGTGCTTTTCGGCCTAAAACATTAGGTCAGGCATCACGTATGTCGGGAGTTACCCCTGCCGCGATATCCTTATTATTAGTCCACTTAAAGCGCGGTGTAGGGCGGAAAAGTCCGTCTTTATGATCAACAATTCAGCTTTGTTTGAGGTGGAGTTACGCCAAGGGCTCAGACAATTAGGGTTGATCTTAGACGAGGCCCAGATATTGCAGACCTTAAATTTTGCCCACGAATTTCTTCGTTGGAATCAAGTTCACAACTTGAGTGCTATTGAGTCAGAGGAGCTGTTTCTGTCAACCCACTTGTTAGACTCTTTGTCGGTAGTACGCCCGTTAAAAGACGCAGTTATCTCGGGGCTTTTACCAAAGGAGCCTCTCATTGCTGACTTGGGAGCTGGTGGTGGGTTTCCAAGTATATTATTAGCGATCGCGTTACCAACTGTGCAGTTTGTATTATTGGAGTCGATTCGAAAAAAAGCGGCTTTTTTAATGCAGGTTACAGGCCGTTTAAATCTGAGTAATGTGACCGTGGAAGTACAACGAGTAGAGGATTACAGTGCAAAAAAACCACACTCAGTCGATGCAACTATTTCAAGAGCTTTTACTGAGCTCACAAAATTTGTGGCTTATTCAGGACCGCTATTGCGACCGAATGGGCTAGTTTTCGCTATGAAGTCACAAAAAGTGATTGAGGAATTAAAGAGTCTGTCGAATGGCTGGGAGGTGATCGATAATACGGAATTAAAAATACCGAATTTAGAGGCCTACCGTTGCCTTTTAACAATTGCTGCTGTGAGATAAGCTTAAAAAACTGGATTAAAAATGGCAAAAATTTTTTGTATTGCAAATCAAAAGGGTGGGGTTGGTAAAACCACCACAGCGATTAATTTAGCGGCCGGCTTGGGAAATTTGGGACAGCGTGTTTTATTGGTAGATTTAGATCCCCAAGGTAATGCAACGATGGGGTCTGGCATTGATAAGAGTCAATTAGAATACTCAATCTACCAAGTTTTAATTGGTCACCGGGAAATTATTGAAACAAAATGTCGTTCCGAATCAGGTGGTTACGATATAATTCCTGCCAATCGGCATTTAGCGGGTGCGGAAATTGAGCTGGTCGACTTTGATAATCGCGAGTCTATATTACGGCTAGCGCTCAATCAAATTAGCATGGATTATGATTTTATCCTCATTGACTGTCCACCTGCGCTGTCATTATTAACGCTCAATGGACTGTGTGCTGCAAATGGAGTGATTGTGCCTATGCAGTGTGAGTATTTTGCTTTGGAGGGGTTGTCTGATCTCGTAAATACGATCAAACAAGTTCATGCGAACTTAAATCAGGATCTAAAGATTATCGGGCTGTTACGGGTCATGTTCGATGCACGTACAGCTTTACAGCAACAAGTTTCGGAGCAGCTAATTAGCCACTTTGGCGACAAGGTTTTTAAGACAATTATTCCTAGAAATGTGCGCCTTGCAGAGGCGCCATCTTATGGAATGCCGGGCGTCATTTATGACAAATCATCACGGGGTGCCAAAGCATATATTGATTTTGGTGCAGAAATGATTCAACGAATTCAAACTTTATAAAGAAATATGATGAAAAAAAAGGGCTTAGGTAGGGGGTTGGAGGTTTTATTGGGGGAGTCTATGGATTTAAATTCGTCCAATCAGGAACCTCTGATCAGTGAGCTAAAGCTTGGACAATTACAGCGAGGCAAATATCAGCCAAGAAGCTTGATGCAAGAGTCTGGACTAGAGGACTTGGCGCAAAGTATTAAAAGCCAAGGGGTCATGCAGCCACTATTAGTGCGTGCAATTGGGGCTGGAAAATACGAGATTATTGCCGGAGAGCGACGTTTTCGGGCTGCCAAGATGGCCGGTTTAGAGATCGTCCCTGTGCTCGTAAAAAATGTGGATGATCAAGCTGCAGCAGCAATGGCTTTGATTGAAAATATGCAGCGTGAAGATTTAAATGCCTTAGAAGAGGCGCAGGGGTTAGCTCGGCTAATTTCAGAGTTTAATTACACGCATGAAAATGCCGCGCAAGCAGTTGGAAAGTCGCGCAGTGCAGTAACGAATTTATTAAGACTTTTGCAGTTGGGTAAGGGCGTTCAGGCTATGTTAATGGCAGGAAACCTTGATATGGGACATGCGCGCGCACTACTTGTTATCCCTACAGCTCTTCAGATTGGACTAGCTCAGCGTGTTGTAGCCCAAGGCCTTTCCGTGAGAGAGACAGAAAGGTTAGCAAACAGTATTGTAAATAACAACAAAAAGAATGCTGTAGGACAAAACAGCCTTCGTACGCTAGCAAAAAATAGCGTAAACAAGGACCCCGACTTACTCGGGTTACAAATAAGAATGGCTGATTTGATTGGTTTGGACGTAGAAATAAAGCCCAAGGCAAAGGGTGGAGAAATAAAAATAAAATTTACTCAAATTGATGAGTTACAAGCCCTGCTAATTAAGCTGGGTCTAGCGCAGTAGGGCGAATATTTGGATGGACAAGTACTCGAGTCATGATGACCAAGATGAATTATTTGACAAAGAATTTATTCCGTTAGATCAAGCACGTGCAGAGCAAATATTTTCGCCTCAAAGTTTACGTCAGCAGGTAAAAAGCCCGTGGGAAATTGTCAAGCTACAAGTTATAACGACGTTTTGGTTTACAATATTTGCTGTTATCTGGGGTTTAATTAAAGCAAATAACGGCTTATTTATATCGGTATTATGTGGTGGTTTGGTAGGAATATTGCCCACCATTGCATTTATCATGCGTTTGGGGATTCATCATCGCAACCGCAAAAATAATGCTAGCCAATTTGTTGGAAGACTAATGATGGCTGAAGTAATAAAGATTTCGATCACGCTAATACTAATAGTACTCGTGGTGGTGTTGTATGCGGACTTAGAATGGCTTCCTTTTTTAGCAATGTACATAATAACTTTGCAAAGTTATTGGCTAATTGGGTTGAAAAGGAAGAGTTAAACTAGTATTATCTCAACACATATTGTTTGATTGATGGCAAGAAGGAAATTATAGATGTCCAAAGAAGCAACATCCGCAGGCATACAACCTACAGAGTACATTCTCGAGCATTTAACAAATCTGAACTCTTTGGGTCAGGCTCAAACTTCTATTGTTGATTTTTCCATCATGAACTATGACACGATCTTTTGGTCTTTAACCATGGGATTACTTAGTGTAGGGCTGTTAGTTTTAGCTGCTCGAAGAGTTACCTCCGGCGTACCAGGACGGTTTCAGGCTCTCATTGAATTGATTGTAGAGTTGGTTGAAACACAATCGAAAAACATTGTCCAAGGAGATAGAACATTTATCGCTCCCTTAGCACTTTTTGTTTTTTGCTGGATTATCTTTATGAATACGCTAGACCTCATACCAATTGACTGGGTCAATGGGGTAAATGCTGTTTTAGCTGGATTTCATCTGCACATTCCGCATCATAAAATTGTTCCCACGACGGACCTAAATGGCACTATGGGCATGTCCCTTTCTGTACTTTTAATTATTTTGTATTACAGCCTCAAAGTCAAAGGACTCGGTGGGTTTGCTCATGAATTGATTTCAGCACCTTTTGGAGATAAGTGGTTTTTAGCGCCTTTTAATTTATTTTTGAATTTGATCGAATATGTTGCAAAAACTGTATCTTTAGGAATGCGGCTGTTTGGAAATATGTATGCTGGAGAGTTGATCTTTATGTTGATTGCTCTTTTAGGTAGTGTTTGGACGTTTGGAGTTGACCTAACCATTTTTGGCTTTGTCGGTCACGTTATTGCGGGAGCCGCTTGGGCAATATTCCACATTCTGGTTATCTTATTACAGGCATTTATCTTTATGATGCTTACCCTCGTTTACATCGGTCAGGCTCACAGCCACCACTAATTTTTTTTAACTTTTTTAAACACTAGGAGTCAACAATGCAGGAATTTATCGCTAACATACAAGGTTTGACGGCTGTTGGTATTGGTATCATTATCGGGCTAGGTGCTATCGGGGCTTGTTTAGGAATTGGTTTGATGGGTGGCAAATATATTGAGGCTTGTGCTCGACAACCAGAATTAATGGAGCCGCTGCAAACAAAAATGTTCTTGTTGGCTGGCTTGATCGACGCAGCATTTTTGATTGGTGTTGGTATTGCAATGTTATTTGCATTTGCAAACCCACTATTGTCCAAGTTGGGTAGTTAAGTTTTAGGCATGGCCACTCACGAGTGGTTTAGTCAACAAAACCGAAAGGAAAAGCCGTGAATCTGAACGCGACCTTATTCGCGCAAATGGTTGTATTTTTTATCCTCTGGTGGGTAGTGGCCAAATTTGTATGGCCACCACTAATTAAAGCCTTGGATGAAAGAGCAGCTAAAGTTGCAGAAGGACTAGCTGCCGCTGAGAAAGGTAAGGTTGATTTAGACCTTGCTACCAAGCGTGCCGATCAAGCTCTTGCAGAGGCTAAGAGCGAAGGTACCCAGCGTATCGCTGAGGCCGAGAAGCGTGCCCAGCAAAGCGCTGAGGAAATAAAGCAAAACGCACAAGCAGAAGCCGCACGCATTATTGCCCAAGCCAAATCTGAAGCCGAACAGCAGGTTATTCGTGCTCGAGACGTCTTGCGTAATGAAGTGGCCGTTTTAGCAGTTAAAGGAGCAGAGCAAATATTACGTCGTGAAGTTGATCCCAAAGCGCATGCCGCTTTGTTAGATCAGTTGAAAGCAGAGCTGTAATATGACGGAATTGGCAACGATTGCAAGACCTTACGCTGAGGCTTTGGTAGGTTTGGCCTCCGATGCGGAATTGGGAACTTGGGCATTGCAACTCTCGGAATTAGCAAATATGGCAAGCCATCCAGAACTTTCGACACTCGCGAATAACCCGCAAGTATCGCAAGAGCAACTGAGTGGGATCCTTTTGTCTGGATTGTCTTCTAGGGCATCTGAGCCATTGGAGCAATTAGTCAAGTTGATTACGTCCAACCATCGCATTGCTGCATTAAAAGAAATAGCTAGTCAGTTTGAACAGCTAAAAAATGCGAAGCAAGGTGCTGCGGAGGTCAGTATTATTAGTGCTTTTCCGATGTCTGAAGCAGAAATAAGCGCTTTGCTTGCGGCGCTTGCAAAACGTTTTGGTGGTAAAGCACTGCGTCCTACGGTTACGGTCGATCCACAACTCATTGGTGGTGTTCGAGTTCAGGTTGGTGATGAGGTTTTAGACTCCTCTGTGAAGTCAAGGCTAGAGGCAATGCAAGCCGCATTGTCAGTATAAATATGCGTATTAACGAAATTCAAAGAACTTAGGAGTTATACATGCAACTTAACCCATCTGAGATCAGTGAGCTGATCAAAAGTAGAATTAGTGGTGTCGGTGTTGACACCGAGGTACGAAATCAGGGTACTGTTATTTCAGTAACTGATGGAATTTGCCGAATTCATGGCCTCTCTGGAGTAATGCAGGGTGAAATGTTAGAGTTTCCCAACAATACCTTTGGGTTGGCGTTAAATTTAGAAAGAGACTCAGTTGGTGCAGTGGTTTTAGGGGAGTATGAGCACATTTCTGAAGGTGATCCTGTTAAATGTACCGGTCGAATTTTAGAAGTACCCGTTGGTCCAGAGTTGTTGGGCAGAGTAGTAAATGCATTAGGACAGCCTATTGATGGTAAAGGACCTGTCAATGCAAAAGAGTCAGACATTATTGAAAAAGTTGCCCCTGGGGTGATTGCAAGACAATCAGTTAGTCAGCCTTTGCAGACTGGACTTAAAGCGATTGATGCGATGGTGCCAATTGGTAGAGGGCAACGAGAATTAATCATCGGTGATCGTCAAACAGGTAAAACAGCCGTCGCAGTTGATGCCATTATTAATCAAAAAGGTAAGGGTGTTTATTGCGTTTATGTCGCGATTGGACAAAAAGCCTCGACAATTAGTAACGTGGTGCGTAAGTTAGAAGAGCAGGGTGCAATGGCTTATACCGTGGTTGTTGCTGCTTCAGCGTCAGAGTCAGCGGCTATGCAGTATTTATCTGCTTATTCTGGTTGTACGATGGGTGAGTATTTCCGTGACCGGGGCGAGGATGCTTTAATTGTTTATGATGATTTAACAAAACAAGCTATTGCCTATCGGCAGGTATCTCTTTTATTACGCAGACCTCCAGGACGAGAGGCCTACCCAGGAGATGTGTTTTATTTGCACTCAAGACTACTAGAGCGTGCTGCTCGGGTCAATGCGGATTATGTCGAAAAATTTACGAACGGTGCAGTCAAAGGGAAAACTGGCTCCTTGACGGCTCTGCCCGTTATTGAGACCCAAGCAGGAGACGTTTCTGCATTCGTGCCAACGAATGTTATATCGATCACGGATGGGCAAATCTTTTTAGAAACCGACTTATTCAATGCTGGTATAAGGCCTGCTATTAATGCAGGTATTTCGGTTTCACGAGTTGGTGGTGCCGCTCAAACAAAGGTTATCAAAAAGATGTCTGGTGGTATCAGGACGGATTTAGCACAGTACCGCGAATTGGCCGCATTTGCCCAGTTTGCCTCAGACCTAGACGATGCTACAAGAAAGCAGCTCGAGCGTGGACGAAGGGTTACCGAGCTATTAAAGCAACAACAATACAATCCGCAACAAGTTTGGCAATTGTCCGCCTCTTTATATGCTGTAAATAATGGCTTTTTAGATGATATTGAAGTAAAAAATATATTGCCATTTGAAAAAGGGATGTTGGATCATTTGAAATCTAAATACGCAGAATTAATTGGCCGAATTGAAGATACCAAAGATCTGACGAAAGACGACGAAGCGGCATTAAAAGCGGCTGTTGAGGATTACAAACGTTCTGCTTCTTTCTAACTAATAAGCAGCAAGGAGAAGCCTAAATGGCTGGAACAAAAGAAATTCGAAACAAAATCAAAAGCGTACAAAATACGCGAAAGATTACTAAAGCGATGGAAATGGTCGCTGCATCTAAAATGCGCCGTGCGCAAGAACGGATGCGTGCTGCTAGACCATTTACAGAGAAGGTTCGGACAATTTCCGCAAATTTGCGACACGCCAATCCGGAGTATCGACCAGCTTTTATTGTTGAGCGCGAGGTGAAAAACGTCGGCATTATTCTAATTACCACGGACAAAGGCCTGTGTGGCGGTTTAAATACCAACATCCTTCGCATGCTCACTAGTTTAATGAAAGACTGGACAGAGCAAGGCTTGGGTATTAGTTGTACTGCAATCGGAACCAAAGGTTTGCAGTTTTTAAATCGCATCAAGGCAAAACTCGTATCGCACGTAACACATATCGGCGACAACCCGCGATTTGACGATTTGGTTGGCGAGATTAAAGTGCAATTAGACGCTTTTACGAACGGAGAAATTGATGAGGTTTATATCGCATATAACCGTTTTATTAATACGATGCGTCAAGAACCGATTATTGAAAAGCTTTTGCCTTTACCCGCAAAACTTCCCAAGGAGAGCGGTTTAGAGCGAAGTGATTCTGGTTGGGATTACATATACGAGCCGGACGCGCAAACTGTAATCGACGAGCTATTAAAAAGATATATAGAGGCGTTAGTTTATCAATCGGTTGCAGAAAACATGGCATCTGAGCAATCAGCTCGCATGGTTGCCATGAAGGCCGCCTCTGATAATGCGAAGAATGTTATTGGAGAACTACAGCTTGTTTATAACAAAACTCGTCAAGCAGCGATTACTAAAGAGTTATCAGAAATTGTTAGTGGTGCAGCCGCGGTTTAATGAAGAAACTACATAAATTGATTTGAATGGAGAGATGCAATGAGTAACGCGACGAGTAGTGGAAGTATCGTTCAATGTATTGGAGCTGTTGTAGATATTCAGTTCCCACGCGATAGCATGCCAAAAATCTATGAAGCTTTGGTACTAGATGAAAAAAATGAAGAATCTTTCGCGGAAAAAGGTCTTACTTTTGAAGTACAACAACAGCTTGGTGATGGTGTGGTTCGTACGATTGCCTTGGGCTCAAGCGATGGCTTGCGTCGAGGAATGCGTGTTTATGGAACTGGCGCGCCGATTTCTGTTCCGGTAGGCCCGGCAACTTTAGGTCGAATTATGGACGTTTTAGGAAGGCCAATCGATGATGCTGGACCGATAGCGACTGAAGAGCGCCGTTCGATTCATCAACCTGCGCCGCGTTTTGATGAACTTGCTCCGTCGGTAGACTTATTAGAAACAGGTATTAAGGTGATTGACCTAGTTTGCCCATTTGCAAAAGGTGGTAAGGTCGGACTTTTCGGAGGGGCGGGGGTAGGTAAGACCGTCAATATGATGGAGTTAATTAATAACATTGCTAAGCAGCACGCTGGTTTATCAGTTTTCGCTGGGGTTGGAGAGCGTACACGAGAAGGAAACGACTTCTATCATGAAATGAAAGAGTCCAATGTTTTGGACAAGGTTGCAATGGTCTTTGGACAGATGAATGAACCTCCGGGTAACCGTTTACGGGTAGCGTTAACAGGTCTTTCTATGGCCGAGCGTTTTCGTGACGAAGGCCGAGATATTTTATTCTTCGTAGACAATATTTACCGTTACACATTAGCGGGAACAGAAGTCTCTGCATTGCTAGGCCGTATGCCATCAGCTGTGGGCTATCAGCCAACACTTGCTGAAGAGATGGGTCGCTTACAAGAAAGAATTACTTCGACGAAGACAGGATCTATTACTTCTATTCAAGCTGTTTATGTGCCGGCCGATGACTTAACAGACCCTTCGCCAGCAACCACCTTCCAACACTTAGACTCAACGGTTGTTTTATCGCGAGATATTGCCGCTTTAGGTATTTATCCAGCCGTCGATCCTCTTGATTCAACTAGCCGTCAGCTCGACCCGCAAGTTGTCGGCCAAGAGCATTATGATGTTGCTCGAGGTGTGCAAACAACCTTACAACGTTACAAAGAGTTACGCGACATTATCGCTATTTTAGGTATGGATGAGCTTTCCCCTGAAGATAAGTTATCAGTTGCCCGCGCAAGAAAAATTCAGCGGTTTTTATCTCAGCCCTTCCATGTGGCAGAAGTCTTTACAGGATCCCCGGGTAAGTATGTTTCTTTAAAGGAAACGATTCGTGGATTTAAAATGATTGTTGATGGGGAGTTAGATCACTTACCTGAGCAGGCTTTTTATATGGTAGGTACCATCGATGAAGCGATTGAAAAAGCGAAAAAGCTTTAAAAGTGGTTAATTAATAGGGCCTCAAAAACAATGTCTACAATTCATGTTGATGTAGTAAGTGCTGAGAAAGCTATTTTTTCTGGTAAAGCCAAATTTGTTTCTTTACCGGGTGAGGCTGGAGAGTTAGGGGTCTTGCCAGGGCATACTCCGCTGATTACCCGGATTCAGGCTGGCGCGGTTAGAATTGAAACTGAGGATGGCGGTGAGGAGTTTGTTTTTGTGGCTGGCGGTATTTTAGAGATACAGCCCAAGTGTGTAACCGTTTTGGCAGATACGGCTATTCGCGGCAAAGATTTGGATGAGGCTAAAGCAATAGAGGCAAAACGTCGCGCTCAAGAGACCATGTCAAATCGCACCTCCGATATTGATTTTGCAAGAGCCCAATCTGAATTTGCTATTGCTGCAGCTGAATTAGCGACAATTGCTAGATTGCGACGCAAAAGATAATATTTATGCCGGGTTCTCAGCGTACAGAGTTAATCAATGATCGCTTTTTAAAAGCATGCTTTTTAGAAAAAGTTGATGTCACACCTATATGGTTAATGCGCCAAGCCGGCCGTTATTTACCTGAGTACAATAAAACGCGTGCCAAGGCAGGCAGCTTTTTGCAATTAGCCAAAAACCCTAATTTAGCTTCCGAGGTTACCTTACAACCTTTAGATCGTTATCCCCTTGATGCGGCCATTTTATTCTCAGATATATTGACCATTCCAGATGCAATGGGGTTAGGTTTGAGTTTTGAACAGGGCGAGGGTCCCCGCTTCGAGCGCCCATTAAGGTCTGAACAAAGCATATTAGATTTACATGAAGCGGACATGGATCAACTAAAGTATGTTTTTGATGCTGTTAGCCAAATCCGTAAAGATTTAATGCAAAATGGAAAACAGCGCGTACCTTTAATTGGCTTTTCAGGCAGCCCGTGGACTTTAGCATGCTATATGGTAGAGGGTAGTGGGTCAAAAGAGTTTTTGGAAACTAAAACCATGCTGTACAAACGACCAGATCTCATGCGTCGGATTTTAGAGATAAATATTCAGTCAGTCACAAGATATCTAGAGTTGCAAATTGATGCGGGCGCCCAAGCTGTTATGTTATTTGATACTTGGGGAGGCTTATTGGCCAGCGGCGACTATCAAGAGTTCTCTTTAGATCCAATGAAAGAGGTTATTCGTCGATTAAAGTCTAGCAAAAGTTATCACGCTTCGATTCCCACCTTATTATTTACTAAGGGTGGTGGTGTTTGGCTGAATGATATAGCTAACTCAGGAGCAGATGTGGTTGGTTTGGATTGGACAATGTCTTTGGCTCAGGCGAGGAATCAGTTGGTTGTCAATCACCAATCAGTTGCGCTTCAGGGTAATCTTGACCCATTGATATTAATGGGTAATGAGAAAATCATTCAACAAAAAGCGGCAGAAATTTTAAGTGAGTTGGCGCAAACAAACCCAATAAAGGGGGGCATCAGCCCATTAGATGGGCATATTTTTAATTTGGGTCATGGAATTTCTCAGTTTACTGCACCAGAACAGGTGCACTTCTTAATAGATACCATTCAAACTGAGTCCAAAAAACTGCGAACACAAAACGTTTAAAGCTTAAGTTGATTGTAAATTTTCAAAAGTTATACACAGTTTACTAATATATGCAAAATACAAAGGCTTAGTCGAGGAATCAAAAATCTTCATGAAGTATTTTATATAAGTTATTGTTATTAAATAGTAATTTGTAATGGCCCAAAAATTAGAAATGAGTGCTTACTAACAAAATGGGTTGTAAAAACAAAAATTAAAAACTAATCCACAGAGTTATCCACAGGCCAGTTATGTATCAGTGACAAATAAAAGATGTCAAACTAGAGCCTTGTGAAAGCAAAAATATAATGGCAAATTTGTATGTACAGGTTGGGATAGATGCACCCCTTTTT
>CALPOM020000070.1 GCA_943325205.2 Thermoflexus hugenholtzii JAD2 | reverse complement strand
ATAGTCGTACCTGTTGGTTACCGGATTGCTCTAACTATTCGGGGTAAGGATTACGAGCATGATGGCGCTGCGGCAGTTTTATCGAACATGAAAAATCCGATGAAAGGTTGTGGTCCGTTTGTGCATGATGATGAAGTAGATCGCCCACCTGCTATTTTTGGCGGTAAAGTGACCCTTCATATGGGGCCAAAACAAAAGGCTAATCTACTACTTCCGGTCATTCCTAAAAAGAAATAGAAAGGGTTTTATGAGCTATATTCGCCATCATTTGCACCCAATACTCGGTTTATTTCTTTTATTTTTTGGGATGAGTCATGCCTTTGTGGGAATGGCTCAAACTGGTCCTTATCCGAACCGTCCAATTAAATTTATCATTCCTTTTCCGCCAGGTAATACGACGGATATTATGACGCGTTTAATTGCTCCTAAATTACAGGAGCGCTTAGGTCAGTCGATTGTGGTGGAAAATAAAGCGGGAGCGTCAGGAATTATTGGGATGGATTTTGTAGCGAAGTCTAAGCCAGATGGCTATACGATTGTTGCTTCGCAAGGTGGAACGATGGTTGTTTTACCCCATACGAATAAAGCCACAACTTACGACCCGATTAAAGATTTTGCGCCGATAGCTTTATCGACTGCGAATTATTTAGTAGTTGTTAGCAGTAACAATGTGCCGTTTAAAACTTTCCCAGAAATGTTGGCTTGGGCGAAGGCAAATCCTGGTAAATTGACTGTTGCTACAAACGGTGAGGGTGGCTTTCCACACTTAACTTTTGAGCATTTAGCCAAGGCTGGAGGGATTAGTTTTACGCATATTCCTTACAAAGGTTCGGCTGCTATTGTGACTGACTTGGGTGGTGGGCAGGTGATGGTTGGTATTGATGGGATTAGTGGTCCAGCGCCACACATTCGTTCTGGTTTAATTAAGCTGTTAGCCGTTACCAATAAAACGAAAATTAGCACATGGCCTAATACTCCAACAGTTGCCGAGTCAATTCCGAATTGGGACTCAAATGGATGGTTTAGTTATTCGGCTCCTGCAGGCACACCTAAAGAAATTATCAATAAGTTAAATGCTGAAATTAACCGTGCCATGAAGTCTCCTGAAATCGTCGAGCAACTTGCGACTTATGGTTTGACGGTGGTAGCAGAGTCACCTGAGTATTTCGCCCAAGAGCTACTTAAAGACTATAACAAGTACGGTAAGTTAGTAAAAGATATTGGATTTGCTCCTAATTAAGTAATTTTTTGACAGTACCCCTTGATGACTTATTAAGGGTTTTAGACTTTTTTTCTTGAAATAATTTTATAAAATGACCCAAAATACTCCTCCACGTTATGAACCCATTGGCTGGCATCATTGGCCTGACCACTTTTTTATGTCTTATCAATTTCGTCGAGGTCTAGGCGAGACTCAAGAAGGTGGGGGATCTGTTAGCGAGTGTTTTCAGGCGGCTAGTAAGATGATCCCAGGTGATTTAGAAAGTTGGCACACTGAATGGATGCATGTCGCTAACCGCAATCTTCAACGCGGGGATGAAGCGCATCAACGAGGTCATATACGAAGTGCGATGAATGCTTGGTTACGAGCGGTTGATTATTACCGTTCTGCTGAATTTTGGTTAGAGCATGATGATCCCAGAAGGTTAGCAACTTTTACCCTGTGTGAGCAAGCTTCTGCGAAGTGGTTGCAATATCTGCCTGGTGAGGTTGTAGAAATCCCTTATGAAAATGGTAAAACTTTGCCGGCTTATTTTATTAAGTCACCAGTGGGTGGAGAGAAGCAGCCTGTACTGATTTCGTTTGGCGGTTTAGACTCCTTTAAAGATGAATTGTGGTTTATGACGGGTCGTGGCGCGGTGCAGCGTGGGATTGCTGTATTGTTAGTCGATGGCCCTGGGCAGGGCGGCGCACTGCGTCGACAGGGGATTGTTTCTCGATATGATTATGAAGTACCGGTTGGTCGGTGCATTGACTGGTTAGAGGCTCGTTCGGATATTGATTGCCAAAGAATTGCTGTGAGTGGCTCTAGTATGGGCGGTTATTACGCAGCGCGAGCTGGTTCCAAAGAGCACCGACTGGCAGCTTGTATTTCACACGGCGCAATTTGGGATATTGAAAAGCGTTTTGCAGATCGTGGGGAGAATCACCCCTTAGCAGTCCATATGAAATGGGTTTTAGGCGCTAAAACGATGGCCGAGGCTGTTGAAAAAGCCAAGCCTTTTAAGTTGGAGGGCGTCTTAGATGAAATGCGCTGTCCTTACTTGGTTTTGCATGGCGGACATGACGTTTTGGGAGTAGATACTGTGAAATTAGTGCATGACTACGCCAAAGCTCGGGGGATTAATGTTACTTTACGGCTCACTTCGGAAGAGGAGACAGGAGCAGAACATTGTCAGCACGATAACCCTACTTTAGGGCAGGAAATCATTGCAGATTGGTTAGCAGATATCTTTAAGATTGATCAAACGAAATTAAGCTTTAATCCCTAATTAACGAGTGGTTCAGCTAAGATCATGAGGCTGAGGGCTGTATAAAAAATCATCACAATCGTTAAGGGTAATGAGGCGATGCTAGCTATTTTGCGATTTTGCCATTTCTGAAGAGCAATGAGGTGTGTAAGCCAAATAGCAATCGTATGGCCAAGAACAATGGCAATCAAAGCGACGTACCAAGTCAATTTCGCGTCAACTAGGGTGATATCGGGATAAAGAAGACTTGTTCCAAAAAGATTCCAGCCTACTCCAAATGGGTCAGAAATTAAATGAATCACATTTTGACCTTGGATCATTAAACTTGAGAAGTGATGGGCGATATGGTATGCCAGTGCGATCGGTATCAAGCTGAGGGAGAATCGTTGTGCAAGAGCAAAAGTAGTCAGCGAGGAATTGTCAGCAAATTTGTTTTGCCTATACGATTTTGAGAGTTGTAGGGCAATTTGAGAAGCAGCATAGCAGGTAATTATAAAAATACTATAAAAGAATAACCAGACGCTCGATACACCAATAATGCCCGGAATATAGCCGTTGATGTCCATTAAAAAAGGCGCATATTTTTTTAAATAAAATTCGAAAGATAGCCAGATTGGACTACTATGAAGTCCATCAAATAAAACGCTTGATAGCATTGCTATCATAAAACCAACCTGACCCGAAATCGATGGCTTTTCTTGACTAAGGCTTACAAAAGGCATTTGCCACACAAGTTGCTTTTTGGAGTTGAATTGAAGTGGTGAAATACTGCCTAGAATATCGAAATAGATAGAAAAAAAATCCCAGTTTTTTTGCCAATTCGACAAACCGAATAATGCAGTTCCGATGATCGTTGCTGTGATCCAAACGATGCTCATTTGGGCCAAAAATTTTGGTAATGAGGCGCTCGGATAGATTACCTCGATCCAAGACCAACATAAAATACCAAAAACTGCTGGCCAGCAGCCTATGGCGTTCATTGTCTGATTGAGCGGCAATTTGGATGCATTGTAGGAGGATTTATTGATCAAGTATTGCGTTATTTGAGCTAAGTTCAAAAAAGGATTTAGATGGTGGAGAAGGGGGCCAACAATAACAAATAGGAGTGGCATGCCAACCCACCAATTAACCCAAATAAAGTGTGAGCTCAGGTTCATTAGGGGATTACTTGGACCATATAAACCGATGACGATAATTCCAACCATTCCTAGCAAGGAGATGAGCTTAAAAAAATTACTAATTAGATTAGCTAAATGAGTATTAGGGTTAGCAACTGGTAGATCTATAACTCGGTATTGAGCAGGTTGTTTGCCAGAATATTGACTAAACCAAATAGTCATTAAGTAGGTCAGAACGACGGTTAGAACTGCGCCCCAAATAAAAAAATCTAAAGGTAGTGGCAGATCATATCTTTCATCAAATGCATGCGCCATAGAGTGCTTTGGCAAAAGCCATGACGCGTTCATGAGAAGTAGATAAAATTTAGGCAAGATTTCTGATGGGTTAATACGGTTAATACTTCGAAATTATTTGGGGTAGACTTCTAAGTAGGCTAGGGCATCGTGATGATTTTTTTTTGCGGGTTGATTGCGTTGCTGGTCAGGATGCCAAGATATTTGGAAGCGTCCTGAAGCCTTGGCATTAAAAATAAACTGAGTCGGTTGATCTGCTTTGACTTGAACTTCGATGTGGTAGGCATGCATATGGAGTTCACCCGAGGTATTACTAGATATTTTCCAAGTTACTTGATCGTGGTGACGAACTTTCATGACGACTAATTTAGATATGGTATCGTCCTTGAGAGCAATAACAAATTCTTTTTTACTTGCCTCTTGTGCAAGTGCGGAGCATGGGCTCCAACAAGCCCATATGAAAAAGCTAAAAGTAGCCAATAATCTTCGATTAAAGGCTAAATCATCTTTCACAATAATCCGTGTACAAAAGATGAATTATTTGACGGCTGCTTGCCAATTTGCAATTTTTCTTGCATCTCCAACTAACTCTAAAATATGCATACCCGTATTAGCTCGGTCCACAATATAAACATAGCCTCGCTCATCTACTTCAACGTTATTTGTTTGAATGGCTTTAGTTTCAGCCGCCTTGGTGTAGGGTAATTTTGTACCATTAGCCATCGATGCTGGGGTTGCTAATATGACGGTATTTTGATTCATTGCTGGCACGTAGTAAGCAACCTCTTTCGGCGCAAAAGGGTCGCGAACATCTAAAACACGAACCCCTGCATTAAAGTAAGCAAAAAACATCAATTTTTTATAGAAGACATCCGTCATATTTTCATTGGAAGAGTGACTACCATGACGGCCTCCCTTTTTACACCAATTACCTGGCATGTCTGGTTTAGCCCATTGTGAAACTCCGAATGGTTTAGTTTCAGTAGTAATATCAACAAACCAAATCATTTGTCGTCCTTCTAAACATTCTTTTTGAATTGCTTCGTCAGTTACAACCATGATGTCACCACGATTACCTAGAAGATTACTTTTGAATTGCGGAAAATCCATATTCAGCATTGGAAAAGTAGTATGAGCACCATGCATTGGAGGCAGATCAAGCCGTGATACTTGAGGGTAGAGCAAGTTTTCTGGTGTGGGATCTTTTGGGCCATTAATGAGTTTGTCGCGATCTACTATTTGTAAAATACCCTCGGTGTTTGTACCATAGCCGAAGTAAACACGATTACCTTTTGGCCCTGTTGAGATCGGCCCATGGACAGCGATCGGGGTTGGTCCACCGGCTCCGGGTTGTTGGCCAACTAGGCCAAAGTCTCTAATAAAAACTGGCTTAGCTGGGTCAGATAAATCATACACCTGGGTCATTCGGTTCGTCCGCCACTGTGGATTGCCAGAAACTAGATAGGCAATTCCTGTATCACATTCCCAAAAATTCTTATGGGTACCTTTAAGCCCTTTGACAATCGTTGTAATCAGGATCGGATTTTCTGGTTGAGTAACATCCCACATTTCATGTGCTTGATTACCAAAGACACGCAACATATAAAACTTACTCTTATCTGCTTTCGGGAGTGTGGCGCCAGAACATATTCGGACCATTTGAGCACCACCTTGCTCAGCTTTTCCTTCCTCGCCAGGGAGGTGTTTAAGTAATTGGGGTTTTTTAGGATTGGTCACATCAATAATTGATGTTCCATTGTGTTCCATTTGCCCACTTTGGGGATTTATTTTGTTATCACCATGGTGTCCAATATAAGCAATCCATCTGGAGCCTTGTTGCATGATAGTTGGTTGGTAAGCAGTCCGAGCTTGTAAATCATGATAGCCAACTAAACGCATATTTTTACTATCTGGCTTAGAAATATCTTGAGCGATTAGTTCACTATAGCTTCCTAAGGTTATGCAGTAAAAAAGTATACTTTTGAGCGTAATGTAGGCCATACTATTCGATTTTTTTCTGTTGCTCATGGCTAGTCTCCTTCAGTTTTTTTTGAAACCTCAATACGTGTGTAGTCGCAATTAAGGGATTCTTTAATGGTCTTATACTAGGGTTAACCTTAGTATTTACTCTTGTAACTTACATGATAGCTGAAATACCTATTGAGATACTTTTTAATTTTTTATTGTTTATAAATTGACGAATCTTCAGAAAGTTATTATCTTCATAGAGGTAATCGTTTTATACTTGGTGAAAGAATAAATAAGGAGAGAAATTCAATGAGGAAATTTTTTTGTGGTTGTTCTAATCATGGCCTAAAAAGTTCTGGTACTCAGTCTTCTGAGCCCGGAATCGCTCACTCGAGGCGTGGTTTTTTAGCTGGAGGTGCTGCTTTAGGAGCGAGCATTTTGCTGCCTAGTTGCGCCAGTAATATGGCATCTAAAGCGAAGCCACATCGGATTGATATACATCACCATATAGTGCCACCTAGTTATGCTGCCTTTTTAGATAGTAAAGGTATTCGAGGCACACCAAAATGGTCAGTCCAGATGTCCTTAGATGATATGGATAAGAGTGGAATTGCTACATCTGTTGTTGCCCTCATGCAGCCCGGAGCTTTTTTCAAGGACATAACAACGGATCGACGCTTAGCTCGAGAGGCTAACGAATATGCAGCCAAAATGACGAAAGATCATCCGGGAAGATTCGGATCATTTGCTACATTGCCTTTAATGGATACCGATGGCAGTTTAAACGAAATTGCTTATGCGATGGATGTTCTCAAAGCGGATGGTATTGGTTTAATGACCAGTTACGGAACAAAATATTTAGGTGATAAACAATTTTGGCCGATTTGGGAGGAATTAAATCGTCGCAAGGCCACAATTTATGTTCATCCCTTGTTGCCGGAGTGTTGTCGAAATCCAATACCTGGATTACCTCCATCTGCTATTGAGTTTGCTACAGACACGACTAGAACAATTGCTAGTATGTTGTTTGGCGGAGCCGCTAATCGGTTTCCCAATATTAATTGGATTTGGTCGCATAGTGGAGGAACTATGCCATTTTTATGGAGCAGGTTTACTCGGCAGGAAGTTGATATGAAAGAAGAAGCAAAAGCTGTTCTTCCTAACGGCGTATTGGCAGAGGTCAAGCGGTTTTATTATGACACTGCGCAGGGTCATCATGAAGGTGCGATGCAAGCCTTGCGACAATTGATTCCGGTTTCGCAAATCATGCTTGGTAGTGACTATCCCTACCGAGATGGAATGGAGGTTGTCCAGGGTTTAGCAGATAGAAGCTTTACTGCTGCAGAGCGCTACGCTATTGATCGAGGTAATGCCTTACGAATCATGCCCCATTTAAGAACGACTGCATAAGTCTTTTATCGGAACAACAATCACTTTATTTGATGTCAGCCAACCAAGTGTGTTGGTTGGCCTTTAAATAGATCGTTTGAGTAAATATTGAATGGAAATCATATGAAGCAACTAGTCTATGGGCTTTTAGCATTATTTGTATTGACTCACATGCCAGCGATCGCGCAGGATCTTCAAATTCAGCGGCACAACCATAATGACTGGACCAAGGGCAGATTTTCAGAGGTGGTCACGGTAAGTGGTTCTGGGAAGTGGTTGTTTTTAGCTGGAGTTGGCGCTGAAGCGGAAAAAGATGGCAGTATTTTGTTTATAGATGACTTTGCTGGCCAGTGTCGTTTTGCTTATCAAAAAATTGCTAAGTTACTTGATTTGAATGGTGGGTCGATGGCTCATGTGGTGAAGTTAGTAACTTATGTAACGGATATTAAGTACCGTGATGCGATGAATCGATGTCGAGCAGAAGCTTTTGCGGGAGTAGGGTTGCCAGCGCATACTTTTTTAGTCATTAGCCAACTCGCACGGCCGGGTATGATTGTTGAAATGGATGTAACTGCAGTTGTCCCGACTGGTATTAAATAATATAGGGTAGGTAGTTGTTAATTGCAACCTTTATAATTACAGACTATTAAATAAGGATGGGCATGATGATGAATAAATTTGACACATTTCAAAAAATTGACTCCTTACCAAGACGTAAAGTGATTGCTAGCACAGTTGCTTCTATGCTATCTATTGGGCTTTTGGGTTCTTCAAGTAACTTACTAGCACAGGCCATTTCTAAACCTTTACCGAATTACGTTAATTGGAAAGAACCTAATAGTTTTATTGTACACAGCAATACAACGATTGAAACCAAACGTAGTGTCTTCGGCACAAGCCTGATTACACCTGCTGAGCAACTTTTTATTCGTAATAATTTACCTGTGCCAGACAGTAGTATTGTGGCAGACCGAGACGCCTGGGAGGTGAGTGTCGATGGGGTCAAATCTCCCCGAAAACTGTCTTTAAGAGAACTCAAGTCGATGGGTATTGAAACTTTAGCGATGGTACTGCAATGCTCGGGTAATGGGCGAGGATTTTTTCCAAGTAAACCCAGTGGGACTCCCTGGCAGGTTGGTGCTGCCGGCTGCGTTATCTGGAGTGGTGTGCCAGTTCGATCGGTTGCCCAGGCCTTAGGCGGCGTTTCTGGTGGCGCCAAGTTTATGACTGGGACTGGTGGTGAGAAGTTGCCAGCAGGGCTTGATCCTAAAACAGTTCTAGTAGAAAGATCTGTTCCTATTTCTGCGATGTCCGAAGCGCTCTTGGCTTGGGAAATGAATGGTCAGCCAATTCCTCTAGCGCATGGTGGACCGTTACGATTAATCGTACCAGGCTATACGGGTGTGAACAACATTAAATACATTAAACAGTTAGCATTTACGACTAAAGAATCTGATGCATTTATCATGTCCCACGGCTATCGCGTTTCACCACCAGGGGCTAAAGGTGATCCAAGTCAACCTTCAGTTCAGGACATGACGATTAAGTCTTGGATTAATTCACCCAGTCCTGATCGTGGAGCTGTAAAAGCTGGAAATGTACAAATTTTAGGAGTTGCCTTTGGTGGGTTAAATACGGTATCTAGGGTAGAAGTTTCGATTGATGGCGGAAAAACTTGGGAGTTTGCACGCTTTGTTGGCCCGGATTTAGGCAAGTATGCTTGGCGGCAATTTGTATTTAGTACCAAGTTATCCGCTGGTGAGTATGTATTAGCGAGTCGGGCTACTGATATTGCTTGGAATGTTCAGCCAGAAAATCGTATAGAAAATTCCGGAGGGTATAACAACACAAGTTGGTCGGATCATGCAGTGAAGGTCGTAGTCGTGTGAAGACATTGGTACAGATTTTATGCGGGTATGTTTTTTTGCTAGGTGCAATTCCTTCGCATGCTGCAGAAGACGCGGTGCAATTGCAGCTAGGAAAAACGTTGTTCACAAAAACTGCAGTACCAGCGTGTAGCTTATGCCATACCTTAAAAGATGCCAGTGCGGAGGGTGCGGTCGGTCCGGTTCTTGATGAGATCAAGCCGGACAAGTCGCGAATCATTAAGGCTTTGCAAAATGGTATTGGCCAGATGCCCTCATACAAAGCAAGTTTAAGTGATACCCAGATGCAGGCGATTGCAGATTATGTTGTTAAAGCCGTGTCAAATTAACGTTTAACCCCTGCAAACTCTTCTAGCAGAAGGCAAACCGCTGCAGTATCAAGTGACCCTTTACCTTGATTTTGACAAGCTGTATAGAGTTGATGCGTTACATCAAATAGTGGTGTTGGACAATGTAAGTCATTTGCAAATTCAGAAATAATACCTAAATCTTTCATAAATGTATCGATCGTTGCTGTCACTTGATCGTATTGATTATTGACCATTAAAGGTCCACGAATTGCGAACATTTTTGAGCCTCCCGCACTATCCTTTAAGACTTCATATACATCTGGGAGATGCATGCCGGCTTTGCCTGCAAGAGCGATTACTTCGCCGGCAGCGACGTTATGAATGCTAACCAATAAATTTGCTAGAAATTTCATTTTGGAGCCGTTACCGCACTCTCCCAAATGATAATTCGCCTTAGACATGCCGGGAAAAATTCCTTTTACGATGTCGTAGGCACCTTGATCGCCACTAGCAAAAACAATTAAATCTCCGGTAGCTGCTTGCGCACCTGTTCCACTCACTGGACAGTCCATAAATATTTTATTTTGGGTTTGCATCGCATGATACATTTCTAATTTCAGTCTTAACGGCATGGTACTAAGCTCTAAAACTATATGATTATTCTTGCTACTACAGATCCCATCCTTGCCAGTAATGACCTCTCGGATGACATTTTCTGTTGGCAAAGATGTAAAAATAATATGTGTTTGGTTTGCCACATCCATGGGAGAAGATGCTGTAATACCGCCATTATTTTTGAATTGGTTGAGTGCTGCTTGAGAAATGTCATAACCAACTACCTCTAAGCCAGACTTTAAGAGATTATTTGAAATTGCTGATCCCATGATTCCTAAGCCTATAAATCCTATTTTTTTTGTGTTCATCTTGTTGTTCTCCATGTGGTTGATAAATAGTAATTTCACAAGATTATCCTAAAAATTGTTTAGTTGTGGTTTTATTTCAGACTGATTCGTAAGTGTTTTGAATGGGTGAAGACTATTTTTAATGCAAATATATCTAAATAATTTAGAAACTATGCTTTGACTTATTTTTTGGACATCTGACTTGTAATACTGATTTAACTGTAATTGTTCAATAGCATATAGCAAGTGGCAAGTGTTGACGATTATTGCCTTTAATATCAATGGTTAAATCCGATTGCGAATAGCTATATAGGCACATGGTTCTATAGGAGTAAAAAAAGGATGCCTATTGACATTACTCTATGTTTTATAGGGCGTAGTATTTTTGCGTTTGGCTATCAGTGGTTTTTTGATGTAATGCTTGGGCCTATAGATTACTAGTGATTAGTTTTCTCTTTGGTATGGGATTTAATAACACTCTATTATCTTAGCCGTTTAATGAAGAGTTATGCATCACTCTTACCCTTTTTAAAAAAAGTCTAATTTTTAAAATTACGTTATGATATTAATATCATAATAATTATGTAATATTGATTAATGAATAGTTTATTTAAGAATTCGATGGGGCTATGCAGGAGTGCTATATCTAGTGTATAGATCCCATTTGGCCCATGTAAGACTTAATTAAATTGACCAAACTTTAAATTTCAAGAAGGTTTTGATTATCAAAAAAATTTCACTTTACTTTTTAGCTTTAATACTAATTGGTTGCGCCCAAAAAGAGGTACAGCCTTTTTTTGTAAAAGCAGGGGTATACCCTTACCAATATCAATATAATCTTGATGTTGCTGCATGTGATGATGAGTTAAAAAATTCCACGAAGGGGCGTCCGATGAGTTTTGGAGGCATACTACCAAGAATGGGAGACCAATTTCTTGTAAATTGTATGCAGTCTAAGGATTATCAAGTTCGTAGTAAATGACGATTATGATTTTGATGAGGTAATTTTTTATTTAGCACTGTAATAGATTTAAAAATAGAGTGTGCTCCTCAGGTTGATTTATGCAGTCATCCGCCCCATATTCAGGTCTATTCAAGTGTAGATTCAGTACGATGTATACCGAAACCATCCAAATTACTGCTGAGCTACTCAATTTACTGAGCGAAGTTGATGAATTTAAAGGGGCGTGGCGCGCACTTGGCACGCTTGCGCCGCTACGAGTTAATGCGTCTACGGGATGCCGCTACTATTGAGAGCATTGGTTCTTCGACCCGAATTGACGGCAGCAAACTGACTGACCACGAAGTCGAGAAATTCACAAAATTTGCTAGTCACGATGAGTAAGAAGCCATAGGTTATGCCCATACGATGGAGATGATTCTCCAAGCTTTTGAGGACATTCATCTTACTAAGAACCATCTCAAGCAGTTGCACCGTGACCTTCTTCGTTACAGCCAAAAGGGTGAGTGTCATAGGGGAGCATACAAGAAATTATCAAATAATGTTGTCACCTTTGATACCGACATCAAGGTAGTTGGCGTTTTTTTAAGACGGCCTCGCCATTTGATACCCCACGACGCGGGAATGAGCTTATGGGGTTATTAGAAGATTCGCGGGAACTTGGGCGGCTGCACTCACTTTTGATCGTCGCTGTGTTTATAGTCACTTTTTAAGAAATCCATCCTTTTCAAGATGGCAATGGCAGACTGAGCCGAATATTGACCGCGCTCTTATTACTCCGGGCAGGTTATGCCAATGTGCCTTATAGCTCGCTAGAAAGCGTAATTGATTACAGCAAAGAAGGTGACTACTTGGCTCTACGTCAAACTCAACAATCCTTACATAGTGAAGCACCGAACTAGCAGCTTTGGCTAATTTTCTTTATGCGAGCATTACAACAGCAAAAAACGTAGACTTGCCGCTAAGGATGAGCGAGAAAAATGAGCTCTTGCAGCATTACTAGAGTTGGCAGTCCAAATTTTTGATTAT
>CALPOM020000069.1 GCA_943325205.2 Thermoflexus hugenholtzii JAD2 | reverse complement strand
GCTCCAGGCACTAATTGGAAAAAAGCGCGTTTACCTTGGATTTTTTTCCAGCCAATTAAAAAAGCTAAAGTCCCAATCGCAACGCCAAATGCAGTCAAGTTCATCGTCTCTCGATGCGCATACAAACTAGCTATTAATTCGAAAAATTCTGCAGGCACTTTTTCAATACGAAGACCCACAAACTCTTTTATTTGAGACAAAGCGATTAAAAGTGCAATACCGTTTGTAAAACCAATAATTACTGCAACTGGGATATAACGTATCAATGTTCCTAACCGCAATAATCCCATCAAAAAAAGAATCATCCCGGACATGCATGTTGTTAACATTAAATTGGCAACCCCATATCGATCAACGATGCCATAAACAATAATAATGAAGGCCCCTGCAGGACCTCCTATTTGCATCCGACTACCCCCCAACAGGGCTATTAGTCCACCAGCAATGATCGCAGTAAAAATTCCCTGTTCGGGTTTTAAGCCACTAGCAATAGCAAATGCAATTGATAAGGGTAACGCTACGATGCCAACCGTAATCCCCGCAAAAATATCTTTAAAGAATCGCCCCCGACTATAGGTCGACCAAAATTGCAAGATGTTCGGCTTGAAAAACATGGGATTAGGATTAAGACTCCCTTGTATGAATATTGACTAGTATATCTTTTACTTCAGAACTTACACATATTCTTATAAAAAATAGAAGTTTATGAGCATTCAGCGTATCAACTTATCAACCTTTATTAGCATTATGGGTAAACCAACGACCAATCCCTAAACCAAATCCCGTAATCCAAAATAAAGGAAATAGCCCAATTAATGCGCCTAAAAATCCAAAAGCTAATGGTATCGTTACCTGACAACCATTAATTAATGACATTCGCAAACCATAGGCCTCTCCAGCCCGCCCCTTTGGAGCACTCTCTTGTAATAATTCTAAAATATTCGGTTGGGTTGAACCTAAGCCAATCCCCATTAAAAAGGATAAGCACATTAAAGCGATCGCTTGCTCAAAAAATGGATAAATAATAAATACCATAGCTGTCATCACCATCGACCCGTTAATTAATTGCCAAGGAGTTAGACGATCTTTGATCATCGGCAAAAAAATACGTACTAAGATAGTCGCCGCGGCAAAAATGGCTAAAATAAATCCAATAGTAGTTGCAGATAAACCAGCGCGCACACCATAAATAGGTACTAAAAACATATGTGTATCCCATGCGGCAGACAGCAAAACGTTTGCCGTAAAAATTTTTCGCAGTGCCGGATTGGCTAACAAGTCCAAAACACTTTGCTTACCCTCAACCGGCAAACTCGGAATATGCGCAGCTTTTAAAAAAACGCGCATTCGTAATAAAACCAAAACACACATTACTGGGGCAATGGCTAAGATAGCAAAAACATATCGATATCCTAAATAGTCTATCGATAGCCCAGCAATCAAAGGACTTACTAGCCCCGAAGTTGCGATTGCTAACGATAACCAAGAAAAGTTTCGTATCCTTTCATCACCAGAACTCAGCCCCATTTGACGCTGTACAGCAATCTGAAAAGTCATATGCCCAAGACCCACTAAAACTGCTGCGATCACTAGGCTTACTAAACTCTGCCAGACAAACGGCGTAAAAATTCCAATCACAACCATAACTACGCTAATCCACATTGGCCTCCAAGGACCAATTTGATCAATTAAACGACCTGCCTTGATAGAGAGTACCATCGGTAACAGCGAAAAAACTGCCATCAACAACCCAATATCGATCGTCGATCGGCCTAAGTGCAGGGCTGTTAGAGTAACTGCAATCCTGCCTCCAGAAATAGCAATATGAACCAACATAATTGTCAGACATAAGGCTAGTGGCCCTGCGAAAAAAGGCTTTAGAGATTTCGAGTTTGAGGAAGGATTAGATAAAGTCAAAATAACTTGCGGTGATCATTACACTAGATTTTTAATTGCAAAAGCAATTCGTTTCACCATTATAGGACTGCCGCCAGACTGAGTTCTAAAAGCTATCATTCAAATGAGACTTCGACCTTCCCAAACTTTCTGACATGACTCAAATTACTTGGGTAAATCGCAATCAAGGTGCTCAGCAAACAGCTCAATTCTAGTTAGCAAATTAATACTACTATTTAATACTGCTCTTTATATATATTAACTTCACGATCTGATAAAACCATCATCATTTCAACGCACTTCATTTTCAACAACTATCTAAACTCCCAGTACGATTTTTTATTTGATTTTTTAATTGACTATCGATCATTTGTAAAACCGCTTGAAATAATAACGAATCCTTATCACCTAGCTGATCCATGATGGTGAAGTGATTGCAATTTTGCAAAATGAAAGAGCGAACCAGCGCATCAGGCCAGTATCGTTTTAATAAATTCTGTTGATCGTGAAAACCTTGGCCCTCATCATTGCCAATTGCAGCATAAACTGTGGCATTTTTCGACAGCGTGTTTTTCGGGTTCGACGGATTAATTACACTCAAACTCTGGGCCTGAGAACTAGTTAAGCCTAAATCTGCCGCAATAAAACTCGCCCTCGTGAGTGGTTCTAGATCATATAAGCCACTCATCGTGAAACAAGCTTGTAACAAATTTTGATCATTCAGTTCAAGTAATTCTTGCCAAGGTGTCATCATCATCTTCGTAGCTAAATAGCCACCTGCAGAGTGTCCACTTAAGAAAAGACTTTTTTTATTGCCAGCATATTCTTCTATATGTTGATAAACCCAAATAATCGCATTTGTGATTTGCTCAATAATCGTTGATAAGGACACTTTTGGTACGAAGGCATAGTTGAGCAGAACCGCAGTAATGCCCGCGTCTTGCCATGCTTTGCCAATAAAGGAGTATTCGGATTTATCCGACCCCCTCCAATAGCCTCCGTGAATAAACAAAAGTGTTGGGGCGTGGCGTTCTTTTGCTGGAAAAATATCTAAAGTCTCAAATGCTGATGAACCATATGGGATATCTAATTGACAAATAGAGTCTTGCCTAGCCTGGGCAGATTTGATCCGCCACCGAGCCATAACATCTAAATGGTCAGCGACCAAAAGTCTGGGGTTATATGCAAAATTAAGGGCTTGGTCTGAATCCATATGATTGAAAATTGTTATGTATCATGAATGCTAATGTATCAGTTTTGATGCCTTAATTTAGAAGATCCAATTAGTGGGATAAAAAATTCAGCGTGGAAAAAATGCAGATTTTTCTAGTAAGTTAGATAGTACGTCAACTAGGGGTTGGCATTATATTTCGTGAGACATCAATCGAGATGACAAAAACCCTTGCTTGATTAATGCCTTAAAGATTTCCGCGCTAACAAATTACCCATACAAGTCTATAATCAAAAACTGAAATACATTGAAAAAATTGAAGATTAGACACCTCATGTGTTGTAACTTTTAACAAGAAATGGATCAATCATGAAATTATTAAAAATTGGAATGTGTTTATTGAGTATTTTTTTTACAGAAACCTTGGTTTTTGCCCAGTCCAACACGCAATTAAAAATTGGTTTCATGTTGCCCTATAGCGGTACATTCGCTGCCCTTGGTAATGCTATTGAAAATGGCTTTACGCTTTATATCAAAGAAAATGGTGGAAAACTTGCAGGAAGGGAAATCGTTTATATCAAAGTGGATGACGAATCTGACCCTTCTAAAGCGACTGATAATGTGAATAAACTCATTAAACGAGACAATGTGGATGTCATTATTGGTACAGTCCACTCTGGGGTTGCAATGGCGATGGCCAAAGTTGCCAAAGATACCGGCACAACTCTCATTATTCCAAATGCAGGTGCAGACGCCATTACTGGCCCAATGTGCGCAAAAAATATTTTCAGGAGCTCATTTACAAACGGTCAACCTGGTTATGCTATGGGTGAAGTAGCCGCTAAAAAAAATCATAAAACTGCCATTACGCTGACTTGGAAATACGCCGCAGGGGAAGAGTCCGTCAAAGGGTTTAAGGATTCTTTTGAAAAAGGCGGCGGTAAAGTTATCAAGGATTTAACTCTACCATTTCCTAATGTGGAATTCCAAGCTTTATTAACAGAAATTGCCGCTGCTAAGCCCGATATCGTGTATTCCTTTGTTGCCGGTGCTGGAGCGGTCAAGCTTGTGAAAGATTATGCTGCTGCTGGCTTAAATAAAACGATCCCGTTATACGGCCCAGGCTTTTTAACTGACGGCTTACTCGAGGCTCTGGGAGACTCCGCCAAAGGGATGCTAACCACCCTACATTATGCCGATGGCTTAAATACGAAACGTGACAAGGAGTTTCGCCTATCTTATGCTAAAACTTTTCGGTTACAACCCGATGTCTATGCAGTACAGGGATACGATGCCGCTCAAATGCTGGCTATTGGTCTAAAAGCCAGCCAAGGAGACGTTTCTCGAAAAGATGATTTTGCTAAAGCAATTCGGAGTGCAACCATTGATAGCCCAAGAGGACCCTTTACGATTTCAAAGGCACACAACCCTATTCAAGATTTTTATCTCAGAGAAGTGATTGGTAAAGAAAATAAATCCGTCGGTATCGCTAGTAAATCTCTAGCTGATGCAGCCCGTGGTTGCAATATGTAATGTTTCGCCAAATTCAGTAATAAAATCTGCATGGATTTCTTTACCCTACTGATTCAAGTATTGAATGCGGTGCAATATGGCCTTCTACTCTTTTTAGTTGCCGCTGGATTAACTTTGATTTTCGGAATGATGGGGATCATTAATCTTGCCCACGGAAGTTTTTATATGATTGGCGCATACCTCTCCTTTGGACTTGCGCCAATCGTGGGCCAAACTATTGGCGGAGGATTTTTAGTAACGCTAGTTGTGGGTTTGATCTTTGCTATTTTTCTGGGCTACCTATTGGAGTGGCTTTTCTATAGCTACTTGTATGAGCGTGATCATCTTCAACAAGTATTAATGACTTATGGCCTCATTTTAGTTTTTGAAGAAATCCGCAGTCTACTGCTTGGTGATGATGTTCATAGTGTAGCGATTCCGGATTGGTTATCAGCATCAATTCAACTAGGCGATATCATGACCTACCCTACTTACCGCCTATTTATTTCTGGTATGTGTTTACTACTCGCTGCTGCAATGTTGATTGTTCTAACTAAAACTAGACTTGGTATGATGATTAGAGCGGGTAGCGTGAATCGCGAAATGACCCAATCTCTTGGAGTAAACATCCAGTTCTTGTATCGCCTTGTCTTTGCCGCAGGTGTGGCTATTGCCGCTTTTGCCGGAATGATTGCCGCTCCAGTTACATCAGTCTACCCTGGAATGGGTCAGAATATTTTGATCATCTGCTTTGTCGTGGTAGTGATCGGCGGTATCGGATCAATTCGAGGAGCTTTGATTGCCTCTTTATTAATTGGCTTTGTGGATACCTTTGGTAAAGTCCTACTACCGAATGTGGCTGGTGTACTTATGTATGTCTTGATGGCGACTATTTTGCTTTGGAAGCCGAGTGGATTATTTAAGGCAGGTTCATGAAAAAATCCCAGCTATTCTTTTTGTTAATCCTAGCCAGCGTTTTAGTATTTCTACCCCAAATAAGTAGCGAGTATGTTACAGACTGGCTAACTAAAACCATGATTTTTGCTATTTTTGCATTAAGCCTCGAGTTACTTGTTGGACAAACTGGTCTTGTTTGCTTTGGTCAATCCGCTTTTTTTGGTATTGGAGCTTATACAGCAGTTCTCTTTTCTGCCAAAGTCGACCACACATATCTGGGCTACTTACTTCCCCTAGCTATTTTCGCTGCAGCACTTTATGCGCTCATCGTTGGCGCCCTATCGCTTCGAACCAAAGGGGTTTATTTCATTATGGTCACATTAGCTTTTGCACAAATGGCCTACTACGTGATTCACGATACGCCACTGGGGGGTGGGACTGATGGAATTTATTTATACAGCAAACCAATCATTTTTGGCGATCTAGTTTTAGAAGGCTCAATATGCATTTATTTTTTTACCGCCATTAGTCTATTCCTAGTCCTAGGATTTTTAGGTCTACTGTCGTCTTCACGGTTTGGTCGGGCTCTAATCGGTATCAAAATCAATGAATTACGTATGAGAGCAATGGGCTTTGAAACGTATTGGTATAAATTAGCAGCTTTTGTAATATCTGGAGCTATTGCTGGCATAGCTGGTTTTTTATTTGCCATGAAGGACGGGTTTGTTAATCCTGAAATATTAAGTTGGCATGTCTCAGGAACCGTTCTGATGATGATCATTCTAGGAGGCCTTGGCCATCTGCGAGGCGCAGTAATTGGAGCTTTTACTTATGCATTACTAGAGGAAATATTTAGATCTGAAATAATTTTTGGTTCGTTTTCTAAAAACTGGCATTTAGGTCTTGGTTTAACGCTTATTCTCAGTGTGGCTCTCCTTCCAAAAGGATTATTTGGTATGCGCGATCAATTACTAAGAGGCTTATCACTGGATTTAGGTAATTTCAAAAAACCACCAAAAACCAAACTTTAGGCCGATTCAATGAACCAACTACTCCTGCGAGGGAAAAATTTAAGCCGGCAATGGGGTGGGCTCTTAGCTGTCAATCAGGTCAATATTGAAATTTTTTTGGGAAAGATTCATGCTGTGATTGGCACAAACGGTGCTGGTAAATCTACCCTCATCAATCTTTTGGCTGGCGAGATTCCACTAAGTAGCGGATCAGTAGAGTTACTCGAGCAGGATGTTTCTGTATGGTCTGAACCCCGTCGAGCTCACTTAGGCCTTGGGAAAAGTTTTCAAAAAAATACAATCTTTCCTGATCTCAGCGTTTTTGAAAATTGTCGCTTAGCAGCCCAAGCCCGCTATCAACGCCCATGGAAATTTTGGGAAACGGGAGAGTCCTGTACCCACAGCCGAACTCAAGCACAAAAAGTATTATTGAAAACAGGCCTACATGTACTGAGTGAAAAAAAAGCAGGCTTGTTATCGCACGGTCAGAAAAGACAACTCGAAGTAGCTATGTGCCTAGCCACGAATCCTAAAGTTCTTCTACTAGACGAGCCACTTGCAGGTATGGGTGCCGAAGAAACGAATCGAATGCTCAACTTTTTAAATGAGTTACGCGCAGAACATGGTATTTTGCTTGTAGAGCATGATATGGACGCCGTTTTTAAAGTGGCAGACGTGATTACTGTAATGGTTAACGGGGCAGTTATTGCCTGCGGAACTCCATCTGAAATTAAAGATAATAACGATGTACAAATTGCTTATCTAGGGGTTGCGTCGTAATGCTACTAGACGTTAAAAATCTCCATGCATATTATGACTCTAGCCATGTTCTAAAAGGTATATCCCTCTCTATTCAAGCCCGAGAAACCATCGGCTTACTTGGCAAAAATGGTATGGGCAAAAGTACGTTGATTCGCTCCATATTAGGTCTTGTACATCAGCGACAGGGCGAAATATATATCCAAGAAAAAACTGCTATGACTTTGGCACCCTATGAAATTGCTAGGCTTGGAATTGCCTACGTTCCTGAGGGCCGAGGCATCTTCCCCAATCTATCCGTTAAAGAAAATCTCATCATGGCTGCTAGGCCAAATCTATTCGGCCAAACCGAATGGACCTTAGATAAAATACTTGGCACTTTTCCAGCACTCAAGGAACGACTGAATCATCTTGGTGAACAAATCTCCGGGGGTGAACAGCAAATGTTATCGATTGGGCGCGCCTTAATGACCCACCCCCAACTCTTAATTCTTGACGAAGCGACTGAGGGTCTAGCCCCTCTGGTTGTGGCGCAAATCTGGCAAGTAATCGCACAAATTAAAGCGAGTGGTATCGCAACATTAATTGTTGATCGGGATTGGCGTAAAGTGTTACAGCATTCTGATCGTGCCATTGTTCTTCTAAAAGGGGAAATTGTTCTTGAGGGTACTGGTGTAGAGCTATTTCATCATCCCGACTTATCTGCTTATCTTGGTGTTTGAAGAACTAGGTAATACATTATTTAAAAACGCCTGTGCAATTTTTACAGAGCGCTGATGTAGATTAACCATCCCAAAGAAGCTTTTATGATCCTTTAAACTGCGCAGGACGCTTTTCATTAAAAGCCTCAACCCCTTCAATTCGATCTGCTGTATCGATTAAATGATTATACGATTCGACCTCAAACCTAAAAGCAGTTTTTAATTCCATTTGCGAACCATAGCGAATCGATTTTTTTACCTGCTTAATTGATAAAGGTGCATTACTAGCAATCACTCGAGCGGTTTTTAAAGCCTCTTCTAAAACTTGATCAGCATCAAAAAGATAATTGACTAAACCCCATTCATAAGCACTTTCCGCACTAAATGGTTTACCAGTGAGAATGATTTCTTTAGCGCGTCGCTCACCAATAGCCCGGGGTAAATTTTGGGTACCTCCAGCGCCTGGCATGATACCTAAGGTGACCTCAGTTAAGGCAAAACGGGCCGAGCGACTGGCATAAATAAAATCGCAACTCAACGCCATTTCTAAACCACCAGCATAGGCGTGACCATTGACAGCCGCAATCAACGGAATTGGCAAATCCGTCATCTCCCAATAATGGCGCTCAAAAATCTCATGTTGTCGCTTCCATTGAATTTTTGTCATGCCATTTCGCTCTTTTAAGTCACCCCCAGCGCAAAATATTTTATTTCCAGTGCCGGTTAAAATCGCACAACGAATCTCACCACAATCCTCCGTAATGTCTCGCCATAATTCATAAAGCTCTTGGCCCATCATGGTATTTAATGCATTACCTACTTCGGGTCGATTCAGTGTAATCAGTAAGATCTGCTGATCAATGACTTGCGTAGTGATGGTTTGATATATTTTTTCTAGATTCATGATAGTTGATTGTACTTTTTAGTGGTGCATAGGTTATTTTAGCCTGAGTAAACTTCGAAGAAGTTTAAGTCACTTGAAATAGCAACATCCAATAGAATAGTGATAGCTCTTAGAAAAGTGCTAACCTAACTATATTTCTCGCAATATATTTGATCTCGAAAGGAAGTCAGCCATGTTACAACGTCAATTAGGATTAACGGGTCCCCAAGTTTCTATCCAAGGCTTGGGTTGTATGGGAATGTCCATTTTATATGGGCAACCGAATGACCAAGGCTCCATTGCAACGATTCATCGAGCCCTCGATCTGGGAGTGAATATGATTGTCACCTCTGATGCCTATGGTAATGGGGTGAATGAGTCCCTAGTAGGTCAAGCACTAAAGGGTCGGCGTGACCAAGCAGTTGTGTGTACAAAATTTGGTAATCTCGCTCTTGCAGGCGGTGGGGATACAGGCTTTACAGGCGGACATCCCAAGCATGTAGCCATCTCGATTGACCGATCTCTAAAGCGCTTAGGCGTTGATCATATTGACCTCTATGCGCTCCATCGAGTTGACTCTACAGTACCTATTGAGGAGACCGTCGGCGCTATGAAACGTCTTGTTGAACAAGGCAAGGTGAGGTTCATCGGTCTATCTGAGGCAGGACCGAGCACTATCCAAAAGGCGCACAAAATACATCCAATCACTTCTCTAGAAACCGAATACTCTCTTTGGAGCCGAGATGTAGAGCAGGATATCTTAGCAACCTGTCGCTCATTAGGAATAGCTTTTATGGCCTATGCGCCTCTTGGACGCGGCTTCCTCACCGGTACCATTAAATCACTTGAAGCACTCGGCGAGAAAGACGGTCGTCGAGTTCAGCCACGCTTTAAGTCCGAGAATATCGATAAAAATAGAAGCATATTAGAACGCCTAGAGCAAATTGCTTCAGCCAAAGGCATCACCGTAGCTCAATTAGCATTAGCATGGGTCTATGCTCAAGGAGATGACATATTTCCAATCCCAGGTACAAAACAAGTACTATATCTTGAACAAAATCTTGCGGCCGTTGATGTCAAGTTGACACCACCAGAAATTCAAATCCTCAATGATATGTTCCCGATCAATAGCGTAGCAGGAACACGTTATCCAGAACCTGCTTTGAAGGGTCTAGGAATTTAGAAAATTGCTGTTTTATCGAGATTGAAGAGCCTAACTTGATTTCAATCTAGGCTCTTATTTAAATACTCATATGACACAAATCTCTCTTGACCAAGAATTACCCCCTCTTGGTCGTAGTCAAATTCTTCTTTGCGCGGCCTGTATGGGGCTTCTAGTTTCAAATATGTATTTGTTTCAACCTCTAACGCCATTTATTGCTTTAGAAATGGGCTGGACAATCTCACAAGCAAATATCCTCATACCAGCATGTCAATTTGGTGTAGCACTTGGACTGTTATTGATCGTACCTCTAGGAGATAGAATCGCTAGTAGATATCTCGTTTTGGCAATGATGAGTCTCATCGTTGTGAGTCTTTTATGCATCGCTATCTGGACCGATTGGATATCCCTAGTCATCGCCTCATTTATATTAGGGATCGGGCTATGTGGCGGTCAAATTATGTCACCATTCATCACTAGCCTATCTCATCCCGAGCAAAGAGGACGGACCTTCGGAACCCTCATTGCGGGTGGCATGGTAGCTGTCACCCTAAGCCGTCCTTTGGCCTCTTTTTTTGCGTCACTAGGGAACTGGCAGATTGTTTTTTTTGTATCTGCTTTTTGTATGACAATTGCAACGATTGTTTGTATGAAAATCCTCCCCCTAGTTCACCCAAACCCAAGTGAGAGATATGCTGAGTTTGTAAAGAATCAGATATCTCTCTGGTTTTCCGTTCCCTTACTGCGTCACCGGGCTATCTGTCAGGGTCTCTTATTTGCAGCGCTAAGCGCGTTTTGGTCAATTACGCCAGTTCTATTAGTTTCTAATCAGATAGGCCTTTCCCAAAATCAATTAGGACTTTTTACCTTAATTGCAATCTCTGCAGCCATTGCGGCACCACTAGCCGGATGGCTTAAGGATCATGGCTTATTTAAAAAAGGTTTATGGGGGGCGTTGGTTTTGGCCTTACTGGCAAGTTTTTTAGCCCTTATCGGCTTAATGCAATCCCCAATTTGGATTATAGGTTGCCTGCTTCTCGCAGCCGCTTGTCTCGATTTTGCAGTGACCCTACATCTAGTCCTGAGCCAACAAGCAGTTTTCGAATTCCTGCCCACCTCCCGAAGTCGTCTGAATAGCCTCTTTATGGGCGTCTTTTTTATGGGTGGAGCGCTTGGCTCTTGGGGATGTATGGCACTTTTTAGTAATTACGGCTTGACCCTCGCTTACGGACTCATATTATTACTTTGTCTTAGCGCACTTATACTGCATCGTTACTGGTCAGAACCTGTGGACTTAGTTCGCCAATCATAATAATTTTCAAGAGTTGCCAAAGGACTAATCATATCGGGAACAAACTCAATAGGAACCTGTCCTGTAAGTAGTTTATTGGGCCAATGCGGATCTGCTAAAGCACCTTTACCAATAGATACAAAATCGCCCTCGCCACTTTTTAGGGCAGATTCAGCACTCAATGGCTCATGCAATTTGCCGTTAGCAATGATGGGTAGCCCACTATATTCTTTAGCAAGGCCAGATAGACTTTTAGAAGTTCCAAAAACAGGATTAACGCCATGGTGCGCTGCAACGTGAATGAAGTCAACGTCAGTCTTGGCTATTTCCGAAAAAATAACTTGAGCATCCTCAACCTGACCAGGCCAGCTGTACTCTAAATCGGTCACCTTTGTTTGTGAAATACGAACTCCCAGTAACTTACCTGGTATCGCTGCTCGAACCGCATTCAGAAGTTCTAGATGAAATCGCAATCTAGCCATTACATCTCCGTTATAACGATCGGCTCTTTGATTTGTATAGGTCGTTAGAAACTGATCTGGAAGATAACCATTCGCACCATGTATTTCAACTCCATCAAAACCAATACTAATCGCACGACGTGCTGCCTCTGCAAAACTAACGATGACCTCGTCTATTTCTTGTTGAGTCATTACACGGGGCATTTGAAATGGTTCATTATTACCACGATAACGACTGACTTGAACACTCTTTGGCCTGACAGCTGATGGGGCAATAGACTCACGAACCCAGTGGTTACCTTGATTGACCGAACCCGCATGAAAGAGTTGCATATAAATCGGAGTACCTTGGGCATGGACAGCCTCAACTACCTCGGCCCAAGAGTCAGCCTGCTGTTGATTAGCAATACCAGGCTGATAGGAATACCCTTGACTATATTTTTGATCGATATAAGTTGCCTCAGTAGCAATCATTCCCCAACCGCCTCGTCCATAGTCTGTGTAATAACTCTTCATTAAAGGAGTTACTAGACCATCCTGTGTCGCACTAGCTCGTGTAAGAGAAGAAACAATCGCTCTATTTTTTAGAGTGATAGGTCCAAGGCGTTGCGGGGAAAATAATAAGGGATATGGCATATTTAAAGAAGGGTTGTGGGCAAATTTGGGATAGGTTTGCATCTTTTGGCGGAAGCTGTG
>CALPOM020000068.1 GCA_943325205.2 Thermoflexus hugenholtzii JAD2 | reverse complement strand
TCCCCTAGTGATGGATATACCTTCTTATGGGGCACTACGAGTACGCAGGTTGTGGGGCCTAGTTTAAGTTCCAATATATCCTATGACCCATTAAAGGATTTTTCATCGGTTGGCTTAGTTGCATTTTCACCGTATATATTAGTGTCAGCCTCCAAGTTAGGCTATAAAGATTTGGCAGATTTTATTAGCGATGCGAAGTTAAAACCTGGTAGATTAACGTATGCCTCTGCTGGCAATAGCAGTATGGCTAATTTGGCTGCGCAATTGTTTAGTTCGAGTGCCCAAATTCAACTGGTTCATATCCCTTATAAAAGCTCAGCTCAATCAGTTACAGATACTTTATCTGGAACTATAACAATCCAATTCTCTACTTTTTCTCCGGTGATTGCACATATAAAGAGCGGGCATTTAAAGCCTTTTGCTGTAACATCCAAAAATCGATTAGCTTTGATGCCGGATGTTCCTACAGTTGCAGAATTGGGGTTTCCAGGATTTGAAGCGATTCTTTGGATGGGTATATTTGCACCTCAAGGTGTGCCAAATGATATTTTAGATAAATTTTCAAATGCACTTACAGCTTGTTTAAAAGATCCTGAAATTGCAAAACAATTGCAAAATCAAGGCCTTCAAATTTCTAATTTGAATCGTATAGGTATGGATAAATTTTTGCGAAGTGAGATTAATAAATGGTCTCAAGTCATTAAAACAAGTGGCATTGTTGCCGAGTAAATTCAAGTGTTAAGTGTGGTTATGCTGGCAAAATAGAGGCATCAGTAATAAACACTTCCGATGCCCTAAAGATGGTCCTTGCTCGAATAAGAAAAACCAAATTGGTTTTTTTGAGGTAGTATCTTAGAAGGTATTAGTAAAAGAGGCTGAGATGCTAAATAGTTTCTACTATTTGGTATTCGAAGCGTTTAACCTTCGACATATCCGTACCCTCAATCCTTATTAAGCTCGTCGGGCCAGACCTTTTCGGAGAATGCAAATCACCCTCATTGTATACATGGGCCATGCCAGGTGAAAGTGAGTAGGTACGAATGTATTTAACTTTCCCTGGAGTTTCAAACGAGCCGGGCTCGAGAAGAGCATAGTCACGCATTTCAGTCTCGCCCCGAGCTTGGCCGTAGATCGCCCAAGAATGAGCGTGATCATGAGCGCCACTTGTTTTAGCACCAACATAATTGTGCGCCAGAATACAAAAACCTAGTTCCGAATCTTCATAGATAATTTTTCTCTCGCCAACAGAGTCATTAATATGAAGATCGATAAATTGCGTATCTTTCAGAAGGGTTGATAAAAGATCAGCAACTTGTTGCCTACCTATTGGATTCGGATTATTTTTGAGTAGTACGTGACATTCATGAGCAAACTGTTCTAGGGTGATTGACATGATCATTCTTTCTATTTGGAGGCTAACGAGTACAAGTTTGATTAAACCATAAATTGATTGCTATGTAATCAATTTGAGAAGTTAGGATTATTCAGATTTTTAACCTCAGGCATCAATTACTTTTTTCCAATGAACGTTATCTTGAACTAAAAAGGCTTTGAATTTAGTAGAATTATTGCCAACAATAACTGCCCCCAAATCACTCAAACGTTTTTTTATATCTAGCTTAGATAAGACTGATTGCATATACAAGTAAACGTTTTTGTGCAATCTGGACAGCTATACCAATAGCAGGGTAAAAGATAAAGTTTAAATCACCAGTCATTACTTCATTTAGGGTAGGAGCATTACCTTAAAAAGGGATATGGTTTTTCAGGAGATAGTTAATTTCATAATA
This sequence comes from Thermoflexus hugenholtzii JAD2, assembly GCA_943325205.2. Lineage (GTDB taxonomy): Bacteria > Pseudomonadota > Gammaproteobacteria > Burkholderiales > Burkholderiaceae > Polynucleobacter. The sequence continues at coordinate 10,662 of CALPOM020000068.1, read as the reverse complement.
TGAAATTAACCGATTTGAGCGTATTAGTCAGCTGCGTCAGTATGTTGATGCAGTTTGGTGCACTTATATGATCAATTTTATGAAATTTTTTAAAGAATCAGGAATTACAATATGGATAGATTATTTAAAGTTAGTTGACAAGAGATCGAATTGCTAAAAGGGGAAATGAAAACACTTGCACCCGAATTCACGATAGCGAATTTTGAGATACCACAGAGTATTTCAAAAAGGTGGGATGCTAGTCTTCTTTTAGAGTTTACTAAATCATCTATTTCCAAAAAAACGTTGTTATCACGACGGGAGCATTTTGGCCCTTTATTAATTCAAAAAGCGCTGTATCCAGAAGGTGATGAAATTTGTCACGCGGTCGTTTTACATCCTCCTGCAGGGATTGCTGGCGGAGATCATTTGCATATCGAAATACATACTTTGTCTGATTCAAAAGCCGTAGTTACCACACCCGGTGCAACAAAATGGTACAAATCAAATGGTCTTGATGCATCTCAAGTTATCCATCTTCATGTTGAGTATGGTGCGCATTTAGATTTTTTGCCACAGGAAAACATTTTTTTTAGCCAAACCTCAGCCCGTAACGCAATATATCTTCACCAAGATTTGAATTCTTCAATGATTGGCTGGGATATTTCGCAGTTAGGTAGAGTTGCAATGGGAGAGAAATGGACCGACGCCCATTTAAAAAATGAGTTACAACTTTTTTTAAATAAACGACTATGCTGGCTTGAGTCTAGTGAGATCACTTCTGAAGATTTAAGAAAAGAGTCCGATTGCAAGTTAGGGGGGTACCCTGTGCTGGGCGTTATGTGGTTAAGTGGGATTGCGGCAACAGAAGAGGTACTGGAAAAAATCGTAGATTTTGTACCTTGGACGGATCGGTTGCGAGTGGGTGTTACACGCTTAGAATTAACTGACAAGCATGGCTTGATATTAATACGTGGGATTGCTACAGAAGTTGAATATTTAAAAGATTGTTTTATTCAAATTTGGTTAAATTTTAGGCAAGACATTTCCGAAATACCACCATTAGCACTTAGATTATGGAAAACTTGAATTGAAAAAGGGTAGATAAATGGAATTAACACCTAGAGAAAAAGACAAGCTATTACTATTTACGGCCGCGCTATTGGCGGAGCGTAGACTAGCCAGGGGGTTAAAATTAAATTATCCTGAATCGATTGCGCTCATTTCGGCAGCCATTATGGAAGGGGCTAGGGACGGGCGTACAGTCGCCGAATTGATGTCGTTTGGGACTACGATCTTAAAAGCAAGTGATGTTTTAGAGGGCATTCCGGAGATGATCCCTGATATTCAAATTGAGGCAACATTTCCTGATGGAACCAAATTAGTTACAGTTCACCAACCTATTCAATAAGGACCTTAAATGAAGAAGAGTATTTTATTATTCACCTTATTTTTTTCTTTACCGGTATTGGCACACACAGATCATAGCGATACTTTTTTCAGTGCTTTTTACCATCCATTTTCTGGGTGGGACCATTTACTGACTATGCTCATTATTGGGATGATGGCGTGTTTTTTTCCATTGAGGCGGGGTGTTCTTTTACCAATTATCTTTGTACTATCGTTTAGTCTAGCTGGAATAGTTGCATCCAGTTTTGTCATATCGTCCACATCGATGCAACTACTTAACCAACTCATTTGGATTTCTTTGATAGGCTTACCGATAGTACATTTTTTTATGACTAGACTATCAGCTTGGGGTATTTTCTCTTTGACAGGATTGATTGGTGGTATTCATGGATTTACGCATGGTGTAGAAATGAGTTTTAGTTCTGGGACTGTTTTTTTAGGACTTATTTTGGCGACTACGTGTATTCACATCATTGGATTTGGAGTGGCACAATTGTGTGTTCAAAAAAACGTATGGATTATTCGAGCATTTACAGTCAGCTCTGGTTTTCTGGGAGCGTTGGCATTGATTCAATCTATTTAGGTTCCCAAACATGATACCTGGAGAAATAAAAACAATTGGTAAAGATATTGAGTTAAATATTGGACGTAATACTGTCACTCTGGTAGTTGCGAATTCCGGAGATCGCCCCATTCAGGTTGGCTCTCATTTTCATTTTTATGAAGTGAATAAGTCCCTCCTATTTGACCGAAAGTTAGCCCGTGGATTTCGGTTAAATATTCCCTCAGGAACTGCTGTTCGATTTGAGCCTGGACAAAAAAAGACCATTCAACTTGTAGAGTTAGGTGGTGATCGAAAGGTTTATGGATTTAATGGTTTGGTAATGGGCAAGCTGGATACAATTTGAGTGGTTCAAATCAGATACAGATAGATACTTAGTTGCGAAGCATAACTAAAAATAAGGATTGTAAATGGTAGCGATATCCCGTAAAGCATACGCAGAAATGTTTGGTCCAACTACTGGCGACCAAGTTCGCTTAGCTGATACTGACTTATGGATTGAGGTTGAAAAAGACTTCACTATCTATGGTGAAGAAGTGAAATTTGGTGGAGGTAAGGTCATACGAGATGGTATGGGGCAGAGTCAGAGAATGAGCGCTGACTGCGTCGATACAGTAATTACTAATGCACTTATTATTGATCATTGGGGAATTGTAAAAGCTGATATTGGTATTAAAAATGGCATGATTACGGCGATTGGTAAAGCAGGTAATCCTGATATTCAGCCTGCTATTAATATTATTATTGGCCCTGGCACTGAAGTCATTGCTGCTGAAGGAATGATTGTTACTGCTGGAGGCGTTGACTCCCATATCCATTTTATTTGTCCGCAGCAAATAGAAGAGGCCTTAATGAGTGGTATAACCACGATGATTGGAGGTGGGACTGGACCAGCAACAGGTACTTTTGCGACAACGTGTACTCCAGGGCCTTGGCATATTCACAGTATGTTAAGTTCTGCAGAGGCGTTTGCGATGAATCTTGGGTTTTTAGGTAAGGGTAATGCTAGTTTGCCAGGCCCATTAAAAGAGCAGGTTAGTGCAGGGGTAATCGGACTAAAACTGCACGAAGACTGGGGCACCACTCCGGCTGCAATTGATTGTTGTTTGTCTGTCGCCGAGGAAATGGATGTGCAGGTTGCCATTCATACCGACACACTTAATGAGTCTGGCTTTGTCGAGGAGACGATAGCTGCCTTTAAAAATCGTACGATCCATACTTTTCATACGGAGGGAGCTGGTGGTGGACATGCGCCGGATATTATTCGTGCTGCAGGACTACCTAATGTACTCCCTTCTTCAACCAACCCGACGATGCCATATACCGTAAATACTATTGATGAGCATTTGGATATGCTGATGGTTTGTCACCATTTAGATCCTGCAATAGCTGAAGATATCGCTTTTGCAGAAAGTCGTATTCGTCGCGAAACAATTGCAGCTGAGGATATCTTGCATGATCTAGGAGCCTTTTCTATGATGAGTTCAGATAGTCAAGCAATGGGTCGTGTGGGAGAGGTAATTATTCGGACTTGGCAAACTGCTCATAAAATGAAAAATCAGCGTGGCAGTCTTCCTAATGATAGTCATGCTGATAATTTTCGGGTAAAAAGATATATTTCGAAGTACACGATTAATCCAGCAATCACGCATGGCATTTCTCACATTGTTGGTTCTATTGAAAAAGGTAAACTAGCAGATTTAATTTTGTGGAGGCCAGCATTTTTTGGAGTAAAACCAAGTCTGATCTTAAAGGGAGGTATGATTGCAGCGGCAGTGATGGGAGATCCGAATGCCTCTATACCGACTCCTCAGCCAGTACATTACAGGCCGATGTTTGGATCTTTTGGTGGAGGCTTAAAGACTTCCTTAACTTTTGTATCGCAAGCAGCGCTTGTAAATAGTGCTATTGAATCCTTAGATCTAAAAAAACGCTTAGAACCAGTTCGAATGACTAGGAGTATTAAAAAAGCAGATATGATTCATAATCATTGGCAGCCAGATATCTCCGTAGATCCGGAGACTTATGAAGTTCTTGCTGATGGAATGAACTTGGTCTGTGAACCCGCCAAAGTGTTGCCATTAGCACAACGTTACTTCTTATTTTGATCATGCGACAAATCTCCAAAAATCTTGGTAAAACAAAAATTGCCAAAGTACTCTTACAAAATGCACCATGCTTAACGATGCCCTTTTTACAACGTAGTAAAAGTAGGCAGGTAGTACTTTTAGACAGTGGTGAGGAGGTTTTATTGGTCCTTAACCGCGGCGGTGTGATGCGAGGTGGAGATATCTTAGTTGATGATCAGGGGCAATTTATTATTGTGCAGGCTGTACCTGAGCAAGTTTTAAGAGTAACAGCCCCCAATTTTAGTTTATTAATGCGTGCAGCTTACCATCTTGGTAATCGCCATATTCCCGTAGAGATTCAGACAGATTATCTTCAGCTTGAATATGATCCAGTATTGTCGGATATGTTGAAAAAATTAGGTGTTCATGTCACCCTTCAAGAGTATCCATTCGAGCCAGAACATGGCGCCTATGGCAAAGGTCATAAGCATGGCCATGATGAAACTTTTGAGCAAGATTATGCCCTTGCACAATCTGCCTATCATGATCATGCGCATTCCCATTTAAAGAATCATCCACATGAGCACTAATTATTTAGAAGTAGAGTTGGCATGTTATCTAGTGAGTTAGGCTCTCTTCTACATCTAGCATCTCCAACCTTGCCGATAGGAGGCTTTAGTTATTCACAAGGACTAGAGTCCGCGATTAGTAATGGCCTAATAAATAATGCTCAGCAAGCTAAAAGGTGGATTCAAGATCATTTAGAAGGAGTGATAGCGAATTCGGAAGCAGTTGTGTGGGTGTATTTATATCATGCTTGGCGTGCTAAAGACGTGAATCAAATTGCAAAGTGGAATACCTGGTTTTGGGCTAGCCGAGAGACGAGTGAATTTCGAAATGAAACAGAGCAAATGGGGTGGTCATTATTTAAATTAAGTCAAGATTTAGGTTGGGCTGAGCAAAACGATCTAACTATTTTTGAATCTATCAAGCCCATTACTCTGCCATGTGCGCATGCATTCGTTTGCCAACATAAAAATATCCAAGTAAGGAATGGGGTGCACATTTACCTCTTTGCGTGGTTAGAAAACCAAGTAATCTCTGCAATGAAGGCAATTCCTTTGGGTCAAGTTGCGGGGCAAAAAATTTTAATAGAGCTTAGCCAAACGCTAACAAACCTCTTAGAAGGTATTATAGAAAAGTCTCAAGCGGACGACTTTTCTTTAAATACATTCTCAATGCAATTAAGCATACTTTCGAGCCGACATGAAAATCAGTATTCACGCCTATTTCGTTCTTAACTTGAGAAATTAATTGATGCGCACAAAAAAACTACCTCCTCTAAGAATTGGTGTTGGCGGTCCTGTTGGCTCAGGTAAGACAACACTTCTTGAAATGCTTTGCAAGGAAATGAGCAAAGACTACGATATCGTAGCGATTACTAATGATATATATACAAAAGAAGACCAGCGTTTATTAACTATTTCTGGAGCTTTGCCCGCCGATAGAATTATGGGGGTTGAGACGGGTGGTTGTCCTCATACAGCGATTCGAGAGGATGCCTCGATTAATCTTGAAGCGGTTGATCGCATGCTTGAAAAATTTCCGCAGGCTGATATTGTTTTTATTGAATCGGGCGGTGATAACTTGGCAGCAACTTTCAGCCCAGAGTTGTCGGATTTTACGATTTATGTCATTGACGTGGCTGGGGGCGAGAAAATTCCTCGTAAGGGTGGACCTGGTATTACTAAATCAGATTTATTGGTGATTAATAAGATCGACCTTGCGAGATACGTTGGCGCTAACCTAGAAATTATGGAGTTAGACACGAAGAAAATGCGACTTGGTAAGCCGTATGTAATGACCAATTTAAAAAAATTAGAGGGCGTTGCAGCTATTATTGCGATGATTGAGAAAAATGGTGCCCTAACTCCCTCTAGAACCCCTTAGCTATATCTAGTTCAGGAAATCTCATTGATTCGTTCAAGAACAATTACAAATCTCTGTAAAAAGTAATCTTGAGGTAACTCCTATTCAGACTCTATCTACAATAAATTGACTAGTTAACTCTATTTCATCACAGTTGTTTCCAGGTCCTTTACGATCTACTACAATAAAGTCCGACACTTCATCAAGGCTTACCAAAGGGTGGTGCCAAACTCCTTTAGCATAACTAACGCCCGTAAATCCATGGGCAATAAAAGCACATAAGTTTTGTGTGATTTCTATTTCCGTTTGGTAGCAAGGTTTAGCAACTATTACTAAATAGCGCTGTAAGGGATCTTTAGTTAGCGGGATAAAGGCCTGACTACCCAAAGGATGCCTTTCCATCACAGATAATTGGAATGGTAGATGAAAAGCTTGACCTCTAAATAGGCTAATAATTGGAGCGCCGCCATTTGACTGAACATCGACTTGAGAAAGAGCGTGGTATCGCTCAGTACTACCTCGATTGATTGGAAAATGTTCAGCACCATCGAGCATCAATAGTTCTCCGAAGGGAGCAAAATTTTCACGTGTGAGTTGAAGTAACTTGACATGAGTCATCCCTTAGTCCCCCATAGACGTAGTCGTGATACCCCACCATCGGGAAAGATATTCAACCGGATATGGGAGACAGGGCCTAAATTTTGGATATGAGCGGAAACATCATGCTGCTTATCCATCTCTAATTTTTGTTTTGGCAAAAGAATTGGCCAAAACATACATTCGGTAATGATTGATGTATCGGTACCAGCGTTAACCATACTTGCTTGAATCGAGCACTGATCAGGATAATTGCCCTTGAAGTGGCAAGTATCTACTTCAATTTTTTGAATAATTGCTGGGCCAGCTAAAGCAATTACACACCAATCATAACCAGGCTCTCTTCGTCTTCTAGTTTCCCAACCATCACCCATATTTTGGCCCCGATGTGGTTGGAGAAGATTTGACGCTAGCCCAAAATGCTCATTATTTGCAGTAATCACATAGGCACCATTTTCGGCGGCAGCAAAATCAATCAGAGTATTTGGCTCTGTTTGATCCCATTGCATCTCTGGTTTTCCATAGACTCGTAATCTAGCAATACCCCCATCAGGAAAGATAGTTATTTTTAAATGGCTGACTTTTTCTGTGGGTGGTACTTCAAAATAATGATGTTGATTCCCCAGTAAGTTTGAGGGCGATAAGACGTTAAACCAGGTTGTCTGAGAGCTAGGTACTTCGGTGGAGTAACAGCCTTGTATAGATATAGCTGGCGCATAATTACCAGTGAAGTGGCTCGTATCGATATCAAATCCCACGATAGTGCCGGGTTTTGCTAATTGAATAATTGCCCAGTCGGAGCCTTGTTGGCGTTTTCTTCTAGTTTCCCAACCGTCCATCCATTTGCCATTCAAATCATACTTGCCGGGGACGAAGATTGCGGGTTCTGGGTTGAGCATTCTTTCTAATGGAGCAAAAAATTCATCGGAGCAACTGATTGCTTTTGCACCAAGATTTGCATTCGCCAAGTTGACATATTTTTTAGTAAATAGAGGCGCAAGTGGATCAATGGTTGGGATACTCATTTTATTCTCCTATGGATTATTTGTATTGAACCAGCGTTTGAGTATGAGGCGTTCATCATCGGTAATTCCAGTCGCATTATTGATCGGCATTTGTTTGGTTACCACGGCTTGTTGATAGATTAAATTCATTTGAGATTGAATGGCTTGAGGACTATCTAGCCTAATATTTTTATTAGCAACATTTTCATTATGACAAACTACGCAGCGATTTTGTATCACCAAACTTACCTCAGAGAAATTGGGTGGAATGTGGTCACTAAGTGATTTTTGTGGTGGGGGCGGCGCAATTAGAAAAATAGGAATTAGTAAAAAAATGATCCCTACAACCAGAATTAAGTAATTGTTTTTATTCTTATGGCGAGCGACAAAAAAGAAACGAATAATGGCACCTGCGGCCATGATTAGAATAAGTACAAGCCAATTATTTGGCGCGTTGTATACCATACTGTAGTGATTTGAGAGCATGGCAAAAAGTACTGGTAGTGTGAAAAAAGTATTGTGTACACTTCTTTGTTTACCGCGTTGGCCATGAACTGGGTCAGGTGAGCCACCGGCCCGCATCGTTTTTATAACGGTTTTTTGCCCTGGAATGACCCAAAAAAAGACATTTGCAGCCATGATGGTGGCTAGCATTGCCCCGGTTAATAAAAAAGCAGCACGACCAGCGAATAGATGGCAAGCAATGATTGAGGCTAATGTAACGTAAAACAGTAAACAGATGGCTACTTTTTTATCTGCTGCGTCCCCAACTCCAAAAAATCGGCAGATGATGTCATAAACAACCCATCCAGCGACGAGATAAACCAGTGCTAGTGCAATTGCGAGGTGCCCACTCATATCAAAAATCTGTTTATCAACAAGCATCACTGTTGGATTAAAAAGATAGGCTACTGTAAATAATAAAAAACCAGTTATCCAAGTGCTGTATGCCTCCCAATAAAACCAGTGAAGATTTTCAGGGAGCGTTGGGGGGGTATTGAGATATTTTTGAGGGTTATAAAACCCGCCTCCATGGACTGCCCAAAGTTCTCCGCTAACTCCTGCTTGGGATAGTTTTGGATCTTTCGGTGGGATTAGGCTATTGTCCAGCCAAACGAAATAAAATGAGGCTCCAATCCAAGCAATGCCAACAATGAGGTGCAACCAGCGTAGCAAAAGGTTGAGCCATTCAAAAAAATAGGGTATTAGATATTCCATCGCGCAAACTCCAACTTCAAAAATGCTTGTTTAAGCACAAGCTTTCTTTCAGTCTTCTGCCACGGCGGAACTGCAGAAGTAGTTGACCACGCCCATATAGAGGAACCCGCTGCGGTCGATAAGTATTTATTATAACCTGTAGTAATACCTCTTTTACGAACCTCTATAGGTCGAGTAACTCCAAGGGGTTACTACCAAGGGTACATGATAATTTTCATCGCCACTCCCAACGCCAAAGCGAATAACTACCGTGTTTAGAAAAGGTAATTCATGAGTATGTTGATGGCGTTTCTCAAAGTATTTTCCTATATCAAATTCGATTTGATATTCGCCAGCTAAGAAGTTAGCACCCTCGAGTAGAGGCTGGTCGCAGCGACCATCGGAATTTGTTATGGCACTTATAACAAGGTTTTTTTGACCCTGAGAACTGATTTTGAAAAGCTCTAAGCGGATTCCTTGCCCCGGTTTGCCAATCGTGGTATCTAAAACATGCGTCGATAGTTTGCCCATTAATTCAATAGTTTAAAAGTTGTTGACCAACATAGGTTAATAAAAAGATTTTGATTCAATCTAATACTGGTAAATATGCCACTCAAGAAAGTTTGCAGTATATTAATGCAAATGTCTACAAAATCTAACTATCCTCGAGATTTAATTGGTTATGGCGCTAATCCGCCTCATCCACGCTGGCCAGGTAATGCTAGGATTGCGGTCCAGTTTGTCCTGAATTATGAGGAGGGTGGAGAAAACTCCGTATTGCATGGAGACTCTGGTTCTGAGCAATTTTTATCTGAAATTATTGGGGCCGTAGCTTATGAAAACCGGCACTTATCGATGGAGTCGATTTACGAATATGGTTCTAGAGTTGGTGTTTGGAGAATTCTGAATGAGTTTAAGAGTCGCAATTTACCAATGACAATTTTTGGCATTGGGATGGCTTTAGATCGTTATCCTGAGTTAGCAAAGACCTTTATAGCGCATGGTCATGAGATAGTAAGTCATGGTTGGAGGTGGATTCATTATCAAAATATCGATGAGGAAACAGAACGAGAGCATATGCGTTTGGCCACGGAAAAAATAACTCAAATTACTGGAGTTGCTCCACTGGGATGGTATACCGGCCGAGACTCTCCCAATACAAGGCGCTTATTAATGGAGCAGGGAGGATATCTGTACGATTCAGATTATTATGGCGACGAATTGCCTTTTTGGATTCAGGTAAAAAAGGGCGACAACAATAATCATCAACACTTAATCGTGCCATATACATTAGATACCAACGATATGCGTTTTGCTACACCGCAGGGATTTAATACTGCTGAGCATTTTTTTCGGTATCTAAAGGATAGTTTTGACGTGTTGTATCAAGAGGGTGATCCAGAAGGATTAAATCAGCCCAAAATGCTTTCAATTGGCATGCACTGTCGTTTGCTTGGTCGGCCTGGAAGATTTAGTGCCCTGCAGCAATTTCTAGATTATATTCAGGCGCGCCCAGATGTATGGATATGTCGGCGAATAGACATAGCTAAGCACTGGTACGCCAATCACTCTCCAGAATAGATTAGCCATGAATCAGCCTAAGATGTCCATTGCAACTTTAAATGATCTTCCTAAAGAGGCTTTTGTAAAAGCCTTGTATGGGATTTATGAACATAGTCCTTGGATCCCAGAGCAAGCTTATAAGGAGCGCCCTTTTAGCAGTATTGCGCATTTAAGACAGGCAATGCAAACGGCAATTCAAACTGCTCCGCAGGAGTCGCAGTTACAGCTTATTCGGGAGCATCCTGAATTAGCAGGAAAAGCCGCGATTCGCAAGGAGTTAACTGAAGACTCCAATCGCGAGCAAAGTGGGGCTGGATTAGACACTTGTTCACCTGAGGAGTATGCACTTTTA
>CALPOM020000067.1 GCA_943325205.2 Thermoflexus hugenholtzii JAD2 | reverse complement strand
GGCAGCGATGCGTCGCTTGCGGCTGGCTTTTAAGATTTCAGGTTTTGCTCTCTCTTGGGGGGTCATACTATCGATCATGCCCTGCATTCGACGAATATTTTTCTCTGCAGCTCCCATATCCGTCTTAGCGGCAGCCTGAGCCATATGAGCAGGCAGTTTATCCATCAGGTTAGCAATTCCGCCCATATTTTGCATCTGGGTAATTTGATTACGAAAATCGGATAAGTCAAACCCGCCCTTTTTAATTTTTGCAACGAGTTTCTCTGCTGCTTTCAGATCTACTGTTTTATGAGCTTCTTCGACTAGAGCAAGAATATCTCCCATACCTAAAATACGGCCGGCCATCCGGTCTGCATCAAAAGGGTCTAGCCCATCAAGTTTTTCAGATACGCCTATAAATTTGAGTGGCACCCCAGTAATATGCCGAATTGACAAAGCAGCACCGCCGCGCGAGTCGCCGTCTAATTTGGTAAGGATGACACCGGTAAGAGGAAGTGCCGCATGAAAAGCCTTAGCCGTATTAACCGCATCTTGGCCCAGCATGGCATCAACAACAAATAGAGTTTCAATAGGTTTGACGGCAGCGTGCAGGGCAGACACTTCTTGCATCATTGCTTCATCGATCCCCAAGCGCCCCGCAGTATCGACTAGAAGGATATCGTAATAGTGTCTTTTAGCCCAGTCGATAGCATTGATCGCAATATCAACCGGTTTTTGTGAAGCGTCACTAGAAAACCAATCGGCTCCAGCTTGATCGGTGACCATTTTTAATTGCTCAATCGCCGCAGGACGGTAAATATCGCAGGAGACGGTTAGGACTTTTTTCTTTTGAGTCCGAATCAGCCATTTTGCCAGTTTGGCTACGGTCGTTGTTTTACCTGCGCCTTGTAATCCAGCCATGAGGATGACCGCCGGTGGTTGAGTTGCAAGATTTAGCTGTCCGGCTACCCCATCTCGCCCGGAACTACCGCCATGCATGATTTGGGCTAATTCCTCTTTGACAATTCCCACTAAAGCCTGTCCTGGTGTTAAGCTAGAGACTACTTCTTCACCAAGGGCTTTTTGTTTAATGTTAGCTAGTAAATCTTTAATAACAGGTAGGGCAACGTCAGCTTCTAATAGCGCCAGACGTATTTCCCTGAGCATTTCTGCGGTATTTGATTCGGTAAGCCTGGCTTGTCCGCGAATAGATTTAACCACTCTACCTAAGCGGTCTGTTAGATTTTCTAGCATAGGGGTATTAAACTAATCATATGTTATTTAAATTATCTAGCCTAGCGTATGCCTTGACATTATTTTTTATGATGTTCTTGAACCGACAAGAACATCATAAAACGTATGCTACTCAACATGCCACGGGCCCAAGGGACACACAGAAAACACCACAAAATCTGGCAATTCATTTTGTTTTGTTTATTTTACTCGTGTTACATGGTTATGCCTGTTACTTGGATATTTTTACGTCAGAGGGCTTAGTTTTTGGTTTTGCACAGGCTCTATCGTTGATGGCCTGGGTTGGGATTGCGTTGTATTGGATTGAGTCTTGGTTTTTTTCTTTGCAGGGGATGCTTCCCTTAGTGTTGGTTTTAGCCACACTATTTAGTTTCTTACCAGCACTTTTTGAGGGATCAATTATTTCCACGAAATCAGTTCATTCGCCTGGGTTTAAGTTGCACTTTATTACAGCAAACATAGCCTATGGTGTTATGTTTTTAGCAGCCTTGCAGGCTACTTTAATGACCTGGCAGGACCGTAATTTGCGATCAAACCATAGCAAGTCCAATAAATCGTTGGTAGAAATGTTGTTGCTCGGTAGCCCGTCTCGACTGTTAGATCAATTACCGCCCTTAATGACGATGGAGCGTGTCTTATTTAGCATTATTGGTATTGGATTTTGTTTGTTAACTGTTGCCGTATTTTCTGGCGTTTTTTTTAGTCAAGCCTTGTTTGGACGCGCGTTGATTTTCGATCATAAAACTGTTTTTGCACTGCTTTCATGGAGCATGTTTGGGGGCTTACTATATGCTCATTGGAAAGTTGGTTTAAGGGGCACAGAGGCATTGCGTTGGGTATTGGGCTCTTTTGTTGTCTTACTACTTGCTTATGTGGGTAGTCGTTTTGTATTTGAAGTAGTTTTAAATAAAATTTAAAAACGTTTTCATGATCAAACTCGTTGAGTTTTTAGCGCTAGCCGGCTTTTTTTATTGGTTTTTCTTATATCGACCACAAAAAGCCAAGAGGGTAAAAGAACAAGCTAGGCGAGATGCAGAACTATTTGCCCAGAAAAAACAAGCTCAGCAAGCTGAACAAGTTGAGCAGATTGTTTCTTGTAATCATTGTGCGATTCGCTTACCCATTAGTGATGCTATTACGCATCAGACCAGACACTTTTGCTCTTTAGCACATGCCGACTCTATTGATGTCAAGGGTTGGCTTGGCTATGCCAAGTCTTTACCATCGCCCAACCACGACCCAAGACCTCTAGAAAGCAAGATTGATACGGTAGTCATTCACCACATCAGCCTACCTGATGGTCAATTTGGAGGAGTGGCAATAGAAGAATTTTTTACGAATCAGCTACGTGAGGAAGACCACCCCTATTTTAAAGAGATTGCTCACCTACAAGTATCGGCCCATTTCTTAATTAAGCGCAGTGGGGAGTTATGCCAATTTGTTAGTTGCTCAGAGAGAGCTTGGCATGCTGGAGAATCTGTTTTGCTCGGTCGCCAACGTTGCAATGATTTTTCAATTGGAATTGAGTTAGAAGGTACGGGTGATATTTCTTTTGAGCAGGCGCAATATCTTGCCTTAGCAAAACTTATTGGGATCTTACAAAAGCAATACTCCTTGAGATATATTGTTGGCCATAGTGATATCTCACCAGGAAGAAAAGTCGATCCGGGGAAAACTTTTGACTGGAGGCGCATTCAAGAGTTGGCGAATATTTCTGATGACCAGCTTCCCTTTGGAATCGACAATCGATAAATAAAATCATAAATAGGGCTTGCTGGGCAAAGTAAGCGCAAACATCTTTTTTAAAAAATATAAGGGATTTTGGTTAGTGTGCACTAATCATAAAATTCTGCATCAAAGTTGTGAAAAAACATCGACAAACTATTGTGAAATTACCTATACTTAGTATCACGGTTCAACAAAACCACAACGGGTAGTATCCCCGCTGCATTTTTATGAAAAAAGGAAGTTTTTCATAAAAAAGGTTTTCAGGCCAAAAAAACGAGTAAATATGTGTCGTAGAGGCTTGAATGCGTAGGAGATATGGACAACCATTTGATCTCGCAGGACAGGGTTGATAGTTAAAACAAATATGAACGAACATCGAATTAGGAGTATTTATGACATTTGCTGATCCCAGCAGCCAATTTGGAACAAGCCCTGCAACGAGTGGCTTGGCAACAACACCGTTATCACAAGCCCCTTCTTCGGGATTTCTGTCTGGTGGTGTGGGTGCAACCCATGCAACCCAGTTAACAGATTACAAAATTATCCGTCGTAATGGGGCGGTAGTTGCATTTGAGCCATCAAAAATTGCTGTAGCGCTTACTAAAGCGTTTTTAGCAGTAAATGGTGGCCAGGGTGCTGCCTCAGCTAGGGTGCGTCAGCAAGTTGAGGAATTAACACAAATTGTTGTACGCGGTTTATTACGCAGTCGGCCCAATGGCGGAACCTTCCATATTGAAGACGTCCAGGATCAAGTAGAGTTAGCCTTGATGCGAAGTGGAGAGCATAACGTGGCCCGCGCCTATGTCCTCTATCGAGATAAGCGAAATCAAGAGCGCTTGACGCAACAAAGTAATCACACTGAGCAAGCGATTGCTAACTTAGATCATCCGGGGATCCAGGTAACGGACAAGGGCGTCACAAAGCTTTTAGATATGACGAATTTGCAAAACATCATTGAAGCCGCATGCTATGGTCTAGGAAATACAATTAGTTCGGCTCCTATTCTGAGTGAGACGATTAAAAACCTCTATGATGGCGTCCCGATAGAGCAGGTTTTTGATTCGGCAATTCTGGCCTCACGAACATTAATTGAAAAAGACCCTGCTTACAGTTTAGTGACAGCCCGTATTTTGATGCATGTGATTCGTCGGGATATTTTGGGTGTTGAGATTGCCCAAGGTGGTATGCAACAAGTTTATCCAGAGTATTTTGGAAAATTTTTGCGCCGCGGGGTAAAGGAGGAGTTGCTTGATCCACGCATGTTAGAGATTTTTGATATTGCTCGACTTGGCAATGCCTTGAATGCAGAGCGCGATTTGCAATTTAACTATTTAGGGTTACAAACCTTATTTGACCGGTATTTTTTACACATTGATGGGCAACGAATCGAAATGCCGCAGGCTTTTTTCATGCGGGTTGCGATGGGTTTGTCTTTACAAGAGGCGCAGCCAACAGAACGAGCCATTGAGTTTTATGAAAATCTATCCACGTTTGATTTCATGTCAAGCACGCCAACCTTATTTAATTCAGCCAGCTTACGCTCACAATTATCAAGTTGTTATTTAACAACTGTTGCAGATGATTTAGACGGAATTTATGAAGCACTCAAAGAAAACGCATTGTTATCTAAATTTGCCGGCGGTCTTGGTAATGACTGGACTAATGTGCGCGCTTTGGGAAGTCATATTAAGGGAACCAATGGCAAGTCACAAGGAGTCGTGCCGTTTCTGAAGGTGGTCAATGATACGGCGGTTGCTGTAAATCAGGGTGGTAAGAGGAAGGGCGCCGTCTGCGCTTATTTAGAAACTTGGCATTTGGATATTGAAGAGTTTCTAGAATTGCGCAAGAACACTGGCGACGATCGTCGTAGAACACATGATATGAATACGGCTAACTGGATTCCAGACTTATTTATGAAGCGGGTGATGGAAAATGGCGAGTGGACCCTATTTTCGCCATCTAGTACGCCGGACTTGCATGAAAAATTTGGTAAGGATTTCGAACAGGCTTACATTGCTTATGAAAAAAAGGCAGATAGTGGCGAATTAAAACCCTTTAAGCGAATACCAGCCAATCAATTATGGCGCAAGATGATTGGGATGTTATTCGAAACGGGGCATCCATGGATTACTTTTAAAGATCCTTGTAATATTCGAAGCCCGCAACAGCATATTGGAGTGGTCCATTCTTCTAACTTGTGTACAGAAATAACCTTGAACACGAATGAAGAGGAAATTGCAGTTTGTAATTTGGGATCAGTTAATTTGACGGCTCACATGATGACGGATGCCTCTGGCAAGTTGGTGTTAGATCACGTAAAGCTTGAGAAAACTATCCAAACAGCGATGCGCATGCTAGACAATGTGATTGAAATTAACTATTACGCTGTAGCAAAAGCGCGTAATTCCAATCTAAAGCATCGTCCGGTTGGTCTTGGCATTATGGGTTTTCAGGACTGTTTGCACATGTTACGGATTCCGTATGCAAGTCAGGCAGCAATCGATTTTGCGGATTCATCCATGGAAGCCGTATGTTACTTCGCTTATAAGGCGTCTAATGCACTCGCAAAAGAACGTGGGACTTATAGCAGTTATAAGGGCTCATTGTGGGATCGGGGTTTATTGCCGCAAGATACTGTGCAAATGCTTGCCGAGGAACGTGGGGGTTATTTAGAAGTGGACCAGTCAAGTCAGATGGATTGGACCGGATTGCGGGCGAGTATCGCGCAGTATGGCATGCGAAACTCTAATTGCATTGCGATTGCACCGACTGCGACTATTTCAAATATTATTGGAGTATCTGCTTGTATAGAGCCAACCTTTCAAAATTTATATGTGAAGTCGAATTTGTCGGGTGAGTTTACGGTGGTCAACGAGTATTTAGTGCGTGATTTGAAGGCGCGTGGTTTGTGGGATGAGGTGATGATTGCCGATTTGAAATATTTTGACGGATCACTCGCCAAAATTGATCGTATTCCACAAGATTTAAGAGACTTATATGCCACAGCCTTTGAAGTCGAGCCAAAGTGGATTGTAGAGGCTGCGTCTCGTCGCCAGAAATGGATTGATCAAGCTCAGTCTCTCAATATTTATATGGCCGGAGCCTCTGGAAAAACATTAGATGAAACGTATAAGCTGGCCTGGGTACGTGGCTTAAAGACGACTTATTACCTGCGCACTACTTCAGCTACGCAAGTCGAAAAGTCAACTGTTGATAAAGGTACCTTAAACTCTGTATCGAATCAAGCAAGTGGCGCAACTAGTTTTGCACCAGGCCCGATTGAGGCCGATGGTGCAGTTTGTACGATGCGACCGGGTGATCCTGGATTTGAAGAATGTGAAGCGTGCCAATAGCTTGTGAATTTTGTGATTAGCATCACAAGCGTTTAGAAGTTTGAATTGATTTGTTGTTGAACGATTATTTTAGGAATTCGGAGAAAGTTTTATGTTGAATTGGGAAGATGATACCCCGGTAGTAGAAAAAGTGAGCTTACAGCGCACCCCAGCGGCCCAGGAGGAAAAAAAATTAGCTACTCCTACAGTGACCAATACACCTTTACCAGACGTTGCAATTGCACCGCTTGTGCCAGTTGTAGAGCTGACTGATGAAGAGAAAAATCGACGCGTTAATGTTGCCGATAAAAGAATTATTAACGGCTCGACAGACGTTAACCAGTTAGTCCCTTTTAAATATAAATGGGCTTGGGAAAAATATTTAGCAGGATGTGCGAATCACTGGATGCCACAAGAGGTCAATATGACTCGAGATATTGCCACTTGGAAAGACCCGAATGGCTTAACGGAAGATGAGCGACGCATTATTAAAAGGAATCTCGGATTTTTTGTTACGGCAGACTCGCTAGCAGCAAACAATATTGTTTTAGGAACCTATCGGCAGATTACTGCGCCAGAATGTCGCCAGTATTTACTGCGTCAAGCTTTTGAAGAAGCGATTCATACACATGCTTATCAATATATTGTGGAATCACTCGGTTTAGATCAGGCAGAAATTTTTAATGCATATCATGAAGTGCCTTCGATTCGCGCGAAAGATGAATTTTTAATACCGTTTATTGATGTCTTAACGGACCCATCTTTTAAAACTGGCACACCGGAAAATGATCAAAAATTATTACGATCGTTAATTGTTTTTGCTTGCATTATGGAAGGATTATTCTTTTATGTTGGTTTTACGCAAATCCTTGCAATGGGTCGTCAAAACAAAATGACTGGTGCAGCAGAGCAGTACCAATACATCTTGCGAGATGAATCGTTGCACTGTAATTTCGGTATTGATATGATCAATCAAATAAAGCTGGAGAACCCACATTTATGGACTTCTGCGTTCAAAGATGAATTGAAAAATTTGTTTGAACAAGCCGTTGAGTTAGAGTACAAATATGCTGAAGATACGATGCCTCGTGGAGTGCTTGGACTCAATGCACCGATGTTCAAAAGTTACCTTAGATACATCTGCAATCGTCGATGTATGCAAATAGGACTTGACGCATTGTTCCCAAATGAAGAGAATCCTTTTCCATGGATGTCAGAAATGATTGATTTGAAAAAAGAGAGAAATTTTTTTGAAACAAGAGTAATTGAATATCAAACTGGAGGCGCACTGAGTTGGGATTAAATAACTCAATTCGCTTCTTGAGATCTGGAGATCGAAGGATTGGATATTAGTTGTAAGCAAGTTACTTGGAGTTTAAAAAGTTCGGCTAACCGGACGGGGAAAGTTTCCCTTAAAAATAAAGATAAGCAACTGATAACCTACTCAACAAATTTCAAAAGCAGTTGTCAAAAATTAAAAAAGTCGAGCTATCTAAAATGCTCGGCTTTTTTTTCGCAATTCATTAGTCCAGCACGTTGTGTGAGTGTTGGGCAAATGAATGGCTCACGAACTTGTGCTGATTTTCTAGCAAGAATCTCAGTTCAAAATGCGTGGGTCTTCTTAACCGTAGTCTGTATTAACTTCTCACGTGAAGGAGCATAGAATGGCAATAGCCAAGAAGAAAGTCGCTGCTAAGAAACCTGCAGCAAAAAAGGTAGCTGCTAAGAAGCCTGCTGCTAAAAAAGTAGCTGCTAAGAAGCCTGCTGCTAAAAAGGTAGCTGCTAAGAAGCCTGCTGCTAAAAAAGTAGCTGCTAAGAAGCCTGCTGCTAAAAAAGTAGCTGCTAAGAAGCCTGCTGCTAAAAAAGCAGCGGCTAAAAAGCCTGCTGCTAAAAAGCCAGCGGCAAAAAAAAAAGTAGTTAAGGCTGCGGCTAAGCCAGTAGCCAAGAAGCCAGTAGCAGCGAAAGCTCCTACAAAAACTGCTTTGAATCCTACTGCTGCTTGGCCTTTCCCTACCGGTAGCCGTCCGTAATAAGGACGGTTTCCGAAAGGCAACAGCTTTATTAGCAACAGAAGTAAAACCCGCCCTGTTCAAACTTGGCGGGTTTTTTATTCCGCCTTACTGAAAACTATAGCCAAAAGCCAATTTAAAAGCAGTCTGAATTTCAGGTAAGCTAGGCGTATGGTTTTGTGGGCCTTGGCTAGCAATTTTGATTGCCCCCATGAGAGAACCAAGACGGCCAGTAGTTGGCCAGTCAAGACCGTTCTCAATACCAAACAAGAGTCCAGACCTGAGCGCATCACCGCAACCGGTAGGATCAACGGGATTTGCAACTGGTACGGCAGGAATTTGAAGTACTTCACCGTTGACATACACGTCTGCCCCTTGCGAGCCTTTTGTGACAATGAGCGCTTGGACACGCTGCGCAATCGTTTTTAAGGAGAGGCCAGTCCGAATAGCCAGCATTTCTCCTTCATAATCATTGACTGCGATATAACTAGCTTGCTCGATAAAGACTTCTAACTCTTTTCCATCAAACATCGGCAGTCCTTGACCTGGGTCGAAAATAAATGGTATGGCCGCCTCTGTAAACTGTTTCGCGTGCATGATCATGCCTTGTCGACCGTCAGGCGCTACGATGCCAAGTCGTATTGGATTCGTTGAAGATTTCTTCTGTTGAATAGCTTGGAGGGCGTCATTCAGATGCGAAGAGTCCATGGCGCCTGGATGAAAGGCAGTAATTTGATTATTGTCTCGATCCGTGGTGATCATTGCTTGCGCCGTAAAGGCGTCGGCAATTTCTTGGACAAATTCAGTAGAGATCTGGAATTTAGCCATTTGATCAAAATAAGAACTAGCATCAACACCAACGCTAGCCATTACAAGTGGCTCACCGCCAAGGAGTTTTAAGTTGTATCCAATATTGCCAGCACAACCGCCAAACTCACGGCGCATATGTGGCACTAAAAAGGCTACATTTAAAATATGTAATTGATCAGGCAGTATTTGTTCTTTGAAGCGACCCTCAAAAGACATGATCGTATCAAAAGCAATTGAACCACAGATGAGACTGGCCATAAGTTCCTTATTTCTTGAATAAAAGTTGGTAAAAGAGGTACAACGTTCAATTATCCACGATGCGGTATTTTTTAATGGTAAGACAGTTGAATTTGAAAGCCAGATGCATCTGATGGTATTTCAAGTGGGATGATGGCATTAATTTCAGTTTGTGAGGGGACACCCTCAACTAGCCATACAGTAGACTTGAAGAGTTGCTCAGGTAACCACTCTTGTGGAGCAAATTTTTTTTCTGCAATCGTTTGTCCAGCAGCATCAGATAGGGTAAGGTACATAGCTGGCAGAGCAGAAAACTTTAGCCGTGTTCGGTTATCGCTGCGCACTTGAATTTCAAGTTGTGGAGTGAATGAGTCCATTAAATGCAAGTTGGCATATTCGACTCGCCAAGCATTGATATCTTGCCTAGGAATGTCCTGCCAAACGAGGTATAGACGACTGCCTTGATATATTGAACCCAGTAGCAAAGCGCCATAGAGAACAACTGCAAGCCAGTTGCGCATTATTTAGAAGAAACGATTGGTGAGCCTGTTAAAAAAACCCAGCCATCCAGGGATTCTTTAACGGTTAGTAAAACCCATGGCGCATAGGTGTCGATAACTTGTTTGGCTTGGCGCTCTAAAATTCCACACAAAGCCAACCTGCCCTCTGGTGCAAGGTGAGAACAAATAGCTGGGGCTAAAACTTGTAGAGGATTCGTCAGAATATTAGCCACAACAATTTGAAAATGCGAATCACTTGTTAAAGAATCAGGTAAACCAAATTGAATAGAGACATTATTTTGTAAAGCATTTTGCTTTCCAGAAATAATTGCTTGTGGATCAACATCAATGCCGCACACTAGACCTGCGCCGAACTTCTTAGCCGCAATCGCGAGGATGCCAGAACCACAACCGTAATCTAAAACAGTTTGATGTTGGATTAGGCCAGCATCATAAATCGATTCTAGCCATTCTAAGCAGAGCTTGGTGGTAGGATGACTGCCGGTACCAAATGCGAGTCCAGGATCAACAGCAAGGCATATAGAGTCCTTGTGAGCTTCTTTTGGTGTTTGATGCCATGACGGAATAATCCACAGACGCTCACTAATCCGTATTGGATCAAATTGCGACTGGGTAAGTTGAACCCAGTCCTGGTCTTCGATATCTTGTTCGGTATAGGCGTCAACAGCCAGACCAGCAAGGCTGAGCTCTGCGAGTATTGCCTCGGTATGTTGCGCATACTTATCCCATAACGATCGATCGAAAAGGGCTTGCACTTGCGACTCGTGCCAGGCCTCTACTTCTGGTAAGAATCCTGGCTCACCATATAAAGGATTTTCTTGGGGCGTATTAGCTTGTGCATCGGTTACGCTGACAGACAAAGCACCTAACTCTAAGAGTGCATCGCTCAGTGGTTCGGCAGAAAGTGCATCAACAAAAAAAATTAGTTCACGGTAGGGCATAAAGAAGGGTGCTTACAGATTTTTTTCAAGACGAGACTGCGCCTGTTCTTCGAGGCGATGTTCGAGGTAGTGAATACTTGTGCCACCGAGATTGAACTTTGGATCCACCATTAATTCTCGGTGGAGTGGAATATTGGTTTTAATCCCATCTACAACCATTTCAGATAATGCAATACGCATCCGTTTGATCGCCTGATCACGGGTTGCGCCGTAGGCAATTAATTTACCAATCATTGAGTCATAAGTTGACGGGACGGTATAGCCACTATAGACATGCGAATCAACGCGAATACCAGGGCCACCAGGGGTGTGCCAAGACAAAATCTTACCTGGGCTTGGAGTAAATTTGAATGGATCCTCAGCATTGATGCGACACTCTACAGCGTGCCCTTTGAAAGTGATATCGCGCTGGCGAAATGCCAGTTTCTCTCCGGCCGCAATGCGGATTTGTTCTTGGACAATATCGATTCCAGTGATTAGTTCTGTAACGGGGTGTTCGACTTGAACTCGCGTATTCATTTCAATAAAGAAGAACTCATTATTTTCGTACAAAAATTCAAAAGTTCCGGCGCCACGATAGCCCATTTTGCGACAAGCTAGAGCGCAGCGCTCACCAATTTTAGCGATCAGGCGCCGGTCTATACCAGGAGCTGGCGCTTCTTCAATCACCTTTTGATGGCGACGCTGCATAGAGCAGTCGCGCTCTCCGAGCCAAACAGCGTTTTTATAGGTGTCAGCTAAAATCTGGATTTCAATATGACGCGGATTGGTTAAGAATTTTTCCATATAGACTTCTGGATTACCAAAGGCACGTCCGGCTTCTTCTTTTGTCATATTCACTGCATTGATGAGATGCGACTCGGTATGGACAACGCGCATACCTCTGCCGCCTCCCCCACCCGCAGCTTTAATAATCACGGGATAGCCAATTTTTTTAGCAGCGGCAATAATTTCTGAAGAGTTATTCGAAAGGGCACCTTCTGAGCCAGGAACGCAGGGCACATCCGCCGCAATCATGGCGCGTTTAGCCGAAACCTTATCGCCCATGAGGCGAATCGATTCTGCTTTAGGGCCGATAAACACAAAACCAGATTTTTCTACGCGGTCTGCAAAATCAGCATTTTCGGATAAAAACCCATATCCCGGATGAATTGCTTGCGCGTCAGTCACTTCTGCTGCTGAAATAATTGCAGGCATGTTGAGATAGCTCAGATGAGCGGGGGGTGGACCAATACAAACTGCTTCATCGGCCAATTTGACGTATTTTGCTTCTTTATCGATGGTGGAATACACCACAACCGTTTTCACCCCTAGCTCTCGACAAGCTCGCTGGATGCGCAGAGCAATTTCGCCGCGATTAGCGATCAGTATTTTTTCGAACATCATGCGAGTGACCTCAAGAAATTACAAATAGTGGCTGATCAAACTCGACACCTTGGCCATTTTCAACGAGGATCGCTTGCACGATGCCATCATGATCGCTTTCGATTTCATTGAGAAGTTTCATTGCTTCGATAATGCAAAGGGTTTGGCCTTTGATGACGGTATCTCCAACTTTGGCAAAATTAGGCGATTCTGGATTAGGGGCACGGTAAAAAGTACCGACCATGGGAGATTTTAGGATATGGCCAGCGGGTGGTTGAGCAGTTACTGGTTCGGCTGCGATATCAGGAACTGTTGGTAAGCCAGCAGTTGGTAAAGGATTGGCTTGCCCACTTGGTGGCAGCATATTTTGGTGCATGGTTGGGGAGTAGTTGTGTTGATGAGTCAGTGGCGCGCCTTGGCCGTGATTCACAATCCGAACTTTCTCTTCGCCTTCAGAGATTTCTAATTCAGAAATTCCAGACTCGGCGACAAGGTCAATAAGTGT
>CALPOM020000066.1 GCA_943325205.2 Thermoflexus hugenholtzii JAD2 | reverse complement strand
TGCTATGGCCAGAACGAATGATCCACACTCGGCCTCGTCACAATTTTTTATCAATGTGGTCGACAATGACTTCCTGAACCATAGCGCTCCCACCTCACAAGGCTGGGGATATGCTGTTTTTGCAGAAGTTACTGAAGGTATGGATGTGATTGATGCTATTCGAGAAGTACCTACCGGTAGCTCAGGTTTTCATCAAGATGTGCCCGTCGAGGATGTTTTAGTTATAGAAGCTCTTGCAATATAGATCCGATCTAAACCAATGGTCATTGATCAGGCTCTGATTATCTCCGATATACATTTAACACCAGCCTACCCTCACACTGCTAAACGATTCATTGATTTTTGCCAAGTTGAGGCGAGAAAAACTCCGTGTTTATTTATTATTGGTGATCTGTTTGAATTTTGGGTGGGCGATGATGCCCACCTCCAATCGCCTTTTCATAAAGAAATTGCCAACGAAATTAAACAAGTAGCGGATAGCGGTGTACTGGTTTACTTTATCCCAGGTAACCGGGACTTCATGCTAGGAAGTGCTTTTGCAAAATTGGCTACTTGGCAAGTTCTGCCCGATCCAAGCATTATTCAAATTGGCTCAAAAAAATGGGTCCTCACCCATGGAGATAATCTTTGTACAGCCGATCCCGCATACCAATTATTTCGGGGTATAACGCGCTTACAATTTTTACAACGTCTTTTTATGCTAATCCCAACCCCTATTAGGAAAAAAATGGGGGCTCAATTACGTCAAAGGGCAACGATTAAATATCAATTAAGACAACACTTTAATCCTCAAAGAGCTAACATCAAAGGGAATGTTACACTCCAAGCCTGCGCTGAAATATTACGAAAAAACCACTGCAACCAACTAATACATGGGCATACCCATCTCCCAGGAATCCACCAAGAAACCCAAGGCCAGCAAGAGTGGACTCGGTGGGTATTGTCAGATTGGGACTTAGATCACCCAGAAATGCACCCTAGAGCAAGTGCCTTACAAATTGACCACAGTGGTGTAAGCGTAATCAACTTGATTCGTTAATAGCGTTCATTGCGAGCGCTTCGTTCATTCAATGCATTCATTCAACTGCTGGCCAAACTATTTCAGCGCTATCGCTTGTACTAACTGAGCAAATATTTTCGGATTTGCAGCCATAATCTGGCCAGTACTTAAATAGCCTTCTTCACCTGCATAAGTTCCAATCAAGCCACCTGCTTCCTGAATCAATAAAACGCCAGCGACCATATCCCAAGGCTTCAAGTCCCCTTCAAAAAAGGCGTCTAAACGACCAGCAGCAACATATGCCAAATCTAGCGCTGCAGCTCCAGGGCGACGCAGGCCAGCACAACTTCTTGAAATAGTTTTAAAGAGTTTTAAGTAGCCGTCAAGATCCTGATCATCACGAAACGGAAAACCTGTACCGATTAAACAATCCGCTAAACGGATCTGGGTCGCAACGCGAAGTCGTCGGTGATTTAAATAGGCTCCGGAGCCCTTCGTCGCTGTGAATAGCTCATCCCTAGTTGGATCGTAAATTACCGCTTGTTGAATCACACCGTTCACTAATAACCCAATCGAAACGGCAAACTGCGGAAAACCATGAATAAAGTTAGTTGTCCCGTCTAATGGATCTATCACCCATAAGTAATGGTCCTGGCCAGGCGTGGCTTGTTGCATCGCTTGGGTAAAAGTTAGAGGCCCCAAAGATTCTCCGAGGCCATTTAAGTAACCAATTTCTTCAGCTAAAATGTGGTGCGTAGGATAAGCCTCACGTAAAACTTCAATAATCGCATTCTCTGCTGCTTGATCAACCTCAGTGACAAAATCGTTTTGCTGCTTACGCGCGACTTGTAAACGTTCTAAATTTAAGGAGGCGCGATTGATAATGTTGCCAGCGCTGCGAGCGGCTTTAATCGCCACGTTTATCATAGGGTGCATAAATAGTTTTTCTATTAAAGATCAGGACAGTCAGATAAATTGATAAAGAACGGGTTAGCCATTTCTCGAGAGGATGCCTAACTGAAGTTGTTATTCTAACGAATTTATATAACGAAAGCGAGTTATGCTCCAACCAGCATGGATTTTAAGCCACACAACTCACCCCGGTAATGTGGGCTCAGCTGCCAGAGCAATTAAAACAATGGGGTTCTCACAACTCATTTTAGTTAATCCCAAAGATCCCATGGTGAAGGACTCATCCGAAGCCATCGCTCTGGCTAGCGGGGCTGGCGATATCCTACAAGATATGCTCATTAGCCCTACTCTTGCCAAAGCTTGTGCAAACTATTCACTGGTCTTTGGACTAAGCGCCCGTGACCGCGAATTCGGACCACCAAGCATCTCCCTCCAAGATGCTTGTGAACTAGCTAAGCAAGCAATCCAAACAGACCAAGCGTGTGCGTTCTTGTTTGGTACAGAACGTACTGGACTCGATAACGAAGAATTGCAGTACTGTACCCACCGGGTAAAAATCGATGCAAATCCATCCTATTCATCGATCAACCTAGCCCAAGCAGTAATGATTGCTGCCTATGAAATGCGGCGAAATCTGCCAGAAATAACATCATCTGAAACGCTCAAGCCCCTCGCTAAACGTGCCAAATTAGAGGCTATAGAATCGGCGATGGCACATCTACAAGAAGGCCTCATTGCTATCGAGTTTTTAGATCCCAAGCATCCTAAAAAACTGTTAGAAAGACTACGCGCTCTTTTTGACAGAGCTGGCCTGCAAGAGGAAGAAGTTGATCTTCTGCGAGGAATTGCTAAACAAATGCTACGAAAACCTTCTCGTGAATGAATCGATTTAAACTAGTGCTATGTTTAAAAACCTTTTTGAAACTGTCGACTCAATCATTGCGCGCGATCCTGCAGCGCGCTATCGTCTAGAAGTCCTCACGTGCTACCCTGGACTGCACGCTATTGGTATGCACCGCATCAATCATCGCCTCTGGAAAATGGGCCTCAAGTGGCCAGCACGTTTTCTGGCTCACCTTTGCCGGGTCATCACTGGAATTGAAATTCACCCGGGCGCAGTCATTGGTAGAAGAGTTTTTATCGACCATGGGCAAGGGGTCGTGATTGGAGAAACCACCGAAATCGGCGATGATTGCACCATTTACCAAGGCGTCACATTAGGTGGAACATCTCTTTACAAAGGTGTCAAAAGACACCCTACTTTAGGAAAGTCCGTGGTCGTGAGTGCGGGCGCAAAAATTTTAGGGGGCTTTTCAGTAGGCGATGGCGCGCGCATTGGATCAAATGCCGTAGTGCTCAAAGAAGTTCCTCAAAGGGCCACTGCTGTTGGTATTCCCGCTCGCATCATTCGGGCTGAGCTTCCTCAAGCAAGCAATCCCATCAGCCAAGAACAGTTTACCGCCTATGGTATTACCCCCGATGCGGATGATCCCATGTCGCTAGCCATGAAAAGCTTGATTGATCTCACCTTGCAACTTGAAATCAAAATACAACAACTTGAACAAGCTACGAATAAAAATGTTTCGACCGACCAAGACGCTCTCATGAATAAAGAAATTGATCGTCTACGGAACTGGCTAAAGGATTAATAGTTCATGGTTCTCATCGATGATATCGCCGGCCACTCGCCTGCCATGCAGCAGTTTTTACGAATTAAGTCACAAAATCCCCATGCCCTATTGTTTTTCCGAATGGGTGATTTCTATGAACTTTTTTTTGATGATGCAATCGTCGCTGCAAAAATCTTAGATATCACGCTTACTCAGCGTGGCAATTCTAATGGAGCACCAATTAAGATGGCCGGAGTGCCATACCACTCAGCAGAGCAGTATCTCAACAAACTGATTCAGGCTGGGCAAAGTGTTGCTGTGTGCGAACAGGTTGGTGATCCAGCAACGAGTAAGGGACCTGTTGAGCGACAAGTCGTACGCATCCTCACACCCGGTACATTAATCGATAAAGGTCTTTTAGAGGAGCGTCAAAATGCTACCCTACTAGCCTGCTTTGTTGACCAGGCAACGGTCGGCATTGCTTGGCTCACTCTAGCAAGTGGTGACTTACGGATGGCGCAATTTCCATTAAATGATTTAAGTCAACACCTTGCCCGTATTTCGCCTGCCGAATGGCTATGCTTACCAGAGCAGTGGGATCAACTCGCTTTGCTCGTCGAGGATATAACTGGCCTGACTACCCCAAACACGCAACAACTTCCCACTTGGATTTGGCAAGCATCCGAGGGGAAAAATCGCTTACAACAAGTTTTAAAGATACAAGATCTCAGTATTATTGGTATTGAGTCACAATCTGAATACGTCCCGGCACTTTGCGCTGTTGGGGCAGTTCTAGCATTTGCTGCGCATACCCAAGGGCTTGATTGGACCGGAGTTTTACCCCATATCCAAACTTGTCATCTTGAAAATAATCAATCTTTTGTTGGCATGGACGCAGCTACTCGGCGTAATTTAGAATTAAGCCAAACTCTGCGAGGAGAGTCCGAGCCAACGCTATTATCATTATTAGATGACTGCCAAAATCCGATGGGGAGTCGCCTATTACGTCATTGGGTACACCACCCACTTCGCTCCCAAAAAATTGTGCAAGAACGACACCAAGCTATTACTGCCCTAACAGCCCACCCCTTTGGACTCAGTGAGCTACAAACAATCTGGCGAGAGATTTCTGATATTGAACGGATCGCTACTCGTATCGCTCTAAAAAGTGTTCGTCCAAAAGATTTAGCGAGTCTGCGCGACACTCTCAATATCCTGCCCCAGGCTCAGCGCATTCTTCACAAGCTTGGTGAGTCATCACCCCTTCTGTCCAATTTATATATCCAACTGGAAATTCCTACAGAATTATTACAACTCCTAACCCAAGCCATCATGCCCGAACCGGCGGCTATTCTGCGCGAGGGTGGCGTGATTGCCAATCAATATCACCCGCAATTAGATGAGCTGCGTGCCTTGAGTGCGGATACCGGCCAATTTTTATTGGATCTAGAAAGCAGAGAGCGTCTTCGAACCGGTATCTCTACATTACGGGTCGAATTTAACAAAGTACATGGTTTTTTTATTGAGGTAACCCATGGACAAACCGATAAAGTTCCTCTAGATTATCAGCGTCGACAAACACTGAAAAATGCAGAACGATACATCACCCCAGAACTGAAGGCCTTCGAGGACCAAGCTCTATCTGCAAAAGAGAGAAGCTTTGCACTTGAGAAACAACTCTTTGAGGAACTGGTAGAACAAATCCAAAAAGATGTCCTTGTGGTACAAAGTATCGGCCAAGCACTTGCTCAAGTTGATGTCCTTGGGTCTCTTGCCAGTAAGGCAAAAACCTTGAACTGGACCTGCCCAACACTAGTTGAGCAATCCATTCTTCAAATCGATCAGGGTCGCCACCCTGTTGTCGAATCACAATTAGCCAAGCGCTCCCTGTCTTTCTCCGGAAACGATAGCGAACTAAATCTAAGTCGTAAAATGCTCCTAATTACCGGACCGAATATGGGTGGTAAATCAACCTATATGCGACAAGTAGCATTAATTACAGTAATGGCCTATATCGGGTCTTTTGTCCCAGCAAAAACTGCAACCCTAGGACCAATAGACCAAATTTTTACCCGAATCGGAGCGTCCGATGACCTTGCTAGTGGCCGGTCTACTTTTATGGTGGAGATGACCGAAGCAGCTAGCATCTTACACCGCGCTAGCCCGCATAGTCTGGTTTTGATGGATGAAATCGGGCGTGGTACTTCAACCTTTGATGGCCTAGCACTTGCCTGGTCCATCGCTAAATATCTCTTAGAAATTAACCAAAGCTATACCCTCTTTGCCACCCATTACTTAGAATTAGCTAGCCTACCTAGTCAGTACCCACAATGTATCAATGTCCACTTATCAGCGATCGAACAAGGGAAGAATTTAATCTTTCTGCATCAGGTAAAACCAGGACATGCTAGCCAAAGTTATGGTTTACAAGTAGCTCAGTTAGCTGGAGTACCAAAAGTTGTTATCCAACAGGCTCGAAAAAAACTCTCAGCACTTGAATCCAATACACCAGCAAATCAAGCGCAAGCAGATCTTTTTTTATCAAACCCCATGGCCCAGAATCATTCTTTCCAAGAAGAGGAAATAACTCATTTAGATACCAAAATGGATAGCCCTGCTGAGCAAGCACTCCGTGACATTGATTTGGACTCTCTAAGCCCGAAAGAAGCACTCGATACACTTTATCAGCTAAAAAAGCTGCTCTAATTTGCCCCATCAAAAGTGGAGCGTATAAAGAATGCGTAGTTCGTAACGAATTAATGCAAAGTTGGATGATTGGCCGACGCCGAATCTAAATAATCATCCAGGTTTTCGTAATCTTCTTCATCGTTGCCAATCATCAAACCAGTCTGTCCATCTGCACGGCCGTTACTGACCTCCTCATTCGTCGCGGGACGAATGTTGGCTACTTGAATCCAAAAACGCAATGCTAACCCAGCTAGTGGATGGTTGGCATCTAAAATAACGCGATCTTCAGCCAGGTCAGTAATGGTATAAATGTACAGCGTATCGTCTTCATCTTCATCCACCTCTGAAAGCGATTGCGGATCATCTGAAACTTCATCAAGCCCGGGGATGCCCTCAAATTGCATGCCAATCTCTAAAGGCTCGGGGAACAAATCACGGGGCTCAATCCGCAACAAATCTGCATCATACTCGCCAAATGCGTCTGCTGGCTCTAATTGTAAGCGTGTCTCAAAACCAATCTCTTGCCCCTCTAAAGCTTCTTCAATCTTTGGAAATGTGCCTTCATAATCACCATGTAAATAAATCATGGGTTCTGCCGACTCTTCAATTAAATTGTCCTGAGCATCAGTCAAGCGGTATATTAATGAAACAACCGTATTTTTTTTAACTTTCATCAAAGATATTTTACTTGAAACCTACATATACCCCCCCTTCTCCCCCTTTTCCGCTTCCCATTAAGGACCCATGGCCTTTACTTGGCAACATAAGCCCGCAAGAGTTTATGAAAGTCTATTGGCAAAAGAAACCCCTCCTAGTGCGTGGGGCTATCCCAGCATTTGAAATCACGCCGGATTTACAAAGCCCGATTTCTGCTCAAGAGTTAATCAATTTAGCCAGCGATGACCTTGTAGA
The DNA here is from genome assembly GCA_943325205.2 of Thermoflexus hugenholtzii JAD2. Lineage (GTDB taxonomy): Bacteria > Pseudomonadota > Gammaproteobacteria > Burkholderiales > Burkholderiaceae > Polynucleobacter. Next base: position 5,645 of record CALPOM020000066.1, on the reverse strand, counting down.
GTCTCGTTGCATTTTGCAGTCACCTTGGCGATTAAAGCAAGGGCCTCAAACAAAACGATCAATCCCCGCATTATCAAAAAAAAATTGGACCCTACTTGTCCAAGGCCTAGAAGCAAAACACCCCAGCGCAGCTGCTGTTTTATCCTGGTTTCGCTTTATTCCTGACTATCGCTTAGATGATTTAATGGTAAGTCTTGCAGGCCCAGGCGGAGGTGTTGGCCCTCATTTGGACTCGTATGACGTCTTTCTCATACAAATGTCCGGCAGAAGACGCTGGCAAATCCAAACAAATCCATCAAAAGGCTTCATTGAGAACCTGCCACTGAAAATTTTATCGAAATTTGAACCGCAGGAAGAGTGGATACTCAATCCCGGTGATATGCTGTATTTGCCACCACAAGTGGCCCATGATGGTGTGGCTCTTGATCCTGGTACTCAAACATGGTCAGTGGGCTTTCGGGCGCCTAGTTGGCGTGAACTGTTGCAAGAAACTCTCTGGCGTCTTGCTGATCAACTCGACAATGATATTAGTCTAGAACAACTCCTAAGCGACCCCCTTCAAGCTGCAAGTATCAAACCAGCTAGCATTCCAAAACGCGTCCGGGATGAACTGAAGGAGCGTTTTCTTGAGTTACCACTACAAGGTGAAAGTCTTACAGATCTTTTAGAGTTCACACTCGGTGAAATTCTGAGTGAACCCAAGCCACAGATCGTGTTTGATCCGCCTAGTCATCCGCTGAGTGAGGGCGTCTTTCGTAAAACATGTCTTAGCAAAGGCATCACCCTTCTGCCTCAAACTAGACTTCAAATTAGTGGGGATTACCTATTTTGTAATGGTGCATTGATGGCCTTTTTGGACAAAAAATCCGACGCCATAGAATCTTGGTTATTCTTTGCTCACCAACGCGGTTTTCAACCTGCGCAGTGCCGACGATTCCTGTCATATCCTTCTATGTTCGAGCCAATTTATGAGGCTTATCTTGATGGTTGGCTTCAATTAGGAAACCCACTGGGCAACTAGATTGTCCTTCGATAAAAAAGGGCTTAGCAGATGCAAGCAGTTATAAATAGTAGATTGACAATTAATATTAGATATAATAAGGATTGGATATAAATCCAACACCTATTCAACAAAAAATTAACAGTCTTTTAAAGGATACACACATGAACAAGTCACTATTATTAGCCGCCTTATTAGCATTATCTGTTGCTGCTTGCAGCAAAACTGAAAAGCCAGCGGCTCCTGCTGCTGCTCCAGCTGCTGCAGAACCGGCTAAAGATAGCGCTGCTGCAGAACCTGCTAAAGACGGCGCCGCTCCTGCTGCTGCCCCTGCTGCTCCTGCTGCTGAGCCAGCTAAGAAGTAATTCATTTAGCTCCCAAGGCCGCTCTTTTGAGCGGCTTTTTTTTGCATCACCTTCCTAAGTTGCAAGCGCTTTTTTAGCCAAACTTAAAATTTTTACTCCCCTAATTTTCACGTTTTATTTTTATGAATAAAATGACTAAGGCTGATGTTTGATAACTAAATCCGACCATCTTCACACCCAAAAATGTACCCAAGTCAACCCATACGGAATGATCAATGAATATACAACATCAATCGACCACTTCACCCAACTTAAAATTGATTTATGCCCTAGGCCTAGCTGGCCTTGTACCTTTTTTGGTTTCAATTGCAGCACCAATCACAGGGCTTTATCCCCAAACAGAGTGGTTGGAAATTCGCTTATCTTATGGTGCAACTATTCTTAGTTTTGTGGGGGCGATTCACTGGGGAATTGCGATGTCTCAACCAGAAATGTCTGCCAAAGATCGGAATCTCTTTTTTATTTGGAGTGTTATACCAGCTCTCATCGGCTGGTATAGTCTTGGCTTAAAACCCGTCGAAGCAAGCACAATACTTGCTCTAGGTTTTATTCTGCATCTTATCCAAGATTATCGTCTTCAACGAAAAGCTCTTACGCCATCTTGGTACTTCCCACTGCGTATGCTACTAACTATCGTGGCTACTATATGCCTCATCCTTGGACTATTTATTTAACTATAGGCCCCGCTTCAATACACCCGTAACTCAGCGAACACCTTACAATCTTAATCAATCAATTAATTTGCTGATCAATACCGCTCAAGATCTGCTGGCTAATATCGGCTTTAGACACAACTCCGCTATCTTCTAGTATCGTTACTTTAGTAGTGCTTGTATCTGATGTCTTTACCGACACCCGGTATCGCTTAGCTTTTTTCATATCATCATCTTTTGAGGATGATTTAAACCAACCAGAAAACCAGCCGTCTTTTTTGGCAACATCAAAATCCTTTGGATTAACAAATCGCACAAAAAATATACCCTGAGAACGGTCCCGATCCTCAACCGTAAAATTCGAGCGATCAAGGGCTAAACCAACATCCCGCCAAGAACGATCAAAGCCTTGATTGAGCGTTAAAACGACTACACCACCCTCTGTATTTACGCGTGTTGCTTTAGACTTGTTATTCGTTGGTTTACCAGCTAGTGAGGTTTTAGCACTTTCATAGTTAGTCCCTAAATACACCATCATGCGGGCTAACATCTCCGCCTCTAACTCAGGATCATTGGCCCGTGAGGTCCATAATGTAGAATTCTTATCCACCCCAACGCCAACTAATTCTTCAACAGAACCTCGGTGAGTAACATAGATCTCGGTTTGACCATTGTCACTTTTCTCAAAGCGGGTTCGAAATTTATCCCGCTCACCAGTCGAGTACAAACTGTCTAAAGCTTTTCCTAAAAAGTTACGAATCATGTCCTGGGGAATCTTCGCCCGATTTTCCGCCCAATCAGTTTCCATAATCCCAGTATTCGGTGAATCAGTGATCAAAATAAACCCTGTATCTTCCCAAAATGATCGAACCTTAGGATATAACTCATCCCCAGATCGCTGCACAACTAACCAACGACGATTACCGTCACGCATAATCCGAATTCCGGCCTGCTCAGGAGTCACTAAATTCTTCGTCGGGGTTTCTTTTATCTTTGAATTCGCAGCACCATATTGCGATAAAGTCGCAGCACCATCAGCAACGCTATAACGCTTTTGAGCAGACGGGAGCGTCAAATCTGGAGGAATGCTCAAATTCGGAGTTTTCTTTTCACCTTGCGATTTGTAGTCAATCGATTCGCTTGAAAAATTCGTAGTGCATGCGCCTAAGACGAACACACCAAAAATAACTATGGCAATCCGCATACCTCTCAATACTGGTTGATTCAACTGAAATACTTTTTTCATAATTTCCTATTCAGAACCGCTATTACTTCACCACAATGATTACTTCACAAAACCTAATTTTGCTAAGTTTTTAACCAGTGTAGCTTGGATTGATTGAGACAATGGCGTCAAAGGTAAACGAATCCCCGGGGCAATCATCCCCATTTCATGCAAAGCCCATTTAACCGGAATGGGGTTTGGCTCTATAAACATTAATTGATGCAATGATAGTAATTGAAATTGAATCTCTCTGGCAGTCTCTAATTGTCCTAAAACTGCCGCCTCACACAACTTGGACATCAAATTTGGTGCCACATTAGCTGTTACTGAAATATTACCGTGGCCACCCATCAACATCAAAAAGATCGCCGTTAAGTCATCGCCTGAAAATACCGCAAAGTTGCTACTGCCCTGAGCCCTCAGTCCGGCTAATAAAGCCGAAGCCCGCTCCAAATTACCCGTAGCATCTTTTAAACCAATGATCCCAGGTACTTTTGCCAAACGTAAAATCGTATCATTGCTCATGTCCGCAACAGTACGTCCTGGGACGTTATATAAGATGATCGGCAAATCAACTTCCTGTGCTATCTTTTGAAAGTGTAAAAACATTCCTTCTTGTGTAGGCTTATTGTAATAAGGCACTACTTGCAAACTAGCGTTTGCTCCAACTTGTTTTGCATATGCGGTTAATTCAATGGCCTCCAAAGTGGAATTGCCACCTGTCCCAGCAATCACAGGAATCCGCCCCTTGACATGCTCTACAGCCACCCGAATTAATTCACAATGCTCTTCAAAATTGACGGTTGGGGACTCTCCAGAAGTACCTACAATCACTATCCCGTGCGTACCCTGTTCAACATGCCAGTCACATAAACGCCGAAGGCTCACAAAATCTATTCCACCGTCATCAAACATGGGGGTGACAATCGCGACAATACTGCCAAGAATTGGTAGCTGTGGATAAGTTGTTTTGATGTTCATATCATAATTGTAGCCCAATGCAATTGTGCTTTACAGCACAAATACGTTGAACAATTGCTGGTTTAGGTAATTCTACTCGACCCTGCTCAAAAGCTACTACTGAAAAATTTTCCTGATTAAGAACTAAATCTAGTAACTCGTTTTCTCTTAATAAAAAATCCGGATTCGAGGGCTTGCCAAACTGGGCGTTACCATCTGCGAATGTTTCATAAATAAAAACTCCCTGATGTTGAAGTAATTGTAGCCAATTTACCAAAAAAGGTCGGTACAAATAGTTCGTAATAATTACACCTGAAAACTGTTCTCTTTGCAATTGGCTGGGAAATTCTGCTAACTCTAAGTCAAGAACTTCGAAGGAATTTTGCCCTTGACGAGTCTGTAAGCCATTTGTCTTGGGGGTGGCCAACCGATTTTCTAGAGTCAAAATGGCCTGCGGATTATTGTCAACACCATAGACCAAATATCCCGCCTCGATCAACGCCAAGGCGTGGCGTCCAACCCCACAAGCAACATCTAAAACCCGCCCCTCCCGAGGGATTAATGGCATAAAACGCCGCACCCAGGTAGACGAGTCAGCGTCACTATGAGTAATCAAGCCCCATCGCCTCACGCACATCACGCATCGTTTCTTGAGCAGTTTTTCGCGCCTTATCACAGCCATCGGCAATTAAAGCACGCAGTAAACTAGGATCATCCAAATACTGCTGAGCACGCTCTAACATCGGTTGCTGCTCTTTTAAAATCGCTTGAATAACCGGCTCTTTGCATTCAAGGCATCCAATACCCGCCGATGTGCATCCAGACTGCACCCACTGCTTAGTTCCCTCATCTGAATACACCTCATGAAATTGCCAAACTGGGCAATGAACTGGATTACCAGGGTCAGTCTTGCGTACCCTTGCAGGATCTGTTGGCATAGTTCGCACTTTTTTAGTAATTGACTCAGCACCTTCCCGCAACGCAATCGTATTTTGATAAGACTTTGACATTTTTTGTCCATCTAAACCAGGCAACTTAGACGCTGTAGTGAGTAAAGCCTGTGGCTCTACTAAGATAATCTTCCTAGCACCTTCTAAATAACCAAACAAGCGCTCGCGATCACCCATCGATAAACTCTGTGCATCATGCAGTAAAGCTTGCGCTTGCTCAAGGGCATGGGCATCGCCTCGCTCTTGATAAGCCGTTCTTGCCTCTAAATACAACTTCGTTCTCTTCCCACCTAATTTTTTGGCTGCAGCTAAAGCCTTTTCTTCAAAACCTGCTTCACGACCGTATAAATAATTAAAGCGTCTGGCAACCTCTCTAGTCATCTCAACATGCGGTACTTGATCCTCACCAACCGGCACATGTTCAGCCCGATAAATCAAAATATCTGCGGCTTGTAATAATGGATATCCTAAAAAGCCATATGTCTGAATATC
>CALPOM020000065.1 GCA_943325205.2 Thermoflexus hugenholtzii JAD2 | reverse complement strand
TCTGGAAATGCTGGCGTTCTTTTAGAGCTTGTCACTGCAATAGCTTTGAGTCTTCCAGCGCGAATAAAGTTAATTGAGGATGGTAGGTTATCAAACATGATATCGGTATTGCCGGCGATTAAATCGGTTAGTGCTGGATTACTTCCCTTGTAGGGTAGGTGCAGCATATAAGTTTTCGTGAGGGATTTGAACAGTTCGCCAGACATATGAATGGATGTTCCGCTGCCACTAGAGGCCATATTTACTTTGCCCGGATTTGCTTTAGCGTAATTAATTAAATCTTGTACAGTGTTAATTTTATTTTTAGCAGCAAATTCAGGATTTACTACGAGCACATTTGGGAGCTGAGCTACTAGAGTGATGGGCGTAAAGTCTTTAATTGGGTCAAAGGGTAATCGATAATTCCCTTGATTGTAAAGGGGTTGATTAATGCCATGAGTACCAACGGAGGCCATGAGCCAGGTATAACCGTCGTTGGGTGATTTAGCGACAAAATCTGCTCCAATGTTTGCCCCAGCACCTGGTTTGTTTTCGATCACAACGTTCCAACCGGTGGCGCGATTTATTTCTGCTGCGACGGGTCTAGCAATGTTATCTGTTGCACCGGCCGCAGGAAATGGAATAATAAAGCGAATTGGCCTATTAGGAAAAGTGTTTTGGGCCAACAGTGATCCAGTTAGAAATATCCCGATCAGAGTCAGAATCATTTTGTGCAAAAAGTTAAGGGTCTTCATAGGATCTCCAATTAAATATCTAATTGAGATAGATTAACCGATTTTGTAATTTTTGTAAGGAAAACCGATGATCCAGTAAATCATTGATTCAGCTCATCGGATTTGGGCTGTAGGCCATAGTGTTTAGTTAACTTCCAAACGTGGTTAGGAACCATGTTTTTAATCTTCTTGGGCATCTCTCGGCGTAAATGTAAGACTGTTTCAATCGCCTTCATTTCAACACGAGCTCTAGCGAATTCAAGACCTCTTGGGCCTATTTTAGGCATTAGCCAAGCCACAATAGGACGTAACCAATCAGGCATTTGTCGAAGTGGTAGTCCGCCTGCCGCGAGTTCGACATTTTTCATAAATCCTTTGACTGGCCCGAAACGATTTCCAGCATTTTCGGGAGAGCTTAAAGTGACGCTATCACCTAGCATCGAGAGTAAATTCTCCCCGCGTTCATTGCGAACGATGAGCCACTGCTCGCCGGTTCCTCCCATATATCCAACAGTGATATCAGAAAGGGTATTCGTGTAATCAACGCAGGTTCTACAGGTTAGTGGAAAAAAATCTGGTCGAAGTTTAGATAGGGGCAATTTTAAAAAAGGAATGAGTTTTTTTCGACCATTGGAAAATCGCAGTTCCACATGATAGTCTGCTCGAAATTCAAGATAGGTAATTGTTTCTGGTTGAGGATCAATTAATTGTAAGAATTCATGAAAGTTAGCGGTTGTCGTGTTGTCGGAACAAGGTGTTCCGATCACGAACAATTGCTCGAGGGATAATTCTTTTTCAAGTGCGCGTAGCGCATAGACTTGGCAAGGTATACCTATAATACCTAAACGCTTATAACCTTTCTCTTTAGCGACATCTAGAAGAGCTAATAATGGAGCGTAGCCCATACGCATACCTCTAGCCTTTGCCATATCTGTACTTTGGGTAATTAAGATTGGCGTTGGTTTCCACGGGTCAAGCGCGTCTGGTGCCATAGTCAGAATAGCATCTACTTGGTTTGTTTCTAGAAGTTTCTCTCCTAGGCTTGTAGTTATTCCAGACCACTGCGCTCCGGGTAGTGGATTTTTTAATTTAGCCCGGTACATCTGTCTAAAAGAGCCAAAAAATAGAGCATCTTCACCCTGATCAGTGCGCGTTTTACCGTGTATTTTTTGTTCTAGGAGTTCATATTGAGGATGAATAAATTGGCAGGCAGTTCCACATCTTTTAGGTTCAGTTGTACGGGAGATCCCACAATCTGTGCATAACTCACGCTCTGGTGCTGACTGAGAATAGTCAAGAACGATAGGAATCTCTTTAATTGTCATGTGAGATTGTTTACCCAGATAGTTTCGGGGATACAAGAATACCCTTCAAAAACTTTGCGCGCAGTTCGAACCAGCGCAGCTTTTCGAATAACTGGATTCGAGTTACTCAGACTAGCATCGAGATCAATCGTAATTTTACCGGTAGGGTGTTCTATATCGATCATTCCTTGCGAAGATGATGCGTTAACTCCGGAGAGTCGTGCCGCAATAGTTCCTGGGATTGCGCAGGCCGAGGCAACGCAAACTGCGCCGGTAACGGCATGCGCTTTATGACAGGAGTAGGGTACAAAATACCGGGAACTAATTGTCCCACCATGCGCTGGTTTGGCTAGAATGCCTATTTTAGGAACTACGGATTGAGAGACATCTCCAAGCCCCATTAAATGCCCTGCCTCTAATCGGATACTCTCAATTTGGCGCATGAATTCTAAATCGTGATCTAATTCAGAGGCAGTTTCATGACCAGTTTTACCGAGTTGTTCAGCATCAATCAACATCATTGGCATAGCGACGTCAACACAACTCACGGTAATACCTTGAATAATATTGGTGGGTTGTCCAGTCGGTAATAGTTTGCCAGTGACTGAACCAATCGCACTCGTAAAATTTAAAAGTACTGGTGCGGCTGTTCCCGGAACTCCGTCGATACTCACCTCGCCATCATAATTAATTACACCATGCGGTGTTTCTACTATGGCCTCGACGATGGCTTGCGTATTCACATTGAAAATTTTGATAGTTGTCTTATCACCAGTGGGTTTAACTAACAATCTTTCGATTGCAAAAGAACCAACAGCACTGAGCATGTTGCCACAATTCGGTTTGGTATCAACCCTTCTTTCATTCACTAATACTTGTGCAAATAAATAGTCAACATCAATATTGGGACGAGTAGATTTACTAATAATGGCTACTTTACTGGTAAAGGGCGTTGCTCCTCCAATACCGTCCACTTGATACTCATGCGCTGAGCCCATGACGGCTAAAAGAACCTCGTCACGCGTAGGTTGGTCTGATGGTAAGTCGGTTGCTAGGAAAAAAGGGCCTCTAGAAGTTCCGCCGCGCATAACGATACAAGGAATTTTGGTTTGCATGATGCACCTTTCATATTATTGAACTTGAATTTTTGATGCGAGAACAACGCGCTTCCACTGCGCTATTTCTTGCTGGATGATAGATTTAAATTCTGCAGAAGTTCCCGGAGCACTCTCATCACCAGTCGTTTTAAAAAGGGCTATAGTTCTGGGGTCTTTTAAGGCGTTATTTAATTCACGATTCAGTCGCTGTTGGATAGTGACCGGTAGATTTTTAGGTCCGATCAAGCCATACCAAACTGTCACGTCATAATTCTGTAGACCTGATTCTCCCACCGTTGGAATATCTGGCTCAGCGCTACTTCGTTTGGCAGTGGTAACAGCTAGAACTTTAATCTTTTTGGCTTTTAGATAAGGGATTGCAGCGCCTGATGTACTAAAAAATAAATCCGTGACACCTCCAACAATATCCGTCATAGCTGGCGAGGTACCTTTATACGGAATATGAATCATCTCAACCCCGGCCACTTTTAAAAAAAGCTCTGTTGCAAGGTGTGAGATACCTCCCAATCCGGAGGATGCATACGATAATTTTTGCGGGTTATTTTTGATATATTGAAGTAATTCTTGGATGTTACTTACTGGTAAATCTTGCCGAACAGCTATTAGAAGAGGCGTTTTTGCGATTAGCCCGATAGCTGTGATGTCATTGACCGGATCAAAATTAACAACATAAAGACTTGGGTTGGCAGCGTAGCTATTGGATATGAGAGTAAGGGTATATCCATCAGGCTCAGACTTGACTCCGCTCTCAACCCCTAGGCGCCCGCCGGCACCAGCGCGGTTTTCGACGATAACTGTCTGACCTAGACTTTCAGAAAAGTTTTTAGCTAATAGGCGCCCGATTGCATCGTTACCCCCACCAGGTGCAAATGGAATAATTAGTTTAATAGGTTTATAAGGATATTCCTGAGCCTTGGACTGATTGGGGTTGAGGCTAGTTAGACTTAACAGGAAACTACAAAGCGTTATTTTAAAAAGGTGAATTAGGTACATTCTTATTGATACCTAAATCATTTTTCTTGTTGAAAAATAGCATCAAGACTTTGTTCATAAGCATGATAATTAATCCGATCGTACAGTTCATCTCGCGTTTGCATCAACTTAACTACTTCTTGTTGCGTGCCATTTTTACGAATAGATTGATAAACCGTTTCTGCGACGCGGTTTATCGCCCTAAATGCGGAGAGTGGGTACAGTGCAATACTAACTCTTGCACTGCGTAACTCCTCCAGTGTAAATAAAGGCGTTTTACCGAATTCGGTGATGTTCGCTAGGATGGGGACCTTGGCATGATCAACAAATTGTCCAAACTGCTGTAGTTCAGTAACAGCTTCTGGAAAAATCATATCAGCGCCTGCTTCAACACAAAGCATTGCTCGGTCTAACGCTGCATTCATCCCCTCAACGGCAAGAGCGTCTATCCTTGCCATAATTACAAAATCCTGATCTGTTCGTGCATCCACTGCTGCCTTGATTCTATCAACCATCTCTTGGGCGCTAACGATTTCTTTATTTGGGCGATGGCCACAACGTTTTGACCCAACTTGATCCTCGATATGCATAGCAGCAACACCAGCTTTTTCCATGGACCTGACTGTTCTGGCAATATTAAATGCAGAAGATCCAAAGCCCGTATCGACATCTACTAGCAGTGGCAAAGGGCAAATATCGGTAATTCGTCGTGCATCAGTTAAGACATCATCTAAATTAGAAATGCCTAGATCTGGAAGACCAAGAGACCCTGCGGAGACACCGCCGCCAGACAAGTAGATGGCCTCGTAGCCCGCTCGTTGAGCGAGTAGAGCGTGATTTGCATTGATGGTACCGACTATTTGTAAAGGCGACTCTAGCTTGAGCGCATTTTTAAAAAGCAGGCCAGGAGAAGGAGAGGGCATATTAACTTTAGTAGGTTTTTAGGTTGTGTTACGAGCGTAATTTGAAGGAATTAGTCTGGCATGATTTTGGTTTTTGCAACAACATTTTTCCAGCGAGTTAATTCCTTTTGAACAAACTGTTTAAGTTGCTCTGGTGAGCTTGTTTCTACTTCAGCGCCTTGATCTTCAATTTTCTTTTCAACTACAGGATCGCTCAGGATGAGATTCATTTCTTTATTAAGAAGTTGAATAATGGTAGGTGGCGTGTTGGCTGGAGCGAAGAGACCATACCATTGAGGGACATTGACATCAGGGATGCCTTGCTCTGCTAGAGTTGGAATATCTGGCACAGCTTTAGAGCGCTTTTCACCGGCAATACCCATGGCTTTTAGTTTTCCTGCTTTGACATGCGGATAAGCGGTAAAGAGGCTAGGAAACATGATTTGGGTCGTTCCTCCAATCGTGTCCATGACCCCTGGAGAGGCTCCTTTGTATGGCACATGCAATATATCTGTACCGGTAGAGATTTTAAATAATTCTCCAGCAAAGTGTGGTGCTGAGCCTTTGCCAGCAGAAGCAAAATTGACTGTACCAGGCTTTGATTTAATCAGAGCTACAAGCTCTTTCACATTGTTTACTGGCAGATTCGCGTTAGCCACCATCAGAGTTGGAGAAAAGGCAATCATACCGATTGGTTCGAAGTCTTTAATTGGGTCGTACTTCAGTTTAGAGAAAGCTGGGTTGATACTATGTGTAGCCGTATAACCAAGAAGAATCGTATATCCATCTGGCTGTGCTCTGGCAACGTATTCAGTTGCAATAGTGCCATTGCCACCCGGTTTATTATCCACAATGACTGATTGTCCAAACTTGGTGGACAGCCCTTGTGCAATAAATCGTGCAAATGCGTCAGTACCTCCCCCAGGCGGGTTAGTAACAACGATGGTGACTGTTCGACTTGGGTATTTTGTTTGCGAAATACCTTCACTGGTAGGCCAAATTAGGCCAAGCGATATTGCGAAATAAAAAAAACTCTGTGAGAGTGAAATTTTTTTATGGGGCATGACAACCTTTCGAGCTCAGAAATTGCTTGGTGTGCTAATATTTTTATTCTTTAGTTTCATAGATACTTTAAACGAAAAACCCATTTTAATGAAATGGTGCGATCAAATAAATCGATAGGGGTCAGTGTGGATTGGGGTTTAAAAGGTAAAACTGCCTTGGTCACTGGCGCAAGCCAAGGGATTGGTAGGACAACTGCCAAGTTATTGGCTTTAGAGGGTGTCACTGTATTTGGTGTGGCCAGGAGAGGTCCTTTAGTAGATGCTTTAAATGCCGAAATCTCATTAGAAAATCCCAATGCGGCGCCGGTGATTCCATTTTCTGCAGATTTTTCAATCGAGGGTGAACCAGAGCGCGTTGCTGCAGAGGCACTTCGGACCATGGGAAGAGTTGATATTTTGATGAATGCAGCTGGTGGAAGTCGGCCGATTGACTTTGATGCCACAAAAGAGCAGTGGTTAGAGGGGATGACACTGAACTTTTTCCGTATTCGAGAATTAACGCATGCACTTATACCCAGTATGAAGAACAACCGGTGGGGACGAATTGTTACTTTTACTGGCACATCAGAGCCCCGTATGTTAAATGCGGCCTTTACTGCAAAGGCTGCCATTCATGTGTGGGCCAAGGGCTTATCCAGAGAAGTCGCGCCATTTGGGATTACAGTCAATAGCTTACAGCCTGGCCGAATCCGGACGGAGCAAATCCAGAAGCGATATCCTACGCTTGAGAGTGAATTAGAGTACGCCAAGCAAGAAATTCCGATAGGCCGGTTTGGTGAGCCAGCTGAAATTGCTGCTTTAGCGTTATTTTTAGCATCCCCATTAGCGAGTTACATCACGGGTACGGTTATCCCAGTAGATGGCGGCTCAAGCCGTTTTGCTTTTTGAGGATTGATCCGTAAGCCCCTTGGCGCATTATCGGTTAGGGCCATCTGTTTATGTTAAAGTTTTGCCAAGAACAAACTATTTTAAGGAGAAGTAATGGGTCAGTATCTCAATTCGTTGAAAAAAAGTGCTAGTGGTTTAGGCGGATTAATTTTTTGTGGTTGCTGCATGAAGCCTGCAGTACCTGAAGGTGGCGGTGGTAAGCCAGGCCCATACAAAAGACCACCGGTCATTATTAATGGCAAGCAAGCCAAGACGGTTGACATTCATACGCATTGTTTGTTCCAAGAATCGATTGATTTAATGGGTGAGAACGGTAAGGGAATTATTCCACCAACCAAAGGTGCTCAAGAGCATTTTATTGTGATTGAAGAGCGGATTAAAGATATGGATGCGATGGGTATCGATATGGAGGTCTTAAGCATTAATCCATATTGGTATAAGGCAGACAGAGACTTAGCTGAGAAAGTTTGCGCTTTGAATAACCAAAAATTGGCTGAATTATGCGCAATGGCTCCGACTCGCTTTGGCGCTTTTGCATCGCTGGCGATGCAGTATCCAGATATGGCAGTTAAGCAACTAGAAGAAGCGATGACGAAATTTGGTCTGCAGGGTGCGGCGATTGGTGGAAGTGTTTTAGGCGATGATTTTTGTCATCCCAAATACCATCCTGTTTTAGCGAAGGCTGAAGAACTTGGAGCCACTTTATTTATTCATCCACAGAGTACCCCTCAACTAGAGTCACGATTTAAAGGTAACGGTTGGTTAGCCAACACGATTGGTAATCCCTTGGATACAACCATTGCCCTTGAGAAATTAATTTATGAAGGTATTTTTGATAAATTTCCAAAATTAAAAATACTTGCAGCTCATGGCGGTGGTTTCTTAGGATCTTACGCGCCGAGGATGAATCGTAGTTGTTATATTTCGCCATCGAACTGTAATCCAGAAATTAAGCTCAAAAAGTTGCCTACTGAGTATCTCAATCAAATTTATTTTGATACTTTAGTATTTACTGGCGAGGCTCTTCGACACTTAGCCGCTCAGGTTGGGCCAAGCCAATTGATGATTGGAACGGACTGGCCGATTCCTTGGGAAGAAGATCCAGTTGGTCATATCATGAATACTCCTGAGTTAACTGATGAAGATCGGTATAACATTTTGGGTGCTAACGCGGTCAAGTTATTGAATCTAAAAATTTAATCGAATTTTTAAAATGTATTGGTTGGGTAATGAGTTCTTAGAATTCAAAACCTGACCTTTTTTTAATCGTAGTTATTTAGGGGATTTTTGATGAAACGCCGTCCATTTGTAAAATCTGTTGGGGCAGTGATGTTGAGTTCCCTAGCACCTATTCAATTTGCAAAAGCTTCTCCAACTTATCCGGTTCGTCCAGTTCGGATGATTGTGCCACTTGCGCCAGGGGGTGGATCAGATGCGATTGCGCGCTTATTAAGTGCCCATTTGACTGAGAAATTTGGACAATCCTTCATTGTTGAAAATCGCCCAGCTGCCTCTGGAATTGTAGGTACAGATGCGGTTGCCAAGGCCCAGCCAGATGGTTATACGTTGTTAACAGTTTTTTCAACGCATGCGATGAGCGCAGAATTGTTTAAAAAATTACCCTATGATCCGATCAAGGATTTTATACCCGTATCGTTGACTATTCAGTCACCATTAGTATTGCTGATTAACCCGAGTTTACCCGTCAATAACTTCAAGGAGTTTGTGGCGTACGCTAAAGCGAATCCTAATAAATTAAATTACGGCTCATCTGGTCAAGGGAGCGCTCCGCATTTAATGACGGAGCAAATGAATGCGATGGCTGGGATCAAAACAACCCATGTACCTTACAAAGGTGTTGCCCCAATTACGTTAGCATTAGTTCAAAATGAAATTCAATTTGCTTTAGCAAATATTTTTACCACCTTACCGATGGTTAAGGCGGGTCGTTTAAAAATGATTGCTACGGGTGGCGTGAAGCGCTCTCTATTAGCTCCTGACGTTCCCACTATCGCGGAATCAGGCTTGGCTGGCTACGACTCGGTTGTTTGGTATGGGGTTTTAGCTCCGGCCAAGACTCCGCCCGAAATCGTGGATGAGTTGAGTAGAGAGATTGCAATCATTTTAAAGAAGCCAGAAATTGTGAAGACAATCACTGACGGTGGGAATGAGCCTGTTGGGACGACTCCGCAACAATTTGCTGCAATTATGAGTGAAGATGTAAAAAAATGGGGTATTTTAGGAAGAAAACTTGGCATTGAGCTAGAGTAATTAATCGGGATCTGGGAGAGTCGAATGCAGGCGTTAGTCATTGAAGAATTTGGCGGTAATTTACAATTAAAAGAAGTTCCTAAACCTAAAATTGGTCCCAATGAAGTTTTGGTAAAAGTCAGCGCTTGTGGAGTCGGTTTGACTGTTGTCAATTTATTGGCTACACCAGGAAGAGTAAAACAATACCCAAGAATTCCAGGGCATGAAATTGCTGGTCGGATTGTTGAGGTGGGTTCACAAGTACGAAGTGTAACTGTTGGAACACGCGTTACGAATCATTTTTATTTAACTTGTGGTCAGTGCGTCAATTGTCGAAGCGGTCGAGAAACTTTATGCTTAGCTTCTATTGGCAATGTGGGACAAGCCACTGACGGGGGTTATGCAGAGTATGTTGCCTTACCTGAGCGCAACGTAATCGCCATTCCTGATGGGGTTTCAGATATCGACGCTGCGATTGGCTCAGATGCCATTGCCACACCCTATCATGCATGTATTAAGGAGGCTAAATTAAAGCCAAGTGATACGGTTTTAGTGGTTGGTGCTGCTGGCGGAGTTGGCATACACATGATTCAGATGGCAAGTTTATGCGGAGCCCGCGTCTTGGCTGCAGATCTTGGGCAAGTTAAGATGGATTTTATCCAGACAATTGGCGCTGACCTATTGATTGATGCAGCCAAAGGATCGATTGCTGAGCAGGTAATGAGCGCGACTAACGGCATCGGCGTGGATGCGGTAATCGATATTGTCGGATCAAAGAATTCATTAGAGGAATCATTAGCCTCTTTAGCGGTAGGTGGGCGTTTAGTGATTGTTGGGTCAAGTCCAGCGGGTGTTTATCAAAAAGATCCTAGTTTTTTAGTAGATCCACAGAGACTATTACACCGGGGTCTTGAGATACATGCAGCTCGGTACGTTACTTTGGCTGAAATTGGCCGTACTTTAGAGTTAATCCGAGATAAAAAAATAAAGCCAATTGTTACCCAAACAGTTTCTCTAGCCGAAATTCCGGCACTGCATCAGGCCATACGAAATGGTCAAACTTTGGGGCGCGTTGGAATGATAATGACGTAATTTGGGTTAATGAAGTACATTTTTATAGCAAAGGATTAACTTTTTTTGCAAAAAGATGATTAGACTTCAGAAAGAAGACCTCTAAAACTTTGTAAAAAAATGCCTAGCTAATCTTCGCGGAGTGCCATTGCAACCTATCTTATTTAAATCAGATATGTTTTTTGAGCCAGTTACCAACCACTTGAATTACGGCATCCTCGCGTTGATTATAAAAATGATCGCAATGAGGGATAATTTCTACATGGCAATGCTGACCGCAAGCCGCCTGAAACTCTTCGGCTGGATAGCGGTGCACATCCTCCAAGTCTCCGCGAATAGCCAAAACAGGACAAGTAATTTTCGGTGCCAAGGCGATTGTATCTGGGACATGGGCTAACCGATCTAAAAAACTAGTTGCGCTAGTTATGTACCACCATCCTGGCATCATCATTAAGTCCTCCCCGCGCCCCTTAGCGACCAATTCTTTTGCTTGAATTGTGAGTTCTTCAAGACGATCCATAGCGAATAGTTTTTCAGTTCCTCCAGTAGTGTCTTGAGCGATACCGCCACGCCCTGCTGACAATAAAATAAGCGCAGGTGTGGCCGGGTGGTCAACGACGTGTTGAGTAGATAACATACCGCCATAGCTATGGCCTAAAATAATTGGGTTAGCATAACCCTGTTCTTTCATCCACGTTGCGGCGAACGCATTATCTGCAACAGATTCGGCAACAGTTTGATAAGCCCCACCGACAGCCTGCCGACTGGCTCTAGTCGATAAAATATCATGACCACGACGATTAAACGCCACAAAAACCAGTCCCAAAGCGCACATCGCTTCAGGTAAGAAGCGCGCTGCGCCAGTATAAAAATTCATCGTATTGCCATGAAAGTACAGTGCAGAACCGACGACTTTACTGTCTGGCTCATACATGACACCATCGAGTGGAAAAGTATCTGTTGGAATAGAAATTAGGCGTGTACGCATAGCTTGTCTCCTTATAAAATGTTTGTGAAATCATTGTATGACAATTCAAGAGATCTTTACAAACTTGTATCGAAACTCTATAAGGACTTCTTATTTTATTTACCTCGCCATCGGTGTAATATGCGAGCTTTTATTTTTTGCAATTCTGATTGCGTTCCACCTTTTCTTTGAGCAAGCATTTGCGCTGTTTGATTTTGTTCAGAGATCGGCCAGTAGTAACGACCATCTTTACCCATCATCCAAGTAGAGCTAACTTGGTTTATTAAGATGGTTTGATGGCTATCTAGAGTCTCTGTTGATAATTTTCGAAAGGCCTGACGTTCGCGAGAACGCCAGCGTGAATGCCAACTTTTCTTATCTTTTTTTTCACTAGGACATCCACAGTGGCTAAAGAAAGGATTTTTCTTCAAACTTCTGCTCATAATCATGCACTTAAAATTAAAAGAACATCATACAAACTCTGAGTACTCGATTAGAAGACAGGGTAATAGGGTTTTAGAGGGGATTTTGCTTGATTTTTTACTGAGAAAATACTCTGAAAAATTGATTATTATCAGTTAGAATAAGTCTGTAAAGTAGCTAAATTAGGGTGTTTGAGAAACTAGACTTACAAATTGGAGATAAGCAATGCTCGTCATTATCAATAGTATCGAAATGCAACTTACAGGGATACAAATTATGAAAAAATTAAAGGCACTCTTTTTTCATATTGTTACAGTTCATCTCTTGTTGCTTGCAGGTTTTACACAAGCACAGAACCGTTTTCCTGACAAGCCAATCAATATTATTGTTCCATTTGCTCCGGGTGGAGGTAACGATTTAGTTGCCAGACTAGTAACTGAGCCATTAGGTGAGATTCTTAAGCAACCCGTGATCGTAGTCAATAAAACTGGTGCCGGTGGTTCGATTGGTACTTCCTATGTTGCCAAAGCTGCACCAGACGGTTACAACTTAGTCATGGCGAATAACTCGAATGTCACGTATCCGGATATAGAGAAGTTAGCTGCTAGAAAGCCTTCTTATGAGATGAATCAGCTGGAGCCCTTGGCCATGCTTTCAAACGACCCCATTTATTGGGTTGTCAGATCTGACTCACCTTTTAAAACTGCTGCAGAATTAGTAAAAGCCGCGCAAGCAAAGCCTAACTCGATTGATTATTCATCATCTGGTAATTTGGGCCCAATCCATGTGGCTTTTGAATTAATTGGTGACGCGGTAAAAACTTCGTTTAACCAGATTCAATACAAAGGTGTTGGTCCAGGCGTGCTTGCTCTTTTGGGCGGAGAGGTACATACGACTATCGTTAATCCAGCGACGTTAAGTGGTCAGTTAAGTTCGGGCAAGATCCGTGTTTTAGCAGTAACTTCCGATAAGCGTCATAACCTTGTCCCGGATGCCCCAACATTAAACGAGCTAGGTATCGATGTGAGATATAGTTTGTGGAATGGCTTATTTGTAACAGCTGGGACTCCTAGCGATGTTGTTTTGCGACTGCGAGTCGCTATTCAAGAAATGAGCAAGTCAGAAAAATTTATAACGGGGATGCAAAAAGCGGGATTTCAGTTAGACTATCGAGACGCCCCAGACTTTAAAAAATACACTACTGATGATTCTGGAAAAGT
>CALPOM020000064.1 GCA_943325205.2 Thermoflexus hugenholtzii JAD2 | reverse complement strand
GTTCACTATCGGTCGATTACGAGTATTTAGCCTTGGAGGATGGTCCCCCCATATTCAGACAGGATTTCACGTGTCCCGCCCTACTTGTCTCTAGCCTAGTACCACCCAATAATTTTCGCATACGGGACTATCACCCTTTATTGTCGGACTTTCCATTCCGTTTTGCTAATTACTGAGCTATCACTAGAAGGCTCTTCCCATTTCGCTCGCCACTACTCTGGGAATCTCGGTTGATGTCTTTTCCTCTCGCTACTTAGATGTTTCAGTTCACGAGGTTCGCTCCACACACCCTATGTATTCAGATGTGGGTGCCGCAAAAGCGGCGGGTTTCCCCATTCAGAAATCCCCGGATCAAAGCTTATTTGCCAGCTCCCCGGGGCTTATCGCAGGCTATAACGTCTTTCATCGCCTGTAATCGCCAAGGCATCCACCACATGCACTTATTCACTTGATCCTATAACGAGCACCATTGCTAGTAAACGCTATAGGTTTTACTTCTACTTCTGACATGTTTGCGCCGTAATCCAAACAAATAAAACTTATTGCTTGTATTACTGATGATTCAATCTTTACCCATACTACTTATGTTTGATGCACTCTCAAAATATGCATCAAACGCATTGCTTACTCAAATTTTTAAAGAACAGCCATAAATGGCAAAACTAAACGTGCTGCATTCGCTTAGTTTTGACATTTAGATGATGGTGGAGGATGACGGGATCGAACCGACGACCCCCTGCTTGCAAAGCAGGTGCTCTCCCAGCTGAGCTAATCCCCCATCGACCCACTAAGTCTGTATTGCTTATGGTGGTGGGTCTGGTAGGACTTGAACCTACGACCCCCGCCTTATCAAGACGGTGCTCTAACCAGCTGAGCTACAGACCCGTGGCTTTTGTTGTCAATCGATAAGTGTGGGCACTAAAGCTACGGCATCTTTTTTCTAGAAAGGAGGTGATCCAGCCGCACCTTCCGATACGGCTACCTTGTTACGACTTCACCCCAGTCATGAACCCTGCCGTGGCAGTCGCCCTCCTTGCGGTTAGGCTAACGGCTTCTGGCAAAACCCACTCCCATGGTGTGACGGGCGGTGTGTACAAGACCCGGGAACGTATTCACCGCGGCATGCTGATCCGCGATTACTAGCGATTCCAGCTTCACGTAGTCGAGTTGCAGACTACGA
This sequence comes from Thermoflexus hugenholtzii JAD2, assembly GCA_943325205.2. GTDB lineage: Bacteria > Pseudomonadota > Gammaproteobacteria > Burkholderiales > Burkholderiaceae > Polynucleobacter. The sequence goes on along the minus strand of CALPOM020000064.1, from coordinate 11,726 downwards.
TCCGGACTACGATACGTTTTGTGAGATTAGCTCCCCCTCGCGGGTTGGCAACCCTCTGTACGTACCATTGTATGACGTGTGAAGCCCTACCCATAAGGGCCATGAGGACTTGACGTCATCCCCACCTTCCTCCGGTTTGTCACCGGCAGTCTCTTTAGAGTGCTCTTGCGTAGCAACTAAAGACAAGGGTTGCGCTCGTTGCGGGACTTAACCCAACATCTCACGACACGAGCTGACGACAGCCATGCAGCACCTGTGTTAACTTTCTCTTACGAGCACCTAATGTATCTCTACTTCGTTAGTTACATGTCAAGGGTAGGTAAGGTTTTTCGCGTTGCATCGAATTAATCCACATCATCCACCGCTTGTGCGGGTCCCCGTCAATTCCTTTGAGTTTTAATCTTGCGACCGTACTCCCCAGGCGGCTGACTTCACGCGTTAGCTACGTTACTCAGGATGTAAATCCCGAACAACTAGTCAGCATCGTTTAGGGCGTGGACTACCAGGGTATCTAATCCTGTTTGCTCCCCACGCTTTCGTGCATGAGCGTCAGTGTTATCCCAGGGGGCTGCCTTCGCCATTGGTATTCCTCCACATATCTACGCATTTCACTGCTACACGTGGAATTCTACCCCCCTCTGACACACTCTAGCTATACAGTCACAGGCGCCATTCCCAGGTTAAGCCCGGGGATTTCACGCCTGTCTTGTATAACCGCCTGCGCACGCTTTACGCCCAGTAATTCCGATTAACGCTCGCACCCTACGTATTACCGCGGCTGCTGGCACGTAGTTAGCCGGTGCTTATTCTTCAGGTACCGTCATTCACAGCTGTGTTAGAGCTGCTGTTTCTTCCCTGACAAAAGAGCTTTACAACCCGAAGGCCTTCTTCACTCACGCGGCATTGCTGGATCAGGGTTGCCCCCATTGTCCAAAATTCCCCACTGCTGCCTCCCGTAGGAGTCTGGGCCGTGTCTCAGTCCCAGTGTGGCTGATCGTCCTCTCAGACCAGCTACTGATCGAAGCCTTGGTGAGCCTTTACCTCACCAACTAGCTAATCAGATATCGGCCGCTCTAGTAGCGCGAGGTCTTTCGATCCCCCGCTTTCCCCCTCAGGGCGTATGCGGTATTACCGCAACTTTCGCTGCGTTATCCCCCACTATAAGGCACGTTCCGATATATTACTCACCCGTTCGCCACTCGCCACCAGGATTGCTCCCGTGCTGCCGTTCGACTTGCATGTGTAAAGCATGCCGCCAGCGTTCAATCTGAGCCAGGATCAAACTCTTCAGTTTAATTCCTGTATGCCAATTAAGGCATGTCGCTCACTCAAAGAAATGACTCATTTATTTCTATTTGAATCAATTTACTGTTAAGTGAGTACTACTTTTTTCATTGTCCAAAAGGACTAAATGCTTTCTAGTAGTACCCACAATTATCGGTTGACTAATTTTTAAAGAGTAGCTGTTTGTTTTTTATTTAAAGAACAATCAGCGAAGAAGTGAGACTATGACAGATAAATTTTTTACTGTCAAGCGTCTTTGCAAAAAACTTTAATATTTTTTACAAAAATTTCTAAATTCTTTGTTTTTTCTTTAAACAATGACAAAAACCGACTCCAACAAAAAGGCCTACAGCCCTTCTACTTAAAGTACTTGTAGTCCAGCAGTACACCCTTTTATCAGCTTTTGCGCTTTTACTAATTATTTTACAAATGCCGGGGTGGGCGTATCAATTTCCAACACCTTTTGCTTTTATGATCTGTCAGAATTCGTAAAAAAAAGTGCGATTATTGATTTTTGGGGTGAAATAACGATCTGACTCCTTTTGGACCGCCTTAGATCTGTGACGCTTCGTAAAAGGAGGCCTAGATTACAAGCTACTGTCTATTTACTAGTCGGCTCAGGCTTGCCAGGGTTATCTAAGCGCGCCTTTTCCTCTTCCGAAATAATATCAAAAAACTTAATTACTTCCTTGACGCCGCTACTACTGCTACTTGCTACAGTAGCCGCTGCCTTCGCCTCTAATTCGGTAACAAGTCCCAGCAAATAAACTCTGCCAGCCTCGACAACAATTTTCATCGAGTTCGATGGTATATCCGTGGTTGCCAAAAACTTGGTTTTAATAATCGTAAATAGCGTACTGTCTGAAACCCTAGAGCCCGCCGAACTGATCGCCCCGACCTGCAATTCATTAAAAACGGTTTTTACATTTGACTGCGCCTTGGCAATTGCCCCAATTTGCTCTTTAATGGCCGGATTAGATGCCTCTCCAGTGATTAAAACCTTTTGATTAAAAACATGCACATTGACATGGGCTACCTCACCAAAATTTTTTGTGACACTCGATTCGATTTGAAGCTGCAAGCCACGATCAATCGTCGAGACGGATACCGGCCTTCGATCTCCTAATACCAGGACACCTTGCACCACACCCGTTGCAATGATTGGGAAGCAGCCCGGCAGCGTTGCTACTCCAGCAGCTAGAAAAATGGTTGTAATTACGTTCCGTTTTGTTTTTACATTCATCATTTTCATTTTGCATCCAAAAGTAAGTAATCAATTCCATCACATAAACAGTGAATTAGTAATAAATGCGTCTCTTGAATTCTTGCGGTTCGCTCTGAAGGCACGCATAAGTGCACATCTTCAGGCTCGAGCAAGTCTTTTATTTTTCCACCTCCGCGGCCTGTAAATGCAACGACTCGCATGCCCATTTTTTTGGCCGCCTTGATTGCCAGGATCACATTCGGTGAATTACCCGAAGTTGAAATCCCTAGCAAAATATCCTCTTTTTTACCAATTGCGCGCACTTGCTTACTAAAGATTTCATCAAATCCATAATCATTACCTATCGCTGTCAAAATTGAAGAATCGGTTGTTAAGGCAATCGCCCCTAACTCCATTCGCTCTCGCTCAAAGCGGCCAACCAACTCTGCCGCAAAGTGTTGTGCGTCGCCGGCGGAGCCCCCATTACCACAAGCTAAAATTTTTCCACCCAGCTTTAAACTATTAACCATAACCTGCGTAGCCTGCGCAAGATCTAGGGTTAAATGCTCCATACTGAGCATTTTTACAGAGAGGCTTTCTTCAAAGTGTTCTTTGATACGATCAGTTAAGTTAATTTTCATCTTTGTATATTTTCTTTAGGATACTTTCCATCATTTTCGCATCTACAGATATGATTGAATCATATACTTCGATTAACCCCATTTATATTTGATTACCTATGACAGAGACAAAGCAACTAGATCTGCAAGATTTTCCAGTCGCATGTCTTTATGTAGTTAGCACTCCCATTGGTAATTTATTTGATTTGACATACCGCGCAACTCACATTTTATCCAATGTGGATGGTATTGCTTGTGAAGATAAGCGCCACACCACAAGTCTTTTAAAAGCATTTAATATCCAAAGGCCTCTACTCGCACTACACGAACACAATGAAATGGAGGCATCGCAAACTATTGCCTCGCACCTAGCCGCTGGCCAAAGATGGGCCTATGTCTGCGATGCGGGCACTCCTGGCATCTCTGACCCGGGTGCGCGCCTTGTAAGCACATTAATAAAGGGTGGTTATAGGGTGATCCCCATCCCTGGCGTAAGCGCCGTTACTACTCTTGCATCAGTTGGTGGGGCTGCAAATTTACAAACTGATGGCCGATTTCAATTTCTAGGGTTTCTACCCAATAAAACGAAAGATAGGGATTTATCTTTACAAAAAATTAATGCTTTTTCTTTAAATACTATCGTTTATGAATCGCCGGTTCGTATTCAAAAAACCTTAGAGGACTTGTATGCCGCCTTGGAAGATAAAAATCGCATGGTTGTAATTGGGCGTGAGTTAACTAAGAAATTTGAGACGATCACCTACCTAAAGGTTCATGAGATACCGTCATGGCTCTTGGGAAAGCCAGAATTACGTGGGGAGTTCTCGATCTTAATCGAAGGGCGGCCCTTGACGGAGTCCGCTGAGCCTAACTCGGCTGGAGATGTCCCAATCAATCCACAGCTGTTGGCATCTTTGTTAAATCCTTATTTGGGCAGTAAGGATATTTCTGAAATATTCGCAAAGGCCGGCATTATGACCAAAAAAAATGCTTACCAACTCGCTATCAACAATAAAACCCTGCCCTCATAACCAAGCGCTAACGAGCTTTACTTTTTCTCTGTAATAGCCTCTTTTGGCTCGGCCAGCTTTCCACCTGAGCCGTTCACCAAGTAAACTACTGACCGACCAAGTTCAAGGTCATTAACATCATCAGGTGCTGCACCGCCTCGCGCTGGCATCGCGCCCTTGCCCTTCAAAACCGAACCAAGCAATGCTTCATAACCTTTACCTACTCTTGCCGACCACGCGCCATTATTTGCAAATGCAGGCGCTCCAGCGACTCCCGCGGCATGACATGCAGAACAAACACTTTTATAAACCTCTTCCCCAGTTTTAAGAACCTTTGGCGCACTACTGTCTTTAAAATCTAATTTAGCAATAGGCTGAATAAGCGCATTCGACGTAGCTGGGTTGAGTGCCGACGATCCTGTATGACTGGTGTCGTATATTATTAATAAAAGAATAATAATTAGCGGTATAAAAAAAACCGCAAACACTGTCACAATCAATTGTTTTGGTGTCTTGATTAAACTGCCGTGTTCTTCGCTCATGCTGTTTCTTTCTCTGGAATATGTTTCATAGTGATTATAGCTAGTCTTGGGAGATAACTTGGTAGGTCGGTCTGAAGATATGCTCTTTTTTTGATCTATTTATTACTTAAATAGTCCGTTCTAGCGAAAATTCTTCTTTTCGCGCATGCGCTAACTTACAATAGCGGTTGATGTCCTCAAGCGCCCGTAGCTCAGTGGATAGAGTATTGGCCTCCGAAGCCAAGGGTCGCAGGTTCGATTCCTGCTGGGCGCGCCATATACATCCTTATTGTCTTATGCTACTGGCTCTTTGACCTGTTGTTTGGCTACAACTTTAAACCTCCTTCATGGAGCTGAGCTTCTAAGGGTCCATCCCAGCCATTGTGTGCCATGGTTTTTATCAATTTGTGCTTTATTTGCAATCTTAAAACCTGAATGAGTAAATATAGATAAAATAGAAGTAATATTAATTTCAAGCTAAATCATTATGTCAACATCATTAAGCCCAGATACGCAATTACCTATTCCGGAGGGCTTGCCTATTCCAAACAGGAAAATTATTCGGGGCTTCATTGAGCCATTTGCGGTCAAATCAACTGCGCGAGCAATCCTCTTGTTACTCTTAGATATAGGTATTTGGTTTGCCTTAATCGCGGGGGTTGTCTTAGTAGAAAACTTGCTCATCAAAATTATCTTGGGAAATGTTGCTGGCTTTTGGATTGGCAGACTTTTTATTTTGGGGCATGATGCATGCCATCAAAGTTTCACGCCGCATCGCGAATTAAATAAGGTCCTAGGACGTATCGCTTTTTTGCCATCCTTAACGCCTTTTAGTTTGTGGGAAGTTGGTCATAATGTCGTACACCACGGCCAAACAAATCTGAAAGGTTTTGACTTTGTTTGGGCTCCAGCCAGTTTAGAAGAGTTCAATGCCATGCCCGCTTGGAGAAAAAGTCTCGAGCGCCTTTATCGAAGTGGGTGGGGCCCTGTGTTTTATTACATCATTGAAATTTGGTGGTTCAAGATGTTCTTTCCCAGCAAAAAAGATATGCCTTCAACTAGAAAAGTCTTTTTTAGAGATAGTTGCTTTGTGAGTGTGTTTGGCGTTCTTTGGATCGCAACACTCCTTTGCGCCGCACTCTTAACAGATCAATCTGTGGTTACCCTACTTATTTGCGGTTTTGTAATCCCTTATTTGTTCTGGAATGGCATGATCGGTTGGGTTGTGTATGTTCACCATACGCACCCTAGTGTTTCTTGGTACGACAATAAATCAGAGTGGTTAAGAGCGCAACCCTTTGTTTCTACAACAGTACATTTGACTTTTAAGTACCATTTTGGAGCGATTTTGCATCACATCATGGAGCATACCGCTCACCATGTGGATATGGGCGTGCCTCTTTATGAATTGCAAAATGCTCAAAATAAATTAGAGGAATTATTACCTGGAAGAATTATTGTGCAGCCGTTTTCCTGGAAGTGGTACTTTGAAACGGCAAAGCTATGCAAGCTATATGACTTTAAAAACAAGTGCTGGTTAGACTTCGATGGCAATAAAACTGCTGACTCAATTAAAGTTGTCTTAAGCGCACAAAGTTAAGCCCTTAATTATTTTAGGTTAAAATGGTGGTTTTGTTGCTCAGACTGCTGCTAATTTATGACTACGACAACCTCCACCCCCGAGACTAGTTCACAATCTTTGAAATTTTGCTCTTCTTGTAGTCGTGAAAAACGCCTTGATGGTGGAACTTGGATACCAACTAGTAATCGTAAACAACGTTGGATTTGTGCGAGTTGTTTATACAACCGGACTCATCGCACTGGGGCAGCAAAAACTTAGGGCCATTGGTAACTTTTCCAAGACCCTATTTGCTTTAGCCCACGAAGTTAAAACTTTTGCAAGAGTAAAGCGCGTCATCTCAAACCGCTTACCTCTTCGAAACTAAATCTATATCTTTAAAAATTTTTAGGTTAAAATTATTTCGTTGGTAGGAGAGTGTGTTAATCACCGCCGAAGGCGCAATGCCCAAAAACGCTCAGGCAAAAAGGACTGTCAACATTTACACTCTGGAGAGCGGCATTTAATTGCCCACCGAAGGGGCTAACATGCATTCATTATTGAATGCGTGGAATCTCTCAGGTAACAGGACAGGGGGGCCTACCTCGGGAAACTCGATTGTGTCGGCCAACTTAAGAACTATTTTTTATCATCAACACCTTTTTCTCAAAGCCAAAATAGCCAACTTTGGTGGCTGGGATATGCCGATTCATTATGGCTCTCAAATTGCTGAGCATCTTCATACGCGCTTATCCTGTAGTGTCTTTGATGTTTCCCATATGGCTATCGTAGATTTGACCGGCTCAGGACAAAAAGCCTTTCTTCAACATACCTTAGCGAATAATATCGATAAATTAAGTAAGGATGGTCAAGCACTGTACTCATGTATGTTGAATCATGAAGGTGGAATAATTGATGATTTAATTGTTTATCGGATGGGTGATAATTACCGCCTAGTTATCAATGCGGCAAATGCACGCACGGATTTAGAGTGGCTTGATGAACAGGCCAATAACTTTAATGATTTAAAAATAATTCCAAGGCGAGCAGACCTTTCCAGCGCTCAGAACCCCTTAGTCATATTAGCAGTGCAAGGCCCACATTCTTCAACACAGCTCGCAAAACTCTTCCCCGAATTAAATAACGCCCTGAACCAGTTAAAGCCTTTTCACTCGATCGTATGCGCTTGTGCTTTTGGCGAAATCATGTTTTCTAGAACGGGCTATACCGGAGAAGATGGTTTTGAACTCTTTCTTAACCAAGGTCAAGCAGCTGCCTTATGGGATGCTCTGTTACAAGTAGGTGTTTTACCTGCAGGTCTTGGTGCTCGAGATACTTTGCGTATCGAGGCAGGCTATAACCTGTATGGTCAAGATATGTCTTTGACCACTAAACCCATCGATTGCGGCCTATCTTGGACTGTTGACTTACAAGCAAATCGGTCCTTTGTTGGAGCACAGGCTCTGCGCTCTAGTAATCAACAGCGCGCTCTTTTGGGACTTGTTCTTCTTGATAAGGGTGTTTTACGAGTCCACCAAGAAGTCATCACCAACCAGGGTAACGGCACAATTACTAGTGGAACATTCAGTCCAAGTTTACAAAAATCCATTGCCCTTGCCAGCCTCCCCAAAGATACTCCTTTAAAAAGTATCGTCCATGTCAAAGTTCGAGATCAGCTTTTACAAGCCCAAGTTGTCAAAAATGCTTTTGTTCGCCTTGGCCAACCCCTTCTTTAATAATCTTGGAGTTCATTATGTCTATTCCTCAAAACCTTCGTTATGCAAGTTCCCATGAGTGGGTACTTAAAAATGCAGACGGGTCCTTATCTGTTGGGATCACCCACCACGCTCAAGACGCCCTAGGTGATATTGTTTTTTTAGAGTTACCCAGTGTTGGGCAAACTCTTCAAGCGTCTGCGAATTGTGCAGTTGTAGAATCCGTTAAAGCTGCTAGCGATATTTATGCCCCTGTAAGTGGTGAAATCGTTGCTATCAATGACTCCCTTGCGGCCTCACCTGAATTAATAAACTCGGCGCCCTACGATTCTTGGTTTTTTAAAATCATGCCTAGTTCTCCAACCGAAATTGATAAGCTCTTAGATGCCAATGCTTACGGTGCACAAATTGGTAATTAGGGCTTTATAAAATGACCATATTTTCCAAAGATTTATTAGATCTTTCTTCAGCATTTTTAAATCGCCATATTGCACCGTCGCACGATGATCAGACTGCGATGCTTCAAGTTTTGGGTTTGAAATCAACCCTGGACTTAATCAAAGCGGTTGTGCCGACAAGTATTCTTGAAGTTGAAAATCTGGACTTCGAAGAATTTCAAATTGCCCTTCCAGAACATGAGGCTTTGGCAAAGCTACAACAAATAACGAATCAAAATATCTTACATAAATCCTTTATTGGGCAGGGTTATTACAATACCCTGACACCTAGCGTCATTCAACGCAATATCTTAGAAAACCCTGCCTGGTATACAGCCTATACCCCCTATCAACCAGAAATTTCTCAAGGGCGACTAGAAGCGATTGTCAATTTTCAGCAAGTAGTTATTGATCTGACGGGTATGGATATTGCCAATGCATCCATGCTCGATGAAGGAACTGCTGCAGCAGAAGCGATGACTTTAGCCTTTCGATCTAATCACAATGCATCGAAGGTATTTTTTGTTGCGCGCGATATCTTCCCACAAACCATTGCAGTTCTCCAAACTCGCGCTAAACCATTAGGTATTCAAGTGGTGATTGACGACCCAAGCAATATTCATCTGTACAATATTTTTGGGGCAATAATTCAGTACCCTAGCGCTAATGGTCAATTACGCAAGCTATCTGAATATCTAGAGATGGCCAGGGCAGTTCATCATCAACAAGCATTATTCATCGTTGCTAGTGATTTACTGGCGTTAACTGTCTTAAACTCCCCCAAACATTTTAACGCTGATATCGTTATTGGAAATTCACAACGGTTTGGCGTACCTTTAGGATTTGGCGGGCCGCACGCTGCTTTTTTAGCGACCAAAGATCTATATAAAAGAAATATGCCAGGGCGTCTCGTTGGCGTGAGTATTGATCAAGCCGGCAATCCCGCTTACCGTCTAGCCCTACAAACAAGGGAGCAACATATTCGTCGAGAAAAGGCAACCTCTAATATTTGTACTGCGCAAGTCCTTTTAGCTGTTATTGCAGGCATGTACGCCGTTTACCACGGCCCTGAGGGGTTAAAAAGGATTGCTAACCGGGTGCACTATTTAACTTGTATCCTTGCAGATGGCTTGAAAAGAAATGGCGTTCATCTTAAAAATAATTCTTGGTTTGATACCTTGGAAGTTCAAGTCCTAGATGCTCAGCATGTATCTAGCCTAGCAAGTGCACAAAAGATATGTTTTAGGTTGATTGATCAACATCATGTTGGTATTTCCTTAGACGAGTCCACTACCAAAGATGATGTGTTTCGTATCCTACAAATTTTTAACTGTCCAGATGAGAGTTTATTGTGGGATCAAGGATACGAACAGGTGCAACATGTTATACCCCCCTGCTTACAGCGTGAAGAGCCCTTTCTAACGCACCCAACATTTAATCAGTATCATGCAGAGCATGAAATGCTTCGCTATATTCGCAGGTTGTCCGATAAAGATTTAGCATTAGATAGAACCATGATTCCTCTTGGCTCTTGTACGATGAAGTTAAATGCGACCAGCGAAATGTTACCCATTTCCTGGCCCAACATTAATCAAATTCATCCATTCGCACCTCCCGAACATTGGCGAGGTTATGCAGTTTTAATTGAACAACTTGAAAAAATGTTATGTGCAGCAACTGGGTATAGCGCGGTTTCGCTGCAGCCTAATGCTGGATCTCAAGGGGAATATGCCGGCTTACTTGTCATTAGAGCTTATCATGCCTCTCGAAATGAATCACACCGCAAGATATGTCTGATCCCATCTTCTGCGCACGGCACAAATCCTGCTTCAGCCCAAATGGCAGGCATGGATGTCGTGGTAGTTGGTTGTGATTTAAATGGCAATATTGATATGGAGGATCTGCGCATCAAAGCTGAACAATATTCGGAGACTTTAGCCGCGATTATGATAACCTATCCGAGTACACATGGCGTCTTTGAGTCTACAGTTAGCCATATTTGTAATCTAATCCACTTGCATGGTGGTCAAGTTTATATTGATGGTGCCAATATGAATGCTCTTGTTGGTACGGCGTCTCCTGGTCACTTTGGGGGAGATGTAAGCCATCTTAATCTTCATAAAACATTCTGTATTCCCCATGGTGGCGGAGGACCAGGAGTTGGTCCAGTTGCCGTAAGAACTCATCTTGCGGAGTTCTTACCCTTTTCTTATACCGCCAAAACTGTCGACTTTCAACGTACAGATCTACCAAGAATTAGTTCGGCTCCCTTTGGCTCAGCTTCTATTTTGCCAATATCGTGGATGTATATTGCCATGATGGGTGCGCATGGGCTCAAAACGGCCACTGAAGTTGCAATTTTGTCGGCGAATTATCTGGCCAAAAAGCTCTCTTCTTTCTACCCCATTTTATATACGGGACAAAATGGTCTTGTGGCACATGAGTGTATTCTTGACATTCGCCCCATCCAAAAATCTTCAGGGATTACAAATGAAGATATTGCAAAACGTTTAATTGACTATGGATTCCATGCGCCGACAATGAGCTTTCCAGTGCCTGGCACATTAATGCTTGAACCCACCGAGAGTGAATCTAAAGCTGAACTAGATCGTTTTATTGAGGCAATGGTTTCGATTCGCGAGGAAATTGATAAAGTGATTTCTGGAGAGTTTGATGCTATGGATAATCCTTTAAAAAATGCCCCTCATACTTCGCGCATGCTCTCATCAGATATCTGGAAGCATTCTTATTCTAGACAAGTTGCTGGTTTTCCAGTATCTCGTCTTCATCAAAATAAATATTGGCCGCCAGTTAGCCGTATAGATAATGTTTTCGGCGATCGTAATTTGTTTTGCGCTTGTATACCCGTAGATGAGTACGCTCTTTCTAAAGAGTCAGTTTGAGTAGTGGTTAATGATACCGGCTATGACTGTCTTAATTACTTCGTCGCCGTAAATACATATTTTTATATGTCAATTTACGATTACCTACTTTTTATTGAAGGAATGCAGACCGCATGAGCTCAATCTCAGCTTTCGGAATTACGAGCTCTCTAGCCACAGCTTCCCATGTTCTAACCACTTCAAATACTTCACTCGTAATTAGCTTTGCTTGATTAGGTGTTAGCTCATAATACTCAGCTGTAGTAATCAAACCATCTACTTGAGGGTAGTTATCAATAGTATCTAAATTCAATGCATGCTCGGCTTTATCAATATTGGGATTCAAATCAAATGCTGGTGATAAACGCCATCCTGAAGTATCAAGAATAAAGCCATGATTGCGTAAATGATCATCTCGATTGCTAATAGCAACATTGAAAACTAGCCTACGGAAAAGTTGAGCGAGGTCCTCTTTAATCCATCCACTTGAACCTC
>CALPOM020000063.1 GCA_943325205.2 Thermoflexus hugenholtzii JAD2 | reverse complement strand
ATGATGCCTGGAGAGCCAGAATATCAAACTAAACTGAGTAGAGAAAAAAATGGTATTGAAATACAAGTGGATACTTGGGAGTCAGTGCGTAAAGCCGCAATGACTATCGGAATTAATATCGATAACTAATACTTATTATAAAATCTAAATTAAGTAATCGATATTAAATGTGGCAAAATCTCATGATAGAGTTTAATAAAAGTACGAGACAAAAAAATGAAAAATAATAATATTGGTATAGCTGTTATTGGTTCTGGCAGAATTGGCTCTTTAAGAGCACGCCTCTCAGCAAAGCATCCGTCCGTAAATTTTTTAGCCATTTCAGATATTAATTTTGATAATGCAAAAAAATTGTCTGAAATATCTGGAGCTGATTTTTACTCTTCTAATAATGATGAAGTTATTTCAAGGCCTGAAGTTACAGCGGTAATAGTTTCTAGTCCCGAGGGAGAGCATGTGGCACCAATTTGTAAGGCCTTAGAATTGGGCAAGCCAGTTTTAGTAGAGAAGCCAATTTCTCTGACTTTAGAGGATGCAGATAAGATACTGGAAGTACTTAATAAAACAAAAGGGGATTTAAAGATTGGTTATAGCCGTCGATATAAAGAATGTTTTCTTAGGGCTAAAGAGCAAATGTTACATGGTCGATTGGGTAAGGTAATTGGAGGTACCACACGAGTTTATAACTCCAGAGCGCAAGCATTCAATATCTTAGAGCGTGATTTACATGCAACTCCAGTTTTAGATATCCTGACTTACTATGTAGATTTAATGTGTTGGTTTTTAGAGGGAGATAGGCCTGTAGAGGTAGTGGCGAGAGGAAATAAAGAAATATTTAAGGGCTATGAGGCTGATGATGTTACTTGGGCAATAGTAACCTTTGAGTCTGGTGCGGTAATTAATTTTGGTGTTAGCTATGCCTTACCTACGCATTATCCAACTCTTGGTCAATCTGATCGTGTGGAGTTACTTGGAAAAGATGGTGTCATGATTATTGATGACGATCATCATGATCACATCATATACTCCGAAAAAGGTATCCCACACGCGTATATGCCAAATCATGAAGTAAACATGGCTTTTCTAGGGAGTAATACTGGGGGAGATTGGGCTGTTGGTAATTTTTGGGGCCCTTTAGCAAATGAAACTAGGGCATGGTTGGATTATTTGGCAACAGGAGCTCCGACTATTCACACAACCCCTCAACAAGCAAGAATAACGCTTGAAACAACAATTGCGATAGTTCGAGCGGTAGAAACTGGTCAATCAATTAAATTACCTTTATTAAATTAATTCGATTCAAGGTAATGCATTTATTAGATTGGAAAGTTTCTTATTAAGCTCAAATTCTTTTGCAATCACTGATTGAAATTCATCAACATTCGTTCCTGCAGGGATGAGGCCTTGCTCCCTGAATATTTTTTTAATTTCAGAGTCGTTTACTATTTTTTGGATTTCTGATAGTAACTTTTGTACTATGTGGTTAGGTGTTTTAGCGGGTAAAAATAATCCATACCATGTGACATAGTTAAAACCATTTACCCCTGCTTCATTTATAGTTGGAGTCGTTGGCATCTCACTCCAGCGAGAAGCTGCTGTAATTCCTAATGGCTTAAGCTGCTTAGATTTAACATGACTTAATGCAGCGGTGGCGGGGATAAAACAAATCTCAATATGCCCAGCAATACAGTCTATGATAGCTTGGCCACCCCCTTTGTAGGGGATATGCTCAACCTTAATATTTGCCATTAGGTTGAAATTTTCAGCTGCAAACTGCGTAAAACTACCTTTTCCTCCAGATCCATATCTTAGTTTTCCAGGATTAGCTTTTGCATAAAGAATTAGTTCTTGAACTGAGTTGAATGGCGAGCCAGGATTAATTACTAGAACGTGACCAGCACTCCAAGCTATAAGTGATAGGGGAATAAAGTCCTTAATGGGGTCATAAGATTTTTCTTTAGAAAAACTTGGTAACGTAGTGTGGGCAGAGGATGTCATCAGGAGGGTATAGCCATCTGGACTTGCCTTTGCGACATAATTACTTCCAATAAGTCCGCCAGCTCCACTAATATGCTCAATAAAATAATTTTGATTTAATGCCGTAGATATTTTTTGGGAAATAGTTCTTCCAACTATATCAATACCTCCTCCAGCAACATAAGGAATGACTATTTTTACAGGTCTTAATGGGTAATCATTGGGAGAATTTATGTTCTGCGAGATTCCAATAGGACTTAATACAAGAAAAAAAAGTGAAAAAATTGAAATTAATAATAATTTTATTCTAATCATTTATGTCCCAAATTATTTTTTATAGGTTTAATTTATTTTACATAGAAAAAGATCTTGTGCAATGATTTTTTTTTGATGTGTAATCTGACCTAATTTTTTAGTACCACTTGCGAAGAGATGAAATCTTTGAGTAGGCATCTAAATTTTTAATGGACAAAGATCTAGGGAGTAAAACGTATTGCACTTCGTACTTGAATCCACCATTAATTGAAATTGTCTGTTTTTCCTAAAAGATAATTAGGATCATCCCTTTTAAAATCGAAACTATATGTATATCGATCAGCAGGGTGAGTCGCAATTCCTACTTCAAAAACTTTTTCATTTTTATTGGCATATCTTCGAGTAACTCTTAGTGCCGGCATACCTTTTTTTGTTTTTAAATGACTAGCTTCAAATGCGGATAGGATAGTCGCTGAAATATCAATCTTGGTTTGATTTGCTATTTCTCCATACATTTCAGAAATTTGGTCTGCAACGGGTATGAGGTTATTTTTGTGATTGACTACCCCTGCATATTCGGGAAGGACATAAATATTTGTTATACAAATTGGTACTGAGTATCCCTTCGGATAACGTAAAGACCTAATTAAAAACCAAGAGTCTCCCTCAGTACATTGAAGTAATAATGCCATTCGATGATCTACTTTTACATGCTTAGTATCAAAAATATGGCGACTAGTTTCACCAGGGTAGTTCAGAAGTTGTTGAATTGAACCAACTGATTGAACTAATTGAGGAATACTTAATTTTGCAATAACTAGTGAACCAATTCTTGGTTTTCTGGTTATTAGTCCAATAGATACTAAATATGCTAATGCCTCTCGCATACTATGCCTACTTGCAGTAAATAGTTCACAGAGCTTTTCTTCTGTGGGTAATAGGCTTCCAATTGGGTACCGCCCTTTTTTTATATCCTGCTCTAAGATTTTTGCTATTTCCCAATATCTAATAGCCGTGGATTGAATCTTTTTACTCATTTGTTAAATTAAAAAAAGTATTGACATTATTTGTTCGAACAATTAAATTTATGCATAAGTTGATAAATAAGCGCTTTAATTTGTGTCGCTTTTTTATTAAAAATTATTAAAAAATTGAGACAGTTAGTATCGCAGAATACCACTGTGATTTACTAAAAATGGAGAATATATGGCGCGAATTCCGTTAGTTCCTCTTGATCTTCAAGAGCCTAAAGATATTGTTGATGCAGTTCGTAAAAGACGTGGCGGCGATTTATCTGAATTAGATAGGTTACTTTTGCATAGCCCACAATTTACTGAAGGATATAACTTTTTTTTAGGTAAGGTAAGGAATAACCTTACTACTATCCCCAAATTACGTGAGTTAGCTATGTGTACAGTAGCTGTCGTTAATAAAGCTGATTATGAATACAATGCCCATTTACCACTTTTTATCGAGGCTGGAGGAACTGCTGAGAAAGGGAAAGCGATACTTCACTTAGAAACTGCAATACAAAATACCGAATTATTCGATCCAACTGAAATTGCAGTTTTACGTCTCACGTTGGAAATGACAAGAGATGTACAAGTTTCACAAGAAACTTTTGAATTAGCAAAGCAAACTATTGGTGGTAATCAGCAATTAGTCGATATTGTAGGAACTATTGCTACGTATAATCTCGTCTCTCGTTTTTTAGTAGCTTTCGAATTACATTAATTTCATTCATACAAGAAGATTTGAGGAGGTTTCATGGAAGTGGATATGTCAACACAAGGCTTTGAAAGAATAGTTCCTCATGATTCAACCTTAGATGTAATTTCCAATGATTTACTGTTTGGAGAGGGACCTGTATGGAATAGTAAAACAGGAGAATTCTTTTGGGTTGATATTATCGGTGACACAATTTGGAAATACAAAAAAGGTGTAGGACGTGAAGTTGTAGTAAGGCCAAGTTATAAAGCAGATGGTTTGACTTTTGATTTAGAGGGGCGACTCGTTGTTGCTGGTTGGGCATGGCGAAGAGTATGGCGATTAGAGCATGATGGCTCTATTACAACTCTATGTTCTGAATTTGAAGGAAAAAAACTCAATACTCCAAATGATATTGTTGTTAAATCAGATGGCGCCATTTACTTTACAGACCCATCGGGGGCTCTAAATAATGTCGAAATGCAAGGTTTTGATTTGCAAAGATACCTCGATTATCATGGGGTTTTTCGAATTTCTCCGGATGGAAAAGTTAGTCTAGTTGTTAAAGACTTTACATATCCCAACGGCTTAGCATTTTCACCTGATGAATCTTTACTATATATCAACGACACAAGAGAAAATTTAATTAAAGTTTATGAAGTAAATGCAGATGGTAGCTTAAAAAATGGTAAGTTGTTTTGTAAGTTGGTTGGTCCTGAGGCTGGTGTAGCTGATGGCATGAAGGTAGATGTTGAAGGAAATGTTTACTGTACTGGGCCTGCAGGTATTCAAGTTTTTTCTCCTAATGGTGAATTGTTAGGTCGTATAAAGATACCTGGTCATGCAACCAATTTAGGATTCGGTGATGAGGATTGGATGGGTCTATACATTACAACTTATACCTCTGTTTTTAAAGTAAGACTTGGTATTGCAGGGCTTCCTGTAAAAATAAATTAAAGGACAGATATGAATTGGAATTTTGAAAAAATATTTGATTCTGGTGGCCGTCCCCTAGGAGGACTAGCATGGGATGGTAGTCAAATGCTTTTTACAGATGTAAACGATAACTCTATACATGCCTATGATCCACAATCCAAAAAAATAACTTTAAAAAGAAAATATACCAATCGTGTTAACGGTATAGTTTTTGGTAACGATGGAGCACTATATGGATGTCAAGAAGGATCTAGAAGAATAATTAGAATGTTAGATGATGGCTCATCAACAGCTACAGCTACTCACTTGCATGGAGTTCCGCACAATCATCCGCATTTAATTGATGTTGACCAGAGGGGTAATTTTTGGTTTACAGATTGCTACCATCAACTTCTAGCATCAGGACCACAGGTTTTTCCAGCATTAGATCATCAATCTGTATTAAAACTTTCTTTGGGGCCAAGGCCACAAAGTCATTGGGAAATAGAAAGGGTGACTTTTGATTCAATTCGACCAAGGGGCCTAGCTCTTTCAGTAGATGAGAAGACTTTATACGTTTCTGATACGACTAACGAGTTAGGACGGGTTCGGCAAATTCGTGCTTATCCTTTATTAGCAGACGGCTCAGTTGGACCCTTTGTCGTTCTTCACACATTTGGTGAAGACTACAGAGGAGCGCATCGTGGAGCAGAAGGTTTATGTATTGAAGCTACTGGGAAATTAATAGCTACCGCTGGTGGAGATAGAGGCCCCGGTCCTATGATTTATATTTTTGCACCAGAGGGTTGGTTGGTTGAGGCACATCCATTACCAAATTGCTTACCAACTAATTGTGTTTTTGGTGATTCTGATCTTGATTCACTATACGTTGCTTCAGAAGATGGGAAACTATTTAGAGCAACAAAAACTGGTTACAAAGGTCATAAACGGTTCTAATTTATAACAGGAGAATTCAAATGAAAAAAAGTTTATTTCATATTAAGATATTTTTTACTGTGACATTAGTAATAATTTTTTCACTTCATGCGAAATCTGTTTTAGCTCAAAAATATCCAGAGCGATTGATTAAGGTGGTTATCCCATATCCGGCTGGTGCAATTGGTGACATAGTTATGCGTATGGTTGGTCAAAGGTTAACCGAAAAACTAGGTCAACCTATCGTCATTGATAATCGGTCTGGAGGAGGAGGTTTAGCAGCAACTGAATCAGTAGCCAAGGCTGCGCCAGATGGTTATACGCTTCTTTTAAATGGCCCCAATCATGTTACTAATTTAGGATTATTTACTAAAGTACCCTATGACCCTGTATTAGATTTTTCCCCAATTACTTCTATTGTTAACTCGCAAGTTGTTTTAGTAGCTCATAAATCATCTGGCATTAAATCTGTTCAACAATTAGTTGAATCTGCAAAATCGAATCCAGGCGCTATGAACTTTGGCTCATCGGGGAATGGGACTGGTACTCATTTGGCAATGGAAATGCTATTACGAGCCTATGACATCAAGATAGCACACATCCCATACAAGGGTGGTTCACCCGCAATTACTGGACAAGCAGCAGGTCAAGTGCAGGTATCTTTTGCTGCTGTGCCATTAGCCTTAAATTTTATTAAAGATGGCACATTAGCTCCACTTGCTGTTGGCGGCAATCAGAAATTAAGTAGTTTGCCTAATACTCCAACCTTTAAAGATCTAAATATTATGGATTATGACGTAGAGATTTGGTTTGGACTTTTGGCACCTAAAAACACCCCAACTTCTATCGTAAACACTCTTTATGAAGAAATTCGTAAATATGTTTCTGAGCCTGCAGTTATCGAAAGGTTTGCAACAATGGGACTCACTCCAATCGCTTCATCCCCCGCACAATTTAGTACTTTTATTGCAGCGGAAACAAAACGCTGGCCGCAGGTTATACGAGAATTAAAAATTACAGCAGATTAATCTATGAATAGGTAAATAGATATGAATTTAAGTGATAAAGAATTTATTAAAAAATATCAAGAAAACGGCTTTTTATGTCCAATTCCTGCAATCGGGAAGGAAATGGCAGCAAAGGCATTAGAAAAAATAGAAGAGGTTGAGGCTGCTAATGGTGGAAAATGGCCAAATGACTACGCACTAAAGCCTCACTTGGTTTATCCTTTTTTAGATGAGATCATTAGACATCCCACAATACTAGATGCAGTAGAAAAAATTCTTGGCCCAGATATTATCTGCTGGCAATGTCGTTTTTTTATTAAAAATCCTGGCGATGGGGGCTTTGTGTCTTGGCATCAAGACATATCTTATTGGGGTATTGATATTAATGAAAATATTTTGACAGCTTGGTTAGCATTTACACCTGCAACAAAAGAAAATGGGGTGATGAAAGTTGTACCCGGTACACATAAATTAAAATTATTACCTCACCGAGAAGGAGCTGGAAGTGCATTGACAGTGCGAGGTCAAGAAGTTGATGTTGATGTAGATGAAAGTCAAGCGGTTTATATGGAGTTAGATGCTGGGGAAATGTCTTTACACCATGTAAAACTTTTTCATGGTTCAGATCCAAATGAAAGTCAACAACGAAGAGTTGGCCTAGCTATTCGTTATATTCCAACTCGGGCCAAACCTTTAGAGGGTTTACCTAAAGACTCCGTGTCCTTGGTAAGAGGTGTCGACAATTTTAATTATTTTCACCATGAATTTTCGCCAAAATCAGTAATGGATTTGGCTTCAGTTGAGCAGCATAAAAAAATTACTGAAACTTATAAGATTATTAATAATATGGCGGCAAGTCGTCTTCATGAAACGATTGGCAATCAATAGGATAGGGCTATAAATGTCAAAGGAGCTATTGATTGGCATTACTGGTAATGCTGTTGTTTTTACTGATCAAGATAATTTTGATGTAGATACTCGTTTTCGCCTAGCAAAAGAATATGGGTTTGATTATTTGGACAAAACCCCGCCAACTGGTGAATTAGAAGTTTATCAAAGGGCTAGTGAAAAATATTCACTTCCTATTCGTTGCGGAGGTTTTTATTACACGCGCAATCGTGATGAAGAGTTACTTATATGGCATATGCGAATTGCTAAGGAATTAGGTACTATCCTACAAAATATTCAAATTAAACCAAAAGACCATTCAGGCAAGTTTTTAACTGATCAAGACATTGCGGAAGTGTATCTTTATGCTTATGAACTTGGTGAGCGCTTTAGTGTCATGCCAAGTTTTGAAGTTCATATTAATATGTGGTCTGAGCATTTTGGTAGAGTTGCTAAAGTTGGCGAGATTGTTGAAAAGCAGGGAGTTAAATTTAATTTAACCCTAGATCATTCTCATGTTATTTTTAAAATTGATAACCCAACTGAACAAGAAATTATGGGAATGAAGTTAGATATTGACGAAGGCCGATTAGTATTAGATCCATTCAAACCCGAAAATGTTTCATTTGAATGGATTGATAGAAATTATGTGACTCATGCTCATGCGCGACCATCAATACCTGCAAATCCAATTAATGTATGGGCCAAACATCCCAATGGAACTTATGGTCGTGGTGTTCAATACCCTTTTATTTGTCCCCAAATAGGTGAATGGCATTCACCCTGGAAAGAAGAAAATCTTAATCCGTGGAAAGAGGTTATGCGAAAGTTATTACGACATCATGCGACAAATTCTAATAGTCGTCTTGGTCAAATTTCAATGGAAATAATTCCTGCAGTTGATTATGGTGGTGGTGGGAAATACTCTTTAATTGAAAATAATCGAGCATGTGCGGATTGGATACGAAAAGAATGGGCGATTTTGCAATCAACTAATATTTCATAATAAGGGAATAATGAAAACTAAGGCAGCTATCGTTTATAAAGCAGGTCAACCTTTAATCATTGAAAATGTCGATTTAGAAGGTCCTCGTGAAGGAGAGGTATTAGTAGAAATCAAAGCTACAGGAATTTGTCATACAGATGAATTTACAAGATCAGGTGCAGATCCTGAAGGAATTTTCCCAGCAATTTTAGGACATGAGGGAGCTGGAATTGTTGTTGATATTGGTCCTGGAGTGCATTCGCTGAAAAAAGGTGACCATGTAATTCCACTTTATACACCAGAATGTCGTCAATGTTCGTATTGTATTAGCGGTAAAACAAATTTATGTCAAGCAATTCGGAGTACTCAAGGTCGAGGTGTAATGCCCGATGGATCTAGCCGTTTTTCAATAAATGGAGAAAACATATTTCATTACATGGGAACTTCAACTTTTTCAAATTTTACTGTTGTCCCTGAAATTGCATTAGCAAAAATCAGAAAAGATGCTCCCTTCGATAAGGTCTGTTATATAGGTTGTGGTGTAACTACGGGTATTGGTGCCGTTATCAATACTGCAAAAGTTGAGCCTGGTTCAAATGTTGTTGTTTTCGGTTTGGGTGGTATCGGGTTAAATGTTGTTCAGGGTGCAAGGATGGCCGGCGCGAATATGATTGTTGGAGTTGACACAAATCCTCAGCGAGAAAACTTAGCTCGAAAATTTGGTATGACGCATTTTATAAATGCATCAGATTTAAAAAATGATTTGGTAACTTCCATTATAGATTTAACTAATGGAGGAGCCGATTATAGCTTTGAGTGTATTGGCAATGTAGATGTCATGCGCCAAGCTTTGGAATGTTGTCATAAGGGGTGGGGAGTATCTGTAATTATTGGAGTTGCTCCTGCTGGTAAAGAAATTTCTACAAGACCTTTTCAATTAGTTACCGGACGAGTATGGAAAGGAACAGCCTTTGGTGGGGCAAAAGGTAGGCGAGACGTACCAAAAATCGTTGATTGGTATATGGAAGGAAAAATTAATATTGATGATTTAATCACCCATACTTTGGAGTTATCAGAAATTAATAAAGGTTTTGATTTAATGCATTCAGGAGAGTCTATTCGTAGTGTTGTTGTTTTTTAAAATTTAAGAAAGGAGTAGAATTTCAATGAAAATTACATATCCTATTCGCAATAATTTTATTCGCCTATTTTTTATTTTAATAACAGGATTAGTAGGATCTTGTTTAGCGCAAGATTATCCAACTAGACCAATAAAAATGGTTATGCCATTTGCACCAGGTGGTGCAGGAGATTTTATTGGGAGAATTCTTTCAGCCAAAATGTCAGAAGTATTAGGGCAGCAAGTTTTTATTGAAAATAAACCTGGTTTAGGTGGTAATGTGGGTTTGACATTAGGGGCTAAATCTCCTCCAGATGGTTATACGATTGTATATGCAAATATAGGTGCAGTAGCTATAAATCCAGCACTATATACAAATTTGAATATTAATCCATTAAAGGATTTCACACCGATAACAATCATTGCTGATGTACCTAGTGCTTTTGTAGGTAATGCAGATTTTCCTCCAAAAAATGTACCTGAACTTATAACTTACTTAAGGGCTAATCCAAATAAATTTAATTTTGCAAGCCCTGGAGGAGGAAGTGCTAATCGTCTAGAATCTGAAATATTTATGCAAATTACTGGTACTAAAATGGTCCACGTTCCTTATAAAGGAGGAGGGGGACAGGCAGCAATTGGTTTAATTGGGGGAGATGCACAGGTGATGTTTAATACATTGCCATCTGTCAAACAATTTATCTTGAGTGGAAAAGTTAAGGGCTATGCAGTTACTAGTGCAACTAGACAATTAGACCTTCCTAATGTTCCAACTTTTTTAGAGTTGGGATTTCCTGATTTAGTTACAGGTTCCTGGCAGGGTATTTTAGTTCCTTCTAATACTCCAATTCCTATCGTCAATAAATTATTTACAACTATTACTCAAATCTTGGAGATGCCCGACATAAAAGAACGTCTAGCAGGTGGTGGGGTAAATGTAATGGTTAGTAAGTCACCTGAGTCAGCAAGACAGTTTATACAATCCGAAATTCAACGTTGGGGTAAAGTTGTAAAAGATTCAGGTACAACACCAGATTAAATTTGAAGTAACTGATTCATTTTTCATACTGAGGAAAAATATAATGAATAGTACACATTTAAGTTCTAATTATCTAACATCAGAACAAAATATTTTTTATAAAAATAATGGTTACTTAGCCCCACTACCTGCTATTGGTAGCATACTAGCTGAAGAAACGTTATCTAAGATAGAGTTTTTTGAAAAAAAGTATGGCGATTTTCCTCAAAAAGGTTTAAAGGCTCATTTATATTTACCCTGGATGGAAGAAATTGTGAGGCATCCTGCCATTCTTGAAGCAGTCGAGTCTGTTATTGGTCCTGATATATTGTGTTGGTCTAGTCGATTTTTTATTAAAAATCCTGGTGAAAAGGGTTTTGTTTCTTGGCATCAAGATGTCACTTATTGGGGGCTTGATGTATCGGAAAATATTTTAACTGCTTGGATTGCTTTTACTCCCGCCACAAAGGCGAACGGTGTTATGAAAGTTATTCCTGGAAGTCATCAAAAAGTTGTCGAACACCGTGAGGGAGCTGCTAGTAATATGCTTCTTAGAGGTCAAGAGGTTGCTGTTAAGGTTGATGAAGGTAATGCCATCTTTATGGAATTAGATACTGGAGAAATGTCCTTACACCATGGACTTATTTTTCATGGTTCAGAAAATAATCATTCGAATGATCGAAGAATTGGATTTGCAATTCGTTACATGCCTCCTCGAGTTAAACCCTTAGATGGACTTCCAAGAGATAGTGCTATGTTAGTTAAAGGGAGTGATAGTTATGGCTATTACGATTTAGAACCTAGTCCGAAAAAAGAGCTAGACCCGGATGCGGTTGCATTGCATAAAAAAGCCACAGAAACATACCAAGCCATTAATCGAGAAGCTGTTAAAAAGCATTTTGAAATGCTTCATGGAAAAAATAATTGAGTATTTTAAATAAATTTAAGTTATTCTGTAATTACTAATAATAAGAATGAAAAGAGATTATATGTTAGGGAATATCTTTAATACTAAATTCAACTTTATATTATTTCCTGGGATTTTGGTACTGATTTCTTGTATCTTCAACCAAAGTTTAGCGATAGCTCAAGAAAAATTTCCTATCCAAAACATTACGATAATTGTTGGTTTTCCACCTGGGGGGTCAAATGACATTGTTACCCGAATGATAGCCCCCAAACTAGGAGAAGTTTTAGGCGTATCGATAATTGTAGAAAATAAACCTGGTGCAAATGGAACAATTGGCACTGAGTTAACAGTTAAATCTACACCTAATGGATATACACTTACCTTGGGTAGTTCAAATCCTATGGCGGTAAATCCTAATACGATGAAACTTCCATATAATATTTTAAGGGATTTAAGACCAATAACAACAGTAGCATTCACCCCAACTGTATTAGCTATTAATCCTAATATCCCAATTAATAATTTGTCAGAGCTCTTAAGTATTTCTAAAACACGTCCCATAAGCATTGCTACATCGGGAAATGGGTCTAGTGCTCATCTTGGTATTGAGAAGCTTAAATTAGAAACTTTGGGTAATTTTATCCATGTACCTTATAAGGGAGCAGCTCCGGCAATGAATGATGTTACAGGAGGGCACGTTGACGCAATTATTATGGACTATCCTGCGATTCTATCTTTAGTAAAAGATGGTCGTTTAAAAATTATTGCTGGATTAAAAGGACAGGATCAGGGTGAGACAACATTTATTAAGAATAATTGGTTTGCTGTAATGGCTCCTGCAAAAACCCCGGACAAAGTAATACAAATTCTTTTTGATGGTTTTGTAAAAACAATGAATGAACCAGATGTAAAAGCTCAACTTAGCAAAATTGACTTTTATCCTTTTTTACAAGATAGTCCTGCTGCAACGCTTAATTTTTTAAAAAATGAAACTATTTTTTATGGAAATATTGTGAAAAAAACTGGTCTTAAGTTTGAGTAAACCGAATTATGCCGAGAATTGATTCTGTTCTAAGTAGAAGTGCGATAGCTTATCCACTAGCAGTTGCAATTCAAGAGTGGCCATCTGGTAATTTTATAACTTATAAAGAATTAGATTCTGCAGTTACTAATTTTGCTAGTTGGTGTCAATCTCAAGAGATACAAAATGAAGAAGTAATTGCAATTCATCTTCCGAATACAAAAAATTTCTTAATTTGTCAATTTGGAACTTTTCGAGCTGGCGCCACTGCTGCCTACATTAATTTT
>CALPOM020000062.1 GCA_943325205.2 Thermoflexus hugenholtzii JAD2 | reverse complement strand
TGTGCTAGCAAAAATAATCAAAGGAATACTCATCGCCAAACCCAAAAGAATAAGAGGCATACGAAATTCTTCTGGAGCCTTTTCAGCAGCAGCAGCTACAGCAACCACATTATCTAGGCTCATCACTAAATCAGCTATTAAGATCGTTTTGATCGCTTGAAAAATATTGGAGGAACTTTCGATCGAGTCATCATCATCCCCCTCTGCCATCAACTGCACACCAATATAAATTAATAAAATGCCGCCAATAATTTTTAAAAATGGCAAGCTGAGTAGCTGTACAGCAACAATAGTTAATAAAATACGCATAATGATTGCTGCCGCACTTCCCCAAAATATAGCTCTCTTTTGATGCTGAGGGGCTAGGTTTCGTGAGGCCATTGCAATCACAACCGCATTATCTCCTGACAATAATATATTGGTAAACATAATAAGTCCAAGAGCCGTCCATACACTGGGCGTGCTTAGTGCTGTCATTAAATCCATAAGTTTCCTTTAAGTAATTCTTGATTATAATTTTTATAAGCATAGTTTAGCAAAACTACGCCGATTATATTCAATAATTGACTTATTGGAAATAGAATTTCTTATTAAATTTATAAACTATTTAAGCAGCGCTTTGAGTAATTTAGCCATCTCCGATGGGTTTTTAGTGACAGTAAAACCGCACTCTTCCATAACAGCCAGTTTCGCATCAGCCGTATCAGCTCCACCAGAAATTAAAGCGCCGGCGTGGCCCATTCTCTTTCCCGCTGGTGCAGTCACACCAGCAATAAATCCAACGATTGGCTTTTTCATAAACTGCTTACACCAACGCGCCGCGTCGACCTCATCTGGACCACCAATCTCACCAATCATGATCACGGCATCTGTTTCAGGATCGTCATTGAAGGCCTTCATAATATCAATATGCTTTAAGCCGTTAATCGGATCACCGCCAATACCAACAGCACTAGATTGGCCAAGTCCAATCTCGGTAAGCTGGGCCACCGCCTCATAAGTCAAAGTCCCAGAACGGCTCACCACACCAATGCGCCCTTTGCGATGAATATGACCAGGCATAATACCAATCTTGATTTCATCAGGCGTAATCAAGCCAGGACAGTTCGGTCCTAATAATAAAGTTTTCTTACCACCTTTAGCTTCTTTTTCTTTCATTCGGTTACGAACTTCTAACAAATCCCGAACTGGAATACCTTCAGTGATACAAATCGCCAAATCCAAATCTGCCTCCACCGCCTCCCAGATTGCAGCAGCAGCGCCAGCAGGCGGCACGTATATCACTGAAACCGTTGCTCCTGTTTGCTGAGCAGCTTCTTTGACTGAGCCAAAAATTGGAATATCAAAGATACTCTCGCCAGCCTTCTTCGGATTTACACCCGCCACAAAACACGCTTTGCCATTAGCGTACTCTTGACATTTCTCTGTATGGAATTGCCCAGTCTTGCCAGTTATTCCCTGCGTCATTACACGCGTATTTTTATTAATTAATATTGACATATTGATTCCTTCAATTTTGCTGAGGTTATTTCTGTTTTCAAGATCTTATTTCACTGAGGCAACTACTTTTTCAGCCGCCTCCGCCATCGTATTTGCACTAATGATCGGCAACCCAGATTCAGCCAACATCTTCTTGCCAATCTCCTCATTAGTACCTTTCATCCGAACCACAAGTGGTACTGATAAATTGACCGCCTTACAAGCCGTAATCACGCCATCAGCAATTACGTCGCAACGCATAATGCCCCCAAAAATATTAACTAAAATTGCTTTTACCTTCACGTTTTTCAACATAATCTTAAATGCTTCTGTTACTTTTTCAGCTGTAGCGCCGCCACCCACATCTAAAAAATTAGCCGGCTCACCGCCAAATAACTTAATCGTGTCCATCGTGGCCATGGCAAGCCCTGCACCATTGACTAAGCAGCCAATATTTCCATCGAGCGATATGTAGGCTAAATCGAATTTAGATGCTTCAATCTCAGCCGGATCCTCTTCTGCCTCATCGCGGTATGCCACGATTTCAGGATGACGAAATAATGCATTAGGATCAAAGTTAAACTTAGCATCCAGCGCTTTAATATTGCCATTACCCTCTAAAATGAGTGGGTTGATTTCTGCTAATGAAGCGTCAGTCGCCATATAAGCTTTATATAAGTTCACTAAAACTTCTTTGGCTTTTGGTTGAGACTGGGCTGGTACTCCAATACCTTTTGCTAATAAATCAGTTTGCTCATCTGTCATACCGTGCAACGGATTTACAAATACCTTAATAATTTTCTCCGGCGTATGGGCCGCAACTTCTTCGATGTCCATTCCGCCCTCGCTCGACGCCATGACCACTACTGATTGCGTTGCACGGTCTGTCAGTAAGCCCACGTAATATTCTTTTTGAATATCGGCGCCATCTTCGATTAAAAGCCTTCGGACCAATTGTCCTTCTGGGCCAGTTTGATGGGTTTTTAATTGCATTCCTAAAATATTAGTGGCGTAAGTTTTCACTTCCTCTAAACTTTTAGCGACCTTCACGCCACCACCTTTACCACGCCCCCCAGCATGAATCTGTGCCTTTACAACCCAGACTGGACCACCGAGTTTTTCAGCAGCCGCAACTGCTTCTTCGACACTAAATGCTGGTATGCCATTGGGGACTGGTACATTAAATTGACGCAGGATTTCTTTACCTTGATATTCATGGATTTTCATTGTTGATTCCTTTGATTAAACATAACTCGTGTGTTGATTGATATAAATGATCTTTGTGCTGTGAACTATTCTGAGGGATTATCTTTAGTTCCAGCAGAGTGCCGATACCAAGTCGGATGATATTGCCGCACCACTTCCCACTCGGTGTTCAAACTATGACAACCATTAAATTGCGGCGGAATTATTTTTTCTGGATTTGTTTGCGGGTCATACTCCAAACTACTTGCAGGGATTTCATTGACAAACCCTTGAAATGCAACCGTCGGTAAAACATTCGTAAGCTCTGAAACGTGGGTGCAACCTTGGAGGCCACCTAAGCGCTCTTTAACTGCAGCTCTAAAGCCACGCTGGAGATTTAAACCAACTAGCTGTTGATAACTCGCCTCTATTTGCTCGCAATATCCTGGGTAAGGCACACCTAAAAACTGCACCTGACAAGCAAGAATATCCATTTCCTCATTAATTGTGACGGATAAACGCATCTTGTGTATGGGTTCTCCTTGGCGACGAAGCATTACTGCAAGTTGAAAATCTGCACCCTTCAAATCCGTCATTTCTGCCTCCAAATCCCAAAGGCCATCATCTCGCTTGAATGATTTTGCATCAATCTGGCGATGGTGGACTAACCTTCGATTGGGTTTATTGGGAGTATTCGAGTCAAACATCCCTATAGTCTAGCATTTTAGGATGATGAACTTCTGCTTTTGCCTTTGATGATGCGCATAATTAACTCATGACCAAAACCCCGTTGTGCCAAGAACCGCATTTGCCTAGCTTGCTCTTTTGGATCGCTCGAGATTTGACCAAATTTGTGCTCCCAAACAACATACGCTCTGCTTTCTTCAGAGTCTTGAAGCTGCTTAAGCTCTTGCACTATTGTCTCACTAGCAATTTGATGTTGCCCAAGCTCCTGCGCAATCCGCCTAGCGCCATAGCGTGCAGACTTGCGTAAAACCAGGTTTTCAGTAAAACGTTCATTCGAAAGCAAATTTTTCTTCAGTAAGCGTTCAATCACACCCTCTAGCTCATCTTCAGACTGAGCAAAAGGTAATAATTTTCTTCTTAATTCAAACCGGCTATGTTCTCGATAGGATAGATATCTTATCGCTCTGGCCAATAAACTAGTCGGAGAGCGGGTTTTTCGTTCACTCTCCGTTTTTAAATCTTCAAGCTCCTGGTGGCTCGATTTCATCGTCCTGCGCTCCCGAGACAATTGAGTTTGAGCCTTTTACACCTAACTTCGCACGGATTAAACCTTCAATTTCCTTGGATAGTTCAGGATTCGCCTTTAAAAAGTCACGGGCGTTATCTTTGCCCTGTCCAATTTTTTCTCCGTTATAGCTATACCATGCACCGGATTTGTCAACAATGTCGGCCTCCACTCCCATATCGATGATTTCACCTTCACGTGAAATACCAGCACCATACATGATGTCAAAAATAGCTTCTCGAAAAGGAGGCGAAACCTTGTTTTTGACTACTTTTACTCTGGTTTCATTACCCACATTTTCATCCCCCTTCTTAATACTTCCAATCCGCCGAATATCTAAACGCATCGTGGCATAAAACTTGAGTGCATTTCCCCCTGTAGTTGTCTCAGGAGAGCCAAACATCACGCCAATCTTCATCCGTATCTGGTTAATGAAAATAATCATTGAGTTAGTTCGTTTAATACTACCCGTTAACTTTCTTAGCGCTTGACTCATTAAACGCGCTTGCAAGCCGGGCAGAGAATCACCCATATCTCCCTCAATTTCCGCTTTTGGTACTAACGCTGCAACAGAATCGATCACGATTAAATCAATCGATCCTGAACGTACTAAAGCATCTGCAATTTCTAAAGCCTGCTCCCCCGTATCCGGTTGTGAGATCAATAAATTATTCACATCCACTCCAAGCTTGGCTGCATACTGAACATCAAGCGCATGCTCTGCATCAATAAAGGCGCAGGTTCCACCAATTTTTTGCATTTCTGCAACAGCGTGCAAGGTCAAAGTAGTTTTTCCGGAGGACTCAGGACCATAAATCTCAATGACCCGCCCTCTTGCTAGACCACCAACCCCGAGGGCGATGTCCAAACCAAGGGATCCTGTGGATACCACCTGAATATCTTGGGCAATTTCAGCATCGCCAAGTCGCATGATTGAGCCCTTACCAAACTGTTTTTCAATTTGCGCTAGGGCAGCAGTTAAGGCCTTTTGCTTATCTCCACTTAATCCAGAGAACTCTGAATTTGCCGAGTTATGGGTACTAGGGTTTTGATTTACCTTGGATTTTTTATCTTCCATTTTCTTTCCAATCATGTGCTCTTTTTCCAATTAAGTTAAACAAATATAGCCTATTTATAATACTGTATAGAAAACCAGTACTAAATACAATCCTATTTTTACAAAATTCTACAAAATTCACCTTTTTACCCATTTATTTCAATCCTAGGTATGAGCACTATAGCCCAGTACTTACCCATTTTTATTTGCGTGTTTTGTAAGAACTGTCTGATTTTAATGGGGATTCATCCTTGAAATTGGGATATTTAATGATTTTTGATGATTTAATACCAATGTCAGCAAAGAGGTGTTACTTCTACCAATTGAAATGCCATCAAATTTTGCTCTAATATGACCAACCCTTTACGCCATATCGGGCAGAAATGCTCCAATTTAAAGGCCAGACTAAAATAACATCTCCCTTAATTTTTCGCCAAAGAAACTGTGCTGCGCCAATTTATCAATCACCAAATACGCTCAGTAGTCGGAGATGGTAAAGCACCTACTGAGTTCTTATTGCCTCCTGGCGATCCTGGACTTTTTGGACCCAATTCGATCGCCTGGAAAATTCATGGAGACTTCGTCTCCATGATGATCGGAGGGATTAGCTCTCTCATTCTGCAAGCCCTTCACCCTCTAGCATTAGCTGGCGTTTGGGATCACTCTTCATTTCGAGAGGACCTTAAAGGCCGCTTGGGGCGTACAGCACGCTTTATTGCAGTAACCACCTTTGGGAATACTCCCATGGCAAATCAAGCGATGCTACAGGTCCGAAAAATTCATGAGGCAATTCGAGGAACCCACCCGGATGGCCGGACCTATTGGGCCAATGATCCACGCCTGCTCTATTGGGTGCATTTAACTGAAACGTCTAGTTTTCTGAATGCCCACCGCCTCTACCTCAATCCTGAAATTTCCGATATTGCCGCCGATCAATACTATCAAGAAATGTCTGTTATTGCGAATGGCCTAGGATGTATGATTACCAATCAGTTAGGCCAAGATGTCCTGGCTAAGTCTTACTCACAAGCGCAAAAGGATCTAACCAGTTATTTCTGTGAACTAGAGTATTCTGATCGCGCCCAATTTGTCATCCAACTATTAGAAAACTATCCTCTACAAGAAACCAATTCTCCGCTCAATCGTTTAATTATTCAGGCAGGTTTTTATAACCTTCCAGACTGGGCCTATCCGATCATTCAGCGCCCCATACCCAGTCAAATTGAGCGAATATTTCTTAACCAATCAATCTATCTATTAGCAAAACCGATTCGTTGGGCACTCAACAACGGGGTAGCTGCTCATGCTCGGCGGCGTATGGGCATATCCTAAGGCGTCAATTCGATGAGTATTTCGTGTCTGCGCCAAGGTGGCAAGGTCCAAGGTGGATTATATCTAGCCAACTCAACTGGGCCATTGGGCTGATGCCCTTTTTTCATGATCCAATCCTGCAGTTGTTGGATATTATTTTGTATTTTCTCTTCTCCCAATAAGCCTGAAAACGTAATGGAAGCATATTTTTTTTCTGGAATCTCTCGAATTTTTACTAAACTATTTTTGGGTCTTGGCAAAGTATTAACGTTGTATTTACTCGGCATCACAAATGTAATACGCCATAGATTTGATTCATTCACACCCTCAATCAATACCGGAGCAGTCATCGCAATCTTTTGCGGCTCTTTTGGAGAGTCAACCGTAACAGGTACTGTCATCGCAATTTTCTCTGAGTCAGTACTACTTACTGCTTGATTTTCGCCAAAAATAAACGCCGCAATCAAACGAAAACCTTTATTTGATGCCTCGTCTCGCGAGCCCTCTACAACTACCTCAGCAATTAACTTAGGATCATATTGGCGAACCTCATAGGCCCCTTCTTTGTCAATTACGCGATATTTGGGCTCTTCAATTGCCATCACATAGTTTATCGATATGAATAAAAAAATACCCAGTACAAATTTATTTATTACTTTCATCATATTACGTCGCCTCTAATAAGTAGGTTATCGCCCTTAAATCCCTTATGATTTAAATATCACAAAAATTACTAGAAAGATAACTGATGCTAATGCCATTTCCAATGCTCATTTCCGCTCAAGAATTACTCAATACCCTGAATACTAACGATCATTCACTAAAAATTTTTGATTGTCGCTTTGACCTCAATCAACCCCATGCAGGTGAGCAAGCATTTTCGCAAGGCCATATTCCAAATGCTCATTATATTCATTTAGAAAAAGATTTGGCTGGACCCAAAAATCGACTTCTAGGACGTCACCCCCTCCCAACACCCCAAGCTTGGCAAGCCACCTGTGAGAGTCTTTTCATCCAAAATAATACGCGCATCATTGTTTATGACGATTTAGATAATTCCTTTTCGAGCCGCCTTTGGTGGATGTTACATGCGACAGGATATGACCGTATCCAACTCCTAGATGGCGGCCTGGCGGCCTGGTTAAAAATGCAAGGCCCGTTAGAATCAGGTCCATCACCCGTTCGCCGAGCCACTCAGCGCGAAGCTTTGCCAGGAACGCCTTTTAATCAACTCGTTCAAATTACACAAATTAAAGAGAATCTTCAATCTTCCAAGCACACCATTCTTGATGCGCGCGCCAAGGAAAGATATCAAGGTGATATTGAGCCGCTTGACCCAGTTGCAGGACATATTCCTGGTGCGCTTAATCGTCCCTATAAACTCAATCTAACGCCTACAGGTCACTTTAAAACTCAAGAAGTCTTACGAGATGAATTTTTAGCGCTTGGAATTTCTCCGCGCGAGTTAATCCATCAATGCGGCTCAGGAGTTACCGCGTGTCATAATTTGTTTGCCATGGAATATGCGGGATTAAAAGGATCACAGTTATATGCAGGTAGTTGGAGTGAGTGGTGTCAGTATCCCGATAATCCGGTAGCGCTCGGACCCGAATAATTTAAAACAAAGTTAACCCAGTCCCCAAGATACAGCTAGGCGATATGTCAAGAATGAAGCCAGATATGCCAAGCCAAATAAATAAAGCAGCATGACAAGTGGGATCATTAATCCCCCTGTTTCTCTTCGAACTGCTGCCAAGGTCGATAAACATTGTGGGGCAAATACAAACCACATTAATAAAGATAAGGCCGTTGCTAAGCTCCACCCCTGAGATAAAAGAGGCATCAATGCCTGCGCTATGTCACCTTCAGTTCCAGAAAGGGCGTATACAGTCCCCAGGGAGCTCACCACTACCTCCCTTGCAGCTAAACCGGGTACCAAAGCTAAACTAATTTGCCAATTAAATCCGATAGGTTCAAAAATAACTTGTAAGAATCGGCCAAGCATCCCTGCAAAGCTGTATTCAATAGCAGATAGATTGGCTCCAACTGGAGCTACTGGATAGCTCGCTAAGCACCAAAGGGTGACTGTTAACAATAAAATCATTCCCCCAACTCGGCTCAGAAAAATATACATTCTTTGCCATAAGCCGAGCAAGATGTTTTTCATTCTTGGGATGTGATAACTGGGCAACTCCATCATTAAAGGCTGAAAAGATCCCTTCTGCTGCATTACCTTCTTTAAAAGCCAAGCGATTGCCATTGCACTAACGATCCCCCCGAAGTACAAAGCAAATAAAATGACACCCTGCAACTGAACTCCAAAGCCGATTTCTTGGGCAGGAATAAACGCAGCAATTAATAAGGAATATACGGGTAGACGAGCTGAACAAGTCATTAAAGGAGCAATCAAAATTGTCACTAATCGATCCCGGGTATTGGAAATCGTTCTGGTTGCCATAATGCCCGGAATTGCGCAGGCAAAACTAGAAAGTAATGGGATAAAAGATCTTCCAGATAAGCCAACTGTGCTCATCATACGATCAAGTAAATAAGCTGCTCTGGGTAAATATCCACTTTCCTCTAATACTAAAATAAAGAAAAATAAAATCAGTATTTGAGGTAAAAATACTAAAACACCTCCCACACCTGCGATGACGCCATGAATAATTAAACTACGAATCCAGTGATCTGGCAAAAACTCTAGGCACTGCTCCCCAAGCCAGTCACTTGTTCTCAGAATCATCGCCATCGGCCACTCAGCCCATGAAAAAACCGCCTGAAACATCAAAAATAAAATGCCTAGCAAGATCATTTGACCAAGGACTGGGTGTAACAAAACCCGGTCAAGCCGATCACTAAACTGGTCAGGAAGAATTTGCTCTAGACCTAAACGTAATAAAATTTCACGTACGACTTCATTATCCTCTTTGATATTTACTTCAATACTAGGCGATTGACTAGACTCTAACCCACTGACCCCAAATCGATTTGGGGTCGATGCAGCCAACGTTATATTGTCATTAGCTTGTTTCAAGCCTTTTTGATTTAACAAAGACTTTAATTTGGATATCCCATCTGCATGGACGCCAACTGTAGCAACAACCGGTAAGCCAATCGCAACAGCTAGCGTATCAAGGTCTATCTGCATTCCTCGGTGCAAAGCTAGATCCATCATGTTGAGAACAACTACACATGGCAAGCCCAGTCTTTTAATTCCCAGGACAAGCCTTAATCCTCTTCGTAAATTCGTGGCATCTAAAACGCATAAAACGAGATCAGGTCGCTTTTCACCTTCGGCATTACCCATCAAAACATGACAGGAAATCCGCTCATCAGGAGTCCTCGGATATAAACTATATACCCCTGGGAGATCTAAGATTCTTAAAAAACTACCGCCTTGTAAATAGAACTTGCCCTCTTTTCGCTCAACGGTTACCCCTGCATAATTGGCAACCTTTTGCTGACCACCAGTTAATAAATTAAAGAGCGACGTCTTACCACAATTCGGATTGCCAACCAGAGCAACCAACGGCTCTTTTGGGTAAATAGTAATCTTGGCGTCAGTCATGGGATCTCTATTCTTCTACTTCGATGATTGCCGCTTCTTTTTTTCTTAATGCAAAGGTTGATAGGCCAATTCGTACTACGAGTGGATCGCCTCCAATTAAACTTCTTCGCATTACCTGCACGAACTCACCAGGAATAAATCCAATTTCCTCTAATTGCTTCGCTAAATCTGGGAACTCTTGCTGATGATGGACCTGCTTGACCCGCAATAGGCAGCCATTGGGGATTTGATCTAGGTACATTGAAACGCGAGTTTTGTGAGAATGCGGGTCATCTATGCACATTATAAACGAGAATGATTATCATTTGAGTAGATTGTTAATTTTCATGGAAACCCAAGCACCATTTAAAGCTCTATGTCTAATTGACCACGTTGATTCAAAAAATCTCGATTTTGCTGGGCAATAGACAATTTTCTGATACCAGGAATCACTTGAATTTGATCCCCCGCCCGTAAAATTCCCCCCTCTAAAACCTTTAAATACCAACCCGATTTGGCAGATTGCAACATCGCTTTAGCTGCTCCAGAATATTGCATTTTTAAATTCAATTTAAAACAAGGCTCTCTAAATTGCGTTACTTGGCAAAGCACCTCGCCAATTCTCCATTGATCGGCAACGAAAACTGTTTCTTCTGTTAGACCCTGTGTAGTCAAGTTTTCACCAACCAAACCAAATTGCAATGGGAAAAGAGTGCCATGTTGAACTTCTCTTTGAAGTATCTCGTCCCAAAATGAATAATTTTCTTCAGGGTAAGCATAAATGGCTTTATCAACTCCACCATGAACTCGCAGATCAGCTTGCTCATCCTCTTTAAAGCCATACTGATCTATTTCTTGAGCAGCAGAGTTTGCCAAGGTACTTACAGCCGATTTATGAATCGCTGAGGAGACTAAAGCGCCCTGATTACCTTTTTGGATTAATGTTCTAACCTTTGCTACTGAAATAGCCACAATTTTTGATTGCATGAAATACCTTTGGTATCACTTTTGAAATGCCTAAAAACACGGAATCCTGTATCGTAATTTGCTAACTTTACAATTACCACTATCATAGTCAAGTTCTTAAAATGCTATTACTTTTGCTGTTTCACGATTAAAGCCAACTCTCAATTCACCAATTTATGATTTTTCTTAAACAAGTTATTCTTCGTCGTGGCTCTAAAATCTTACTTGATGGAGCATCCATCACGATTAACCCTGGGGAAAAAGTTGGGCTTGTTGGCCGAAATGGTGCTGGTAAATCTAGCCTCTTTGCACTATTAAACCGAAGCCTTCATGAAGATGGTGGGGAGTTTTCTATCCCAACACAATGGCGTATGTCTGAGGTTGCTCAAAACATGCCAGAGACTGAAGAATCAGCCACTAACTATGTCATTGCAGGAGATACCGCCTTATTGGCGGCACAAGAAGAAGTCGATGCAGCCCAAATGACTGATGATGGTGATCGAATAGCAAACGCTTATATGCATTTATCTGACTGCGGTGCTTATGACGCCACATCTAGAGCACAAGCACTGATCCTTGGCCTAGGCTTTAAAATTAGCGAACTAGAGCAACCCGTTAATAGCTTCTCGGGCGGTTGGCGTATGCGTTTACAACTGGCGAGAGCACTTATGTGCCCATCAGAATTACTTTTATTAGATGAGCCAACGAACCACTTAGACTTAGATGCCCTAGTTTGGCTTGAAGCCTGGCTGAAAAAATACGAAGGTACGCTCATCGTGATTAGCCATGACAGAGAGTTTTTAGATGCCATTACGAATGTAACCATGCATATTGAGAACTCTAAATTAACTCGCTATAGCGGTAACTACACATCCTTTGAAGACTTGCGATCAGAACAAATGGCCTTACAACAAAGCGCCTTTAGCAAGCAGCAAGATAAGATTGCCCATCTCCAAAAATTTATCGCTCGATTTAAAGCGAAAGCCAGCAAAGCCAAACAAGCACAAAGTCGTGTAAAAGCACTCGACCGTATGGAAAAAGTTGCTCCGCTGTTAGCCGAGGCAGACTTTACTTTTGATTTTAAAGAGCCGGCCAATCTTCCAAATCCCATGCTCTCCATGCAAAATGTCTGCTTTGGATATCCCGCTCTTTCAGAATCGGTCGACCAAGCACCTATTTATATTGTGAAAAATGTGAATAGGTCCGTTTTGGCTGGGCAACGTCTTGGAATTTTAGGGGCAAATGGGCAGGGTAAGTCCACCTTTGTAAAGACTATTGCGCGCGTTTTAAAACCTCTTGAAGGAGAATTAACTGAAGGGCGCGGGCTCAGCATCGGCTACTTTGCTCAACAAGAACTCGATGTCTTAAATCCATCAGACAACCCTTTAGAGCATATGATTGGACTTGTCAAAAAACTTACCAGCGAAAATCGTTTAAGTGGTCAAGCGACTAGAGAGCAGGATCTGAGAGGCTTTTTGGGTATGTTTAACTTTGGTGGCGACATGATTTTCCAGCGTGTGGGCAGTATGAGTGGCGGTGAAAAAGCCCGCCTAGTCTTGTGCATGATTGTCTGGCAAAGACCTAATCTACTATTACTGGATGAGCCAACTAACCACCTCGATTTAGCAACCCGTGAGGCTTTAGCCATGGCTTTAAATGAATTCGAAGGAACAGTGATGCTAGTTAGTCACGACCGAGCACTTCTAAGGTCCGTTTGCGATGAGTTTTGGATGGTCTCTAAAGGCGGCATTAAACCATTTGATGGCGATCTTGAGGACTACCAGCGCTATTTGTTGGAGGAGGCAAAATTGGCTAGAGAAAATGCGAAGCAACTCTCCTTAACCGGAATAATTCAAAATGAAATTTCAAACAAATCCTTGGCAAAATCTGCGCAAGTAACTCCTAGTGATCATAAGAAACTTGTGCGTCAATTAGAACAGTTAGAAGAAAAAATGGCCAGGCTCAAAGAAAAAGAGCATCAATTACAAGAACTGCTTGTATCACAAACTCATATAGACGAAATTACCCAAACTAGTGCCCTCATAGGTAATACCACTAGCGAGCTAGCAAAGATTGAGGAGCAATGGTTAACGCTGAGTGAGGAATTAGAGCAACAAGCCTGATACCTAATCCATCTCTAAAATCACGTGCCCGATCTTGTTGCCTGACTCGATCAATTCATGAGCCTGGACAACATCCTTTAAAGGAAACTTTGCTGCAATAGCGAATTGACATTTTCCAGTATTTAACCAACTATCAATATCACTTAAAATTT